>NZ_BAABBR010000001.1:782500-1098017 GCF_039538065.1 Sphingomonas rosea
AGGTTCTCACCTCGTCAACGTCTTTTTTTCGAAACATTTTCGAAAAGTCGACGTTGCCATACGGCCTGCCCTGGTTCGTCCTTCCGAAGAAGTCGGAACCACCAGCAGCCCGAACTCGATGGCCTCCTGCTCGAAGCAGGAGATCAACCCGCTGGCCTTCCTGGTGGAAGAAGCGGCCGATCAGCCTTCTTGTTCGGTGCTTCCGAACGCCGGGCCGAAGCCGCTGCGTCCGTCGCTGAGGGGGCATTTAAGCCCATCGCCGGAGAGCGCAACCCCCAAGTTCAAGTTTTTGCTCGGCTTTTCGGGCGCGCGCGAATCCTTATATATGGGCCCCCACGAAAAAAGTTTTGCGAGGGCCGAAAGCGGTCAGGCGGACTGGATGTACTGGCGCATCGCGTCGGCTTCCCGCTCGATATGATCGATTCGATACTTCACGAGGTCGCCGATCGAGACGAGGCCGGCGAGACGCCCGTTCTCGAGCACCGGCAGGTGACGGATCCGTCGCCGCGTCATCAGCGCCAGGGCGCCCAGCGCCCCATCGGTCGGAAGCACGGTGATGGCAGGCGAGGTCATCGCATCGGCGACCCGGCGCGTGCCGAGCTGCGAATCGCCATGACGGGCGAGGCAGGTGACGATGTCCCGCTCGGACAGGACGCCGATCGCCTCCCCTGCCGGATCGACCACGACCAGCGCGCCGATCTTGCGCCTGGTGAGCTCGGCGGCGGCATCGGCGAGAGTCGCCTCCTGCCCGATGGTAGCGACGTCCCGGCTTTTCCCGGCGAGAACCGCGGCGATGGTCATGGCAATTTCTCCTGCCCAACAGCTGCCCAACCCTGCTCGGGGTTGAAAGTCTCACCTTCCCCTCGCAAAGGGAAGCGCAGAAGCATGCCAAAGCCCGACCCCATCCCTTCGCTCCGCCGTTCGCAGTGGATCCGCTTCCGGCGAATCATGCGCTGGATGAGCGTGGCGGCGATCGCGGCAGCGGCGGCGGCGGTCTATTTCGTCAGCCAGGGCGACAGCGAGATGCATGTCCACATGCTGATCGCGACCGCACTCGGCGCCGGCCTGTCGGTACTGCTGGGCGCGGCGCTGATGACGCTGACCTTCCTCAGCGCCAGTTCGGGCCACGACGAGGAAGCGCATCGGACCGCCGACGAGACCATCATCGAGGACGACAAGATTTGACGACCAACGACCCCCGCCAGCCGACCCTTCGCGTGACCCCGGGGCCGAGCGACATCAACGCCAACGGGCACATCTTCGGCGGTTGGGTGCTGAGCCAGATGGACATCGCGGCCGGCATCGTCGCCGCGCGCCGGGCGCATGGCGCGGTCGCGACCGTCGCGATCGAGCGGATGGAATTCATCGCCCCGATCGAGCTGCGCGACCTCATCAGCGTCTATGCCGAGGTCGAGCGCGTCGGGCGGACCAGCATGGCGATCCGGATCGAGGTCATCGCCGACCGCGACGGCGGGGACCGGCAGGTGAAGGTGACCGAGGGGCTCTTCACCTTCGTCGCACTCGACGAGAGCCATCGCCCGCGGCCGGTCGACCGCCCGCTCTAGCGCTTCAAGCGATAGGTCAGCACGGCACGGCCATTGGCCGGCACGGTGACGATCCACAACGACTTGCCGTCGCGGCGGACGATCCGTGCGTCGGCCGCAAGTCTCGCGCCGTCGTCGACCCGTAACGCGACCTCGGCCGCGATCAGCACGGCGCGGTCGTTCGAAAGCTCGAGGCGGTAGCGGTCGGGCGCGGTGCTGGTGAGTTTTCCGCGAACCCCGGGCACCTCGTCGAGCGCGATCTCGACCTTTTCCCCGACGGCTCGGTCGGGCAGCTCGCCCTCGCCGATCAGGAGTGGCCGGGGTCCGCCTTCGCGCAGGACGATGACTCGCCCGGCAGGGAGCGGGAGGCCAAGGCCATCGGCGGTGCGGTTCTCCGCGCGCAGGACGAAATCGGCTTCGCGATCGCCGGGAGAATCCGCGCCGAAGGCGAGCGCATAGACGGGCTTCACCCGCACGGCCGGCTGGTCGATCAGCCCGACCTGTTTCTGGGCGTTGGCGGCGACCGTGACAGGCTCGGGGATCCGGTAGAGCTGGAGGTCGCCGAGCTGCTCGCGCTGGCTCATCATTTTCGACCCCGTGACGACGATCTCTTGCGAATCGCGTTCGGCCATCGGCGCGGCCATCATCGGTGCCGGCGGCGGCGGCGGCGGTGGCGGCGCCGCCGGGGGCGCGATTTCGGGAACGTCGCTGGTCGTGCCCTGCGGCCAGCATTTGAGGCGGAGCGCCGGCGCTTCGACCTCGGGAACCTCGGCATCCTCGCGATTGACGCGGCCCGCAACCGCCTGCGTGGTCGCATTGGCGAATGTCGTCTCGTCGGTGCTGGCGAGGGTCAGCCAGGCCTGCAGGTCGAGCGTGCGATCGTCGGCCGAGAGAGTGGCGATGTAATCCGCCTGCCAGTCGAACCCGGACGCGAGATAGGAAAGGGTGACGGTCGCGGTGAGCGCCTGGCGCGCACGGACCCGGACCGAGAGCGTCGGGCGGGCGCTCAGCCCCGCGGGTACGTTCGGAAAGGTGAGGGTTTCGGCGAGGCCCGTGCAGCGCAGCGCCTCGAAGCCCGCGGGCGTCTGGACGACCACCCCGCCGTTGCTGCCAGTGCGGACCACCGCGTCCTGCGTCACGACCTTGCCCGTGGCCTTGTCGGTGCGCCGAAGCGTGACGCGCTCGCCCAGCGAGCGGTCGACGAGGCTTCCGGCCGACAGCAGATAGGCGTCGCGGTTGCGCTCGAGCAGTCCGTCGGGAATCCCCGCGACGATCGCGCTCTGCGGGACGATGCCGCTGGCCACGCCCTCGAAGCGAAGCTCCGACTCGCCGGCGGGAATGCGGATGGTCCGCGTCTCGCTGATCAGCGCATAGCCGTTGAGCCAGTCGCGCTCGAGCGCATCATTGCCGCGCGACAGGTCGCGGTAGACGGTCACGCCGACCCGGTCGGGCCTTGGCGAAGTGACCACGTCCTCCGCGGCCGCCGCGACCGGCAGCAGCGCCAAGGCGAGCGCGAGGGAGCGCATGGCCGCCTGCGCCCTAGAAGCGCGTGTCGAAGGTGGCGGCGACGCTCGCCTCGCCACTGGCGGGCACGCTGACCTGCCACACCGCCTCGTCGGCCGAGCGGCGACTGCTCTTGAGGCTTTCCTCGGTGATTCGCGTGTCGCCCCACAGGCCGCTTTGCACGAGGGCCACGGTGACCGGCTTGGGCGAGGCGTTGGTCAGCTTGTAGCGGATCGTGGTCCGCCAGCGGCTTCCATCGGACGCGATTCGCGCGCGCTGCTCGACCGTCGGCTGGACCTTGATGTCGAAAGCCTGGCCGGTGGTGAGGCCGAGGTCGCTGCCCATTGGCGTGTGCCCGATCCGCGATTCGCCGACGAACTGGGGCGTGCCGCGGCTGTCGCGCTGATAGACCCGCACCGTGCCGGCCGGGAGCGCGTCGCCAAGCCCCTGCGAGCGGCTGGTCGAGAAGCGCAGCACGGAGTTGACGCTGATCGGCTGGTCGGACGAACCGAGCCACGGATTGTCATATTCGTAAGCGCGAGCAGCGGGCGTGCCCGAGACGTCGAGAAAGCTGACCTGCTTTTGCTGCGCCTGGGCGATCGTGGTCCGCTCGGGCAAGGGATAGAGATAATAGTCGTCGAGCCGCTCGCGCCCGGCGGTCTCGGTACCCGCGCGGCGGATCGGTGGCGGGGCGCCGTAATTGCGCTGGCCGCCCCCGACCGCGCCCGCGACCAAGACGACGTCGGCATTGCGGTAGGCGGTTCCGCTCTCGTTGTTGAGCGTGATCCAGCCCTGGACGTCCATCTTGCCCGCTGCCTCGTCGAACAAGGCGACATAGTCGGCGCTCCAGGCGAGCCCGGGCGTCAGATAGGTGAGGGTCAGCGGCTGGCGGCCGCCGCGGGGCGCGGTGAGCGTCACCGACAGGGTCGGGCGCGGGCGGAGGCCCTCGGGGACCTTGTCGAAGATGACCCGGACCGGAAGCCCGTCGTCGCGCAGCACCTCGATGCGATCGCCGATCTGGAGGACGACGCCGCCATTGGCCGCCAGCACGCGGGCGCGCTCGCGGGTTTCGGCGCCGGTCGCGGGATTGACGCGGACAAGCGTGATGATCTCGCCCACCGCCTTCTGCATCAGCGCGCTGGGGCTCAGCAGGTCATAGTCGAAGTTCTGCTCGACGATGCCGATGTCGCTGCCGGTGAGCGTGACGGTCTCGGCGCGGATCTGCGCGGAGACGTCGGGAAACTCCTGGCGCGACCGGCCGGCCGGCAGGGTCAACTCGCGCCGGTCCTGCACCAGCGCGAGATTGTTGTTGTAGATGGTGACCGCGACGTTGCCCTGGGCGCTCGCCTCGGGGCTCGGAATGGCGGTTTGCGCGGCCAGCGGTGCCGCGGCGGCAACCCCCAGGAGGCCGAGGATCAGGCGCATGCACAAACTCCTTCCCGAACGAACGGGAAGGAGCATGTGACCTTGTTACATGAACGTCAACCGAGCGTGACCGCTTGGCCGCTCAGCGTGGCTTGAAGGTCACGCGGCGGGCGCGATCTCGCCGTCATTGTCCTCGACGCGGGGCCGGCGCGTGCGGCGCTTGGGCTTGGGCGCCTCTTCGGCCTCCTCGAAGGACGTATCGCTGGCGACCGCGCCGATGGCGGGCGGGAGGAAGTCGGCGATTCCGACCGGCTGCTCCTGCTCGGGCTCGCCGGCGGGAGCCTGCGGCTGCTCCTCGTCGCGCGGACGACGCTCGAAGCGCTCGCGGCGCGGTCGATCCTCGCGGGGCCGCTCCTCGCGCGATCGCTCCTCGCGCGGACGGTCGTCGCGCTGGCGATCCTCGCGGGGACGACGCTCGAAGCGTTCGCCGCGCGGCTGGCGGTCCTGGCGGTCCTGACGTTCGGGGCGCTGCTGCTGCTGCTGCTGCTCGCCCATCTCCTCGTCGCCGTCGCCGTCCATCAGGTCGTCCTGATCGTCGTCGTCGTCGTCGTCGCGGCCGGGACGCTGGTCCTCGAAGCGCGAGCGGGTCTCGCCCAGGACGCGAAAATAGTGATCGGCGAACTGGAGGTAATATTCGGTCTGGACACGGTCGCCGGCGAGCTGCGCGTCGCGGGCCATGTTCTTGTACTTTTCGAGGAGCTGCGCGGCATTGCCGCGGCTACGCTGCCCGCGGTCGTTGCCGCCACCGCCGCCACCGATACCCTGCGGCCGCTGACCCCCACGACCGCGACGGCGGCCGTTCTGGCGATTGTTCATCAAGCGTGTTGTTCCTTGACCACTAGCGCCGAAACAATTCCTCGAAGCGCGTGAACCCTTGTGCGGACAGCGACCCGCTCGTCTGCCCGTCCCCTCTGTCGTCGATGTCGCGCCATCGGGCGCGCTGCAGGCGATTTCGTCGGGGGTCGCATCGGTCGGCGCCTTGGTGCGGACCGGTGCTGTATGGGATGTAGCCGCGCGAAGAGGCTTTTCCAAGCCCCCTAGCGATTCACCTCGATCAGCAGCGCGCGTGGGCGGTCGGCGAGATCGTGGGCGACGCGGGGCGCGAGGCCCTCGGCCACGAACAGCGCCGAGGCCGCTTCGGCCTGGTCATGCCCGATCTCGATGGCGGCGAGCCCGCCCGGGTTGAGCAGGCGCGCGATCTCGGGCGCAAGCCGGCGATAGTCGTCGAGGCCGTCCGGACCCGCGAACAGGGCCTCGGCCGGCTCGTGCTCGGCGACGCCCGGACCGAGCTCGGCATCCTCGGCGACGTAGGGCGGGTTGCACAGCAGAAGGTCGAACCGCTCGGTCACGCGCTTGGCCCAGTCGCCGCGGCGGAAATGGGCCCGCGGGGCGAGCCCGAGGCGCTCGGCATTGCGGACGGCATAGGCGAGCGCGGCCTCGCTCGCGTCGATGCCGAGCCCGGTGGCGCGGGGCCACTGGTCGAGCGCGGCGAGCAGCAGGGTGCCCGGCCCGGTGCCGAGGTCGAGGATCCGCTCGGGCCCGTCGCCCTTGCCGAAATGCTCGATCGCGGCCTCGATCAGCGTCTCGCTGTCGGGTCGCGGAATGAGGACTCCGGGACCGACCTCGAGCTCGATGTTCCAGAAGGCCCGGCGCCCGGTGATGTAGGCGACGGGCTCACCCTGGCAGCGGCGCTCGAGAAACTCTTCGAAGGCAGGCGGGATCGGAAGCGCCGGCGGGCGCAGCAGCAATTCGTCGCGCTCGATCCCGTAAGCGTGGGCGAGGAGCAGTTCGGCATCGAGCCGCGGCGTGTCGGTGCACTCGGGCAACCGGCGGGTGGCTTCGGCCAGGACGCGTTCGAGCGCCTTCACCTTATTGCTGCTCTTCCAGCCCGGCGAGCCGCTCCGCTTCGTCCTCGGCGATCAGCGCGTCGGTGAGTTCCTTGAGGCCCGGCCCTTCGAGGATCTCGGGCAATTTGTGGAGGGTGAGGTTGATCCGGTGGTCGGTCACCCGTCCCTGCGGGAAATTGTAGGTGCGGATTCGTTCGGAGCGGTCGCCCGACCCGACCATGGACTTGCGCGCGCCGGCGCGTTCACTCGCCAGCCGCTCGCGCTCGAGCTCGAACAGGCGGGTCCGCAGTACCTTCAGCGCCTTCGCCTTGTTCTTGTGCTGCGACTTCTCGTCCTGCTGGATGACGACGAGGCCGCTCGGCAAGTGGGTGATCCGGACCGCGCTGTCGGTGGTGTTGACCGACTGGCCGCCTGGCCCGCTCGACCGATAGACGTCGATCCGCAGGTCCTTGTCGTCGATCTGGACGTCGACTTCCTCGGCCTCGGGAAGCACCGCCACGGTCGCCGCGGACGTGTGGATCCGCCCGCCGCTCTCGGTCGCGGGGACACGCTGGACGCGGTGCACCCCGCTTTCGAACTTGAGGCGGGCGAAGACGCCGCTGCCGTTGATCGAGGCGACGGCTTCCTTGTAGCCGCCGACCTCGGACTGCGAGGCGCTGATGAGTTCGAACTTCCAGCCGTGCTCGTCGGCGAAGCGCTGGTACATGCGCAGCAGGTCGCCGGCGAACAGCGCGGCCTCGTCGCCGCCGGTGCCGGCGCGGACCTCGAGCATCGCCGCACGCTCGTCGGCCGAATCCTTGGGCAGGAGCTGGAGGGCGAGCGCGCGCTCGGCCTTGGGAAGCGCTTCCTCGATGAGCGCGAGCTCCTCGGCCGCCATGGCGCGCAATTCCTCGTCCCCGTCACGGGTCATCGCACCGAGGCTCTCGCGCTCGGCGCGGAGGCGGCGGACCTCGCGGGCGGCGGCGGCGACCGGCTCGATCTGCGCATATTCCTTGGACAGGCGGACGAAGGCGTCGGGGGCAAGATCGCCCGAGGCCATCATCGCGGACAGCTCCTGCCGCTTCGCCTCGATCTGGGCGATCCGTTCGGACGAGATCTGCGTCATGCGGTGGCGCGTTCGCGCTCGAACAGCTCGCCCGCGCGAACGGCGTCGCCGTTGTTCTCGTCGAGGAGCTTCAGCCCGGCAGTGGGCGCGCCGTCGCGGACGTCGAAGCTGACGATCGCGGGCGGATTGGTCTTCATCGCCCGCTGGTAACGCTTGCGCGGGCTGCCGGTGACGAAGGCTTCGGCGGCCACCTCACGGCGGCGGAGCTGCGCGACGAAGCGCAATGCATCGGCATCGCGCTCGGCATTTTCGGCGACCACCGCGACCGGAACCGCCACGGCCGGCGCGTCGATCATCATGCTCAGCCGCTCGATCCCCGCGGCCCAGCCGATGGCGGGGGTGTGCGGACCGCCGAGCGCCTCGACCAGGCCGTCGTAGCGGCCGCCGGCGAGGACGGTGCCCTGCGCACCAAGCTTGTCGGTGACGAACTCGAACGCGGTGTGGCGGTAATAATCGAGGCCGCGGACGAGCCGCGGGGCGCGCTCCCACCGGACGCCCGCAGCATCGAGGCCAGCGCAGACCGCGGCGAAGAAGTCGCTCGCTTCCGCCGTCAGATAGTCGTCGATCACCGGCGCCGAATCGACGATCGGCCAGTCCTGGTGAGCCTTGCTGTCGAGGATCCGGACGGGATTTCGGTCGAGCCGGTCGCGGCTGTCTTCGCTGAGGTCGGCGCGGTGCGCGGCGAAATGCGCGTGGAGCGCGTCGCGCCAGGCCGAGCGGGTCGCCGGATCGCCGAGGGTGTTCAGCTTGCAGACGATGGTGTCGCCGAGCCCGAGCTCGCGGAGCAGTTGGTCGGCGAGGCTCAGCACCTCGACGTCGGCCTGCGGCTCGGCGGCGCCGAGAATCTCGGCGTCGAGCTGGTGGAACTGTCGGAATCGGCCCTTCTGCGGCCGCTCATACCGGAAGGCGGGGCCATGGGTCGCGACCTTGAGCGGCGCGAATTGCTGCCATCCTTCGGTCAGGAAGGCCCGCGCGATGCCGGCGGTGAATTCGGGGCGCAGGGTGACGTTGTCGCCCGAGCGATCCTCGAAGCTGTACATCTCCTTGGAGACGACGTCGGTGGTTTCGCCCAGCGAGCGGGCGAACACCGCGGTCGGCTCGAGCACGGGCATCTCCACCCGCTTGAAGCCGAACAGTCGCCGGACGCGGTCGAAGGTCGCGACAACATGCGCGAAGCGGTCCGCATCCTCGCCGAGCAGGGACTGCATTCCGCGGATGGGTTGGGGGGTCGAGATTTGGGCCATAAACTTCGGGCTGCCCACTAGCGGGTGCCGGCTCGCATGGCTAGGCGTGGCCCATGCGTACGATAGTCCTGCTCGCGGCGCTCGCCGCTTCCGTCTCGACCTCCGCCCTTGCGCAGAACAGCGCACCGACGGCGATCTTCCCCGTCAACTCCGTGCCCGCCCCGCGCGACGTGCCCTACCCCGGCACGATGCAGCTGGAGGTGGACGTCACCGACAGCGACCGGGCGATCATGAACGTCCGCCAGGTCATCCCGGTGGCGCAGGCGGGCGATCTCGTCCTGCTGCTGCCGCGCTGGCTGCCGGGCGCGCACGGACCGGACCAGAGGCCCGACAAGCTCGCCGGGCTCGTCATCCGCACCGCCGAGGGCGCGGTTCTGCCGTGGACCCGCGATACCGTCGAGACCAGCGGTTACCGCGTGACCGTCCCCGCCGGAACCCGCTCGATCGAAGCCCGCTTCTCCTTCGTCTCGCCGACCCAGCCGAACCAGGGCCGGATCGTCATGACCCCGTCGATCACCAACGTGCAGTGGGAGAATGTCTCGCTCTACCCGGCGGGCTATTACACCCGGCAGATCCCGGTCGAGGCGACGCTCATCCTCCCGGCCGGCTGGCAGGCCGCGACGGCGCTGCGCCCGAACGGCGCGGCGGCGGGCACCGGCAACCGGGTGCGCTACGGCACCGTTTCCTACGAGACGCTGGTCGATTCGCCGGTTTTCGCGGGCCGCTATTTCCGCAAGGACGACCTCGGCCACGGCGTGACGCTGAACAGCGTTGCCGATGCTCCCGAGGAATTGAAGATCCCGGCCGACGTGCTGGCCAAGCATCGCAGCATGGTCGACCAGGCGATCAAGCTGTTCGGCGCGCGCCACTTCGACCATTATGACTTCCTGAACGCGGTCACCGACGAACTGGGCGGCATCGGGCTCGAGCACCATCGCTCGACCGAGATCGACACCTCGCTCGGCTATTACACCGACTACGACAAGCATCCGTACGACCGGAACGTCTTCCCGCACGAGTTCACGCACAGCTGGGACGGCAAGTTCCGCCGCGGCGCGGACCTGTTCACGCCCGACTACCAGACCCCGATGCGCAACAGCCTGCTGTGGGTCTACGAGGGCCAGACGCAATTCTGGGGTACCGTCCTCGAGGCGCGCGGGGGCATGACGCCCAAGCAGGACATCCTCGATCGGCTGGCGATGACCGCGGCGAGCCTCGACACGCTTCCGGGCAAGTCGTGGCGGCCGCTGCTCGATACGACCAACGACCCGATCATCCAGAACCGCGCGCCCGAGCCGTGGGGCAGCTACCAGCGCTCCGAGGATTATTACAACGAGGGCATGCTGATCTGGATCGAGGCCGATGCGATCATTCGCGGCGGCACCAGGAACAAGCGCGGCATGGACGATTTCGCCAAGGCCTTCTTCGGAATCCGCGACGGCGACTGGGGCACGCTCACCTACACCCGTGACGAGGTGATCGCGACGCTGAACCGCGTCTATCCCTATGACTGGAAGACCTTCCTCGCCGAGCGGGTGGACGAGGTTCGTCCGCGCGCCCCGCTCGATGGCTTCGTCAAGTCGGGTTACCGCCTCGATTACACCGACACGCCGACCGCGGCCTGGCGGTCGCGCGAGGCGCTCGGCAAGAGCCTCGACCTCTCCTACTCGCTCGGCATGAGCGTTCGCGCGGGCAAGATCGGCGGCGTGAAGTGGGGCAGCCCGGCGTTCGCCGCAAAGCTCCGCACCGGCGACGAGATCGTGGCGATCGGCGAGCGCGCCTATTCGGACGACGCCTTGCGTAACGCGGTGCGCGATGCCAAGGGCACCACCAACCCCATCCGCCTGACCTACAAGCGCGGTGACGCGGTGCGTACGCTGGCCATTCCTTATTACGATGGCCCGCGGTACCCGCGCTTCACCAAGGTCGGGACCGGCAAGGGCGCACTCGACATCCTGCTGGAGCCAAAGTGAACCTCGAACTCGTCCCCGCCGGCATCAATCCGCCCGAGCAAATCAACGTCTTCATCGAAGTGCCGATCGGCGGCGAGCCGGTGAAGTATGAGCTCGACAAGAAGTCGGGCGCCATCTTCGTCGATCGCATCCTGCACACCGCGATGCGCTATCCGGCGAACTACGGCTTCGTGCCGCACACGCTCGGCGAAGACGGCGATCCGCTCGACTGCCTGGTGATGAACCGCTGGCCGTTCATGCCGGGCTGCGTCGTCCGCGCGCGGCCGGTGGCGGTCTTGTTCCTCGAGGACGAGGCCGGCGGCGACGAGAAGCTGCTGGCGGTGCCCGACGTCAAGACGACCCCTTATTACGAGGACGTCAGCGAGGGCGACCACCTCCCCAAGATCGTGCTCGACCAGATCGCGCACTTCTTCACCCACTATAAGGACCTCGAGCCCGAGAAGTGGACCCGCGTCGGTCGCTGGGGCGGCCGCGAGGAGGCGATGCAGGTCATCGTCGACGGCCTCGAACGGGCCAAGCGCGAAGGCTTCTGAAACTGAAAAGGGCCCCGGTGACGAACCGGGGCCCTTTTTTGTCGGTCAGTTCGGGCGGCGGCCCTGCTGGCCTTCCTGGATCACGCTCCGGATGAAGCGGGTCGGCACGAACAACTTGCGGAAGGTGATCCCGACGGTCCGGCCGATCGGCTCGAGGCGATCGGGCTGGTAGGCGAAGGGAATCACCCCGCCGCTTCCGCCGCGGACCTTGGGCCGGGCGTTGAAGACGTTGTTGATCTCGAACCGGACCGTGCTCCCACGGAAGAACGGCGCCTTGGTGACGAGGTCGAGCCGCTCGCCGAGATTGGCGAAGAGGCGCAGGTCGAGATCGGCGTAGGAGCCGAAGCGCAGATTGTCCCCGGCCGAGGCGACGCGGGTCGCGCTGCGCCAGTTGGCCTCGGCGCGAAGACCGATGCCGTTGTTGTAATAGCCGCCCTCGACTTGGACCTGGTGGCGCGGACGACCGCCATTGGCGCCGGCCGCTTCGCCGCTCAGATAGTCGAGCTTGGGAAGACCCGGGCCAATGATGAGTTCGTCGTTGAAGGTGACCGTGTGGGTCGCCGACAGGTTGAGACGGCCGCCGCGCCCGCCGGCCCCGAACGGACCGCCGCCGCCACCGCCGCGGCCACCACCACCGAAGCGGAAACCGCCGCCGCCCGGACCGCCCGGGGGGGGCGGCGCGGCGCCGTCGGCGGGGGGAGGCGGCGGGGGCGAATCGCCGCCGGGTGCTGCCGGGGTCGGGGTCGGGGTCGCCGCGGGTGCGGTTCCAGTCCCGGGCTGCGCCCCGGGAACCGGGAACTGGTTGCCGAAGCGCTGGCGGGCCTGCTGGACCAGCCGATTGATCGTCTCGGCCGAGGGCCGCTTGGTCTTGAGCTGCTTGTTGAAGTCGAAGCCCCAGCGCAAAGTGTCGCGGCGCGAGTAGTCGGCGTTGACGGGTCGCAGGTCGACGCTGAGTAGCTGGCCCGACCCGTCGCGGATGAAGCGGCTCGGGAAAGCGGCCTCGAGCGCGGCGGTGGCGGCAGGGAAACTGATCTGCGGCCGGTCGACGCGCTCGTGGACGAATTCGGCGCGAAGATTGAGCCCAGGCTCGTCCGACAGCCGGTAGTTGCCGCCGATCTTGAACACGTTGCGACGATCGGCGTCGAGCGCGGGATTGCCCCCGGTCACCGTCGTCACCGACACCGTCTGCCCGCGCACCGCGTCAAAGAAGGGCACGCCGGTGGTCTCGAGGAACGGATCGCCGAGCTGCTGAAGCGAGGGGGCGCCTTCTTCACGGGTGAAGCTGGCGAGGAAGTTCAGCTTGGGGTCGGGCGACCAGTTGAGTCCGGCGCCGAGGCTGGTCAGCGTTCCGAAGTCGCTGAGCTGGTCGATCCCCCCGTTCAGATTGGCGGTCAGGCGCCCGATCTTCGACGCGCGCTCGGTGAGCGGCAGGTCGACGCTGGCGGAGCCCTCGGCGATCTGACGGTCGAACTTGCTCCTGACCGGCGTCCCGGCGCGCTGGCTTCGGCTGTCGATCGAAAGCGCGCTTACGCCCGCCTTCACCGTGATGTTCGAGGTGCCGGCGGGAAGCGTCATCAGCGGACCGGTCGCGGTCCCGTCGAGGCTGATCGTGCCGCGGCGCGAACGCGATTCGTCCAGGCGGACAGGCGTATCGCTGTTGCTCTCGGCATAATCGACATTGGCGGTGCCCGAGAGGCGCCACTTGTCCTTCTGCCCGTTGACCGACGCGCCGAAGCCGAGCGTGTTGCTGGTGGTCGTGCGGCGGATGGGGTCGGTCGACAGCAAGCCGAGGGCGCTGGTGCCGCGCGTGCGCGACGCCTCGCCGGTCAGGGTGCCCGTGAAGACCTTGCTGATCGGGCGGCTGATCGTGCCCGACAGGTTCACCGCCTGCTGCGCACCGACCAGGGTGCGGAAGGGGCGGCTGTCGATGGGCTCGCCGACCCGCGCCGAAATGTCGCGTTCGGTCTCGTAGAGCGGATTGTTGCCGTTGATCCGGATGTTGCCGCTGGTGCGCGTGTCGTCGCGGATCGTAAGCCGACCGACATTGGCACGGCCGCTGGCATAGCCGCCGTCGGTGGCGACCTGCCCGCCGACCTCGACATTGGTCGAGTTGAAGCGGCGGCGAAGGACGATGTTCACCACCCGCTGGTCGGCGGAATAGCCGTATTTGAGCGCGACTTCCTCCGGCAGGATCTCCATCCGCTGGATCGCTTCGGGGGGAAGGTCGCGAAGCTCGCGGAAGCCCGAGATGCGCTGTCCGTTGAGGAGGACCACCGGCGGGCCGCTGCTCCGGCCGCGCGCCGATCCGGTCTGCGCTGCGACCGAATCGAGCAGTTCGGAGATGCTGGTCGCGCCGGTCGCGCGGATGTCGCGGCTGTCGAGGACGTTCTCCGCCGGGATGTTGCCGACCACCGAGCCGCGCGGGCGCTGACCCGTGACGGTGATCTCGCCTTCCTCGCTCTCCTCCTCCTCACTCGCCGGCGCGGGCGCGGGCTGCGCCTGGGCCGTCGTCGCGGGCGCGGTCGGCGCGGTCTGGGCCGCGGCCGGAACGGCGAGCAGGGCGGTCGAGGCAAGGAGGAAGGATTTCATGAAGGCGCAAGTTCTCAGCTGTGAATGTGTTCCGCCGCCTTGTGCGCTTCCGCTGAACCTGAAATGTCTTGGCACAACGTCTTTCGACAAACGGGAGTCCTCACTTGACCAACGGCCTTCGTGCGCTGCCTCTCGCTGCTCTGCTCCTCGCCGGATGCGCGACAACGACGACCGCGCCGCCGCCTGCCATGGCGGAAACGGTCAATTCCGGCGCTCCGCCGACCGTCCCGCCGCCCCCGCCGCCGATGATGGGTCCGGCGGAGAGCACCGTTGCCGCCGCGATCGACCGGATCAACGGGCGCGACGCCGAGCTCGGCGCGGTGATTGCGGTGATGCCCGACGCGCGCGAACAGGCGCAGCGGATCGACCGGCTGCGGATCGCGCCCGGCCCGCTCACCGGCAAGCCGATCCTGATCAAGGATAATGTCGAAGTCGCCGGCCTCCCGACCACCGCCGGAAGCCTTGCGCTCGCCGGCAACAACACCGGCCGCGACGCCCCCCTCGTGGCGAGGCTGCGTCAGGCGGGCGCGGTGATCCTCGGCAAGACCAACCTTTCCGAATGGGCGAACATCCGCTCGACCGCGTCCATCTCGGGCTGGAGCGCGGTCGGTGGCCAGACCCGCAACCCCTACGCCCTCGATCGCAATACCTGCGGCAGCTCGAGCGGCAGCGGCGCGGCGGTCGCGGCAGGCTATGTCGACTATGCGATCGGGAGCGAGACCGACGGGTCGATCACCTGTCCGTCGAGCTTCAACGGCGTGGTCGGGCTGAAGCCGACCTTGGGCTTCGTCTCGCGCACGCATGTCGTTCCGATCAGCCACTCGCAGGACACCGCCGGGCCGATGACCCGGACGGTCCGGCAGGCGGCCGAGATCATGAACGCCATCGCCGGCAGCGATCCCGCCGATCCCGCCACCAAGGACGCCGACGCGCACCGCTCGGACTTCACCGCCGGACTCTCGGCCGATGCGCTCAAGGGTCAGCGCGTGGCGGTGCTGCGCTTCGCGGGCGGGTTCGGCACCAACGCCCTGTTCGACGCGGCGGTGGCGAGGCTGAAGGCGGCCGGTGCCGACGTGGTCGAGGTCAAGGACTTCAAGCCGTCGGGCAACTTCGGCGACGACGAATTCAAGGTGCTGGTCGCCGAGCTCAAGACTGACCTCAACGCCTATCTAGCGAGCAGTCCCGCCGCGATCCCGAAGACGCTGGCCGAGGTCATCGCCTTCAACGAGGCACAGGCCGCCGCGGAAATGCCGTTGTTCGGGCAGGAAATCTTCGAGATGTCCGAGAAGACCAAGGGTGTCGACGATCCGGCCTACGCCAAGGCGCGGGCGAACAGCCTCGCAATTGCCACTAAGGATCTCGACCGCCTGCTCAAGGACAATAAGGCAGTGGCGCTGGTCTTCCCGACCTATCCGGCGGCGTGGAAGATCGATGTCGTCAACGGCGACGTGTCGAACGGTGGAAGCAATGTCGGATCGATGGCGGCGGTGGCGGGCTATCCGCACCTGACGGTGCCGATGGGGTTGCTGCGCGGCTTGCCGGTGGGCCTGAGCTTCGTCGGGCCGCGCTGGTCCGACGCCAAGCTTCTCGCGCTCGGCAGCGCCTACGAGGCCGCGCGCGGCGAACTTCCGCGTCCGCGCTTCCTGCCGAGCATCGAGGCGGCGCCCGAATATGCGCCGTCACTCGGGCGGCAGACGGTCAGGCCGTAAGCTTCAATCCCGCGATCGCGCCGACCACCACCAGAATCAGCAACAGGCGAACAGTGGTGGTCGGCTCGTCGAAAAAGGCCATGCCGACCAGCACCGTCCCGATTGCGCCGATCCCACCCCAGACGGCATAGGCCGTCCCCATCGGGATTTCGCGCGCCGCACGCTCGAGCAAGGTCATCGAAGCGGTGACGCTGATGAGGAAGGCGAGCGTCCACGGCCAATTGCGAAAGCCCTCGACGAAGCGGAGCGAGGTGGTGAAGCCGACCTCGAACAGGCCGCCGAGGATAAGAAGAGCCCAAGCCATGGCGACGCTCTAGCCCCGCCTGTCGGCGAATTCACTAGACATGGCATCACGGGCCCGATTCACTGCCCCGCAATGGCCCGAACCAACCTCGTCCCGCCGCGCTTTCTCGCCTTTCTGGCCGTGCTGGCGGGCGGCTGCGCGCTGCTGGTCCCGAAGCTGGGGCTCGAGCGCGGGACGCTGGCCGGGTTCGACATTGCGGCCCTGGTCTTCCTCGCGAGCACGATCAGCCTGTTCGACGACAGCGCCGACGAAATGCGCCAAGCGGCGGCACGCAACGACGGCAACCGTCTCCTCCTGCTGCTCGTCAGCGTCGTGCTGGGCCTCGTGATCGGCGCCGCAACCGTGTCGATGCTGGTCGCCAAGGACGAGCTCACCATGCCCGACAAGTTGCTGGTGACGGGGTCGCTGGTGCTGGTGTGGTTCTTCGCCAACGCGGTCTTCGCGCTTCACTATGCGCATCTCTATTATCTGTCGGGCAAGGATGGCGACTGCGGCGGGCTCGAGTTTCCGGGCAAGGAGCCGCCGGACTTCAGCGACTTCGTCCACTTCGCCTTCACGGTCGGGGTCGCGGTGCAGACCGCCGACATCCAGATCAGCGCGCGGCGCATCCGGCGGATCGTGACCGTGCAGGCGATCACGGGCTTCTTCTTCAATCTGTTCGTGCTCGCGCTGACCGTTAACGTGCTCGCGGGCGGCTAGGGCGTTCCCTCGACCATCGGCGAGGCATGCCGCACCCTGCGCGTGGCAAGCAGGCACCCCGCGACGATCAGCGCGCCGCCGAGAATGGTGCTGAGGCCAAGCTCCTCGCCGTAGACGACCGCACCGAGCAGTGCCGCCCAGACGAAGGCGCTATATTCGATCGGCACCAGCGCCTGCGCCTCGGCCCGGCCATAGGCCCAGCTCAGGAGCGCAAGGCTCGAGATGGTGAGCGCCGAGGAGAGGACGAGGAGCGGCCACTGGGTCCCGCTCGGCAGCAGGGTCGCCGGCGGCGCGACGACCATCAGCACGGGCAGGCCGAGCGCCAGCCACCCGCCCGAGATCAGCGACTGGAAGAAGGTCACTTCGGCCGGCGCCGCGACCTGGCTCTGCTGGCGCATCAAGATGAGGTTCCAGGCGTAGAGCGTCGCCGAGAACAGGATCGCCGCGACCCCGTCGAGATGCCGCTCGCCCGCCGTGCCGAGGCGCGAGGCGACCAGCACGGCGACGCCTGCAAGGCCGAGGAGCGACGCGCCGATGGTGCGGGCGCCGATCTTCTCCTTGAGGAGAAGCGCGGCGAGAAAGAGCGCGATCAGCGGCGCGATGAAGCTCAGCGCGATCGCTTCGGCCATGGGCAGGCGTGCGAGGCCATAGAACCAGGTCACCGCCATCACCGCCGACACGCCGCCCCGCATCAGATGAAAGCGAAGCGCCGCCCGGCCCGGCCAGCCTTGCCGGTCTCGAAGATAGAAAGGCGCCGACAGGCTGACGCCGAAGACCTGCCGCCAGACCATCGCGACATAGGCGCCGAGCGCGGCCGACAGCCCCTTCATCGCCGCATCCATGCCCGCGAACAGCGCGATTCCGAGCGCTGCCGCGGCGAAGGGCAGAAGATGGCGATGGCGCGACATCCTGCAGCGACTAGGACGCGTCGGGCGCGAGGCCAAGCGGCCTAGCGCAGCGTCATCACATCGCCGCGAACCGTGACTTCGGGGAACTGGCTGAGGAAACTTTGTCCGAGGAGGTTGGTGCTGGCGCCGTCGACGACTGCCGCCTGCATGCCCTCGACGGTGCGACCGCCGAGACGGACCCGATCGAGCTTGACGAACTGCCCGGTGAGCGCGCCGCCAGCGCCTTCGCCGACCACGCCGCTGCCGCTCGGGTCGAGGAGGACCCCCGCCCGGCGCGCATCGGCCTCGGTCATGGCGATGCCTGTTGCGCCGGTGTCGATCATGAACTCGACACTGGTCCCATTGACGTCGACGTCGGCGTAGAAGTGGCCGTTTTGGGCCCGGGTCAGCCGGACTTCGCTTCCCGCGGCGGAGGCGCTCGACGGCGAACTGCTGCTTCCCCAGCCGCGTGAGCTCGAGGGCGTCGTCGTCGGGGCGTTGTCGTCGCCGAACCAAGGCTCGGCGGC
Organism: Sphingomonas rosea; assembly: GCF_039538065.1. Taxonomy (NCBI): domain Bacteria; kingdom Pseudomonadati; phylum Pseudomonadota; class Alphaproteobacteria; order Sphingomonadales; family Sphingomonadaceae; genus Sphingomonas; species Sphingomonas rosea. The sequence goes on from NZ_BAABBR010000001.1 coordinate 800,390, forward strand.
GGGGGCCGCGGCCGTGTTGCCTTCAGGCGCCCGCGAGCGGCCGGGCATCATGGCGCCGACCATGGTCGCGACGATGACGATGATGAAGAGCCCGCGCATCATGACCGCCCGAGCTTAGGCGGACGCGGTAAAGAAGTGGTTCCTATTCGGCGGCGTCGAGGGCGGGCTGCTTGGCCGCTTCGGCGGCTTCGATCTCGGCCGCCTTGGCCTCGACCAGCCGGACGATATGATCGACCATGCCCTCGTCGGCGACATGGTGGTCGGTCACGCCCGAGAGGTAGACCATGTGCTTGCCATTGCCGCCGCCGGTCACGCCGATGTCGGTCTCGCGCGCTTCGCCCGGCCCATTCACGACGCAGCCGAGGACCGACAGGCTCATCGGGGTGCGGATGTGCTGGAGCCGTTCCTCAAGCTTCTCGACCGTACGGATCACGTCGAAGCCCTGCCGCGCGCAGGACGGGCAGGAGACGACCCGGACGCCGCGGCTTCGGACGCCAAGCGTCTTCAGCAATTCGTAGCCGACGCGCACCTCTTCCTCGGGCTCGGCCGAGAGCGAGACGCGCAGGGTGTCGCCGATCCCGCTCCACAAGAGCATGCCGAGGCCGACGCTGCTCTTCACCGTCCCACCGATCAGGCCGCCCGCTTCGGTGATGCCGAGGTGAAGCGGGCAATCGACCTGGGCGGCGAGCTCGGTGTAGGCGGCGACCGCGAGGAACACGTCGCTGGCCTTCACCGCGACCTTGTATTCACGGAAATCGTGGTCCTCGAGAATGCGAATATGGTCGAGCGCGCTTTCGACCAGTGCCTCGGGGCAGGGTTCGCCATATTTTTCGAGAAGGTCCTTCTCGAGGCTTCCGGCATTGACCCCGATGCGGATCGCGCAGCCATTGGCCTTGGCCGCGCGGACGACCTCGGCGACGCGCTCGGACGAGCCGATGTTGCCGGGGTTGATGCGCAGGCAGGCGGCGCCGGCGTCGGCCGCTTCGAGCGCGCGCTTGTAGTGGAAATGGATGTCGGCGACGATCGGCACGGTCGACGCGCGGACGATTTCCTTCAGCGCAGCCGTGCTCTCGACGTCCGGACAGGAGACGCGGATGATGTCGGCCCCGGCCTCCTCGCAGCGGCGGATCTGGTCGATCGTCGCTTTCGCATCCGAGGTCAGCGTGTTGGTCATGGTCTGGACGGTGATCGGCGCGTCGCCACCGACCGGCACGTTGCCGACCATGATCTGGCGGGACTGACGGCGCTCGATGTGGCGCCACGGACGAAGTGCGGACATGGCGTTCATATAGAGGGCCGGCGTGACAACACCAAGGCGGGACTTGCCAGTGGGTTAGCGGGCGCTAGAGGCTTGAGCCGTGCCGATCTTCCGCTTCCTGGCAGCGCTGCTCGCGCTGGCTGCCGCCGCTCCCGCGCCCGCTTATTGGGAATATACCCACCGTACCGTCGCGAGCATCGCGATGGCCGAGGTCCAGCCCGCGACTCGGGCGAGGATCCAAGCGCTGTTGCGCGAGGGCGCCCGGCTAGAGACGCCCGAATGCCCGACTCGCACGATCGAGGACGCCAGCGTCTGGGCGGACTGCATCAAGCCGTTGGGCGACCGCTTCAGCTACCAGTCGAGCTGGCACTATCAGAACGTCAACGTGTGCAAGCCGTTCGACCTCAAGAGCGCGTGCAAGGACGGCAATTGCGTGTCGGCGCAGATCGAGCGCAACGCGCGCCTCCTTGCCGACAAGAGCCTGCCGGTACGCGAGCGGGTGATGGCGCTGGCCTATCTGGTCCACTTCGTCGGCGACCTTGCGCAGCCGATGCACGGCGGCGACAAGGGCGACCTCGGCGGCAACCGCGTGCCGGTCGCTTATGGCATCGTCAGCGGGAACGCCAATCTCCACGGCATCTGGGACGGCTGGATCCCCGAACGCGCGGTGACCACGCCGCCGGGCGGTGCGAAGGGGCTGCTGGCCGGCCTGACCCGAGCTCAAAAGGCGGAGCTCGCCAGCGGGACGGTCGAGGACTGGAGCCGCGCCGCGTGGGAGAACAGCCGGAAATATGCCTATGGCACGATCCTCGGCGACCCCTGCCGCACACTCGGCAAGGACGAGCGTCCGACGCTGAGCGAAGCGCAGCTGCAGAGCCTCATTCCAGAGGTCCGGCGCGAGGTCACCGCCGGTGGCCTCCGCCTTGCCCGCTTGCTTGACGACGCGCTTCTGCGCGGGCTGGCGCCCGGGCAGAAGAAGCCGGCCGCCGACTAACGCTTCACGAACGTCGCTACCGCATCGACGATTTCCGGGGCGACCGGAAGGCTCGGATCGGCATAGGTCGCGATGTTCGCGGCTTGGTCGAGCGGCGCGACCTTGAGCACGTGATTGACGCCCGGGACCAGCACGAGCTTCGCCTTGGGCTGCGCGGCGGCGAGCGCTTTCGCATCGGTGACCTTGGTCTGGAGGTCGGTCTCGCCCTGCACGATCAGCAACGGCAGTTTCACCGAGGCGGCGAGTTTCGCCGGGTCGTAGGACAGGAGATCCTTGTAATAGCCCTGCACCTGCGGCGCGAAGACGCGCGGCAGCGGTCCGGGGAGATCGGCCGGAGACACGTCCCGCCCCGCTTCGAGCGCCGCGATCGCCTTGAGCGCAGGCTCGAGGATCGGCGCATTGGCGGGGTTGGCGCGAAATTGCTCGCGCATCACGTCGCCGAGCTTTCGTCCGGCGCCAGACATGCTGACTATTCCGCAGACCCCGGCCGGTTTCTGCGCGGCAGCGAGGGCGACGAGGCTGCCTTCGCTATGGCCGAGAACCCAGACGCATTTGGCGCCGGTCTGCTTGCGGATGGTGCCGACCCAATTGGCCACGTCGCCGGCATAGTCGGCGATCGTCACCTTGTTGCCGTCGGCGACTGCCGTCTTGCTTCCGAACATCCCGCGCTTGTCGATCCGGACGGTCGAGATGCCCTTGGCGGCGAGCGCTTCGGCGAGCAGCCGGTAGGGCGCGGCGGTGATGCCGAGCGGGCTGTTGCCGTCGCGGTCGGTCGGGCCCGATCCGGGAATGATGAGGACGATCGGCTTGCCCTTGCCGGCGTCGATCATCGTCCCCGCCAACGCGCCCTGGGGACCTGCTGCGGTGACTTCGATCGGCGGCTTCGCTCCGGCCAATGCCGCTGCGAGGATCAGTCCGGTTACCATCGTCATTGCTCTTCTCCCCAACGCCACCGCCAACCACCCCGCGTGGTGCGCCACACGACGCCCACGAAGATGATCGTCAGGGGTATCATGATCAACTTCGTCCGATCGCCATGGCCGCCCCAAAGCGTCACGCAGACGACGAGGGCGACGACATAGACAGCGGTGATCGCCCAGCCCTGCCAGGCGATCGGCAGACCTGCGCCAATGCCGAACCGGCGCGGCGCGAACCATTCCGGGCCGTCACTCATCGCCACCCTCCTTGGGCGGACGGCCACGCCGGACCGGCTTGGGGTCCGACAGCCGCACACCCCGCGCCTTCAGCGCTTCGCGCAGCAGGCATTCGACTTCGGCGTTGGCGGAGCGGAGATTGGCCGTGGCGCAGCGCTCGACCGCGGACCAGAGATCCGGATCGACTCGCAGCGGGAAGGCTTTCCGCTCCGCCATGCGCTTACTGGTAAAGCGTGCCGGTGTTGACGACGGGCTGGGTGTCGCGCTCGCCGCACAGCACCACCATCAGGTTCGAGACCATCGCCGCGCGCCGCTCGTCGTCGAGCTCGACGACATTCTTCTCGCTGAGCATGGCGAGAGCCATCTCGACCATCCCGACCGCGCCTTCGACGAGAGTCTTGCGAGCCGCGACCACCGCCTGCGCCTGCTGACGACGCAGCATCGCGCCGGCAATTTCCTGCGCGTAGGCCAGGTGCGTGAAGCCGCATTCGTCGACGCTGATCCCCGCGACCGCGAGCCGCGCGTTGAGCTCGGCGCGAAGCTCGGCGCCGACCTGGTCGTGATTGCCGCGCAGCGTCACTTCGAGATGCTCGAAATCGTCATACGGGTAGCGCGAGCCGATGGTGCGGATCGCCGCCTCCACCTGGACATTCACGAACGCCTTGTAGTCGTCGACGTCGAATAGCGCCTGCGCGGTATCGACCACGCGCCAGACGATCTGCGCCGCCATCTCGATCGGATTGCCGCGCAGGTCGTTGACCTTGATCTTGTCGCTGATGAAGTTGTTGGCGCGAACCGACACCTTGCGCCGCATCTCCCACGGCCACACCCAGCGCAGGCCCGTCACGCGATCGGTCCCCTTGTACGAGCCGAACAGCGTCAGCGCCGCGGCCTGATTGGGCTGCAGCATGTAGAAGCCGGTCAGGACGAAGACGAGCAGCACCGGCGGCGCGATCACGCTGAAGAGGTCGAAGCCGCTCGGGTCACCGGTCGATCCGGCAAGCCGAGCGATCGCGCCGACCTGCAGAACGATGAGGGCGAGCAGCAACACCAGCATGATGTAGCCACTGAACGTTTGCGCCGGACGCTCCCGGCTGGAAGTGAGGTGAACGGTCCCCTGTTCGGACATTGATGCCTCCATAAACTGATATCATTTATATATAGCCTTCGTGCGTTGCGCAAGTGGGGCGCTTGCGGCAAGGGACGCCGCGATGACGAATTGGTCCCTGGTGATCCACGGCGGCTGCGGCGCGCTCCAACTGACCCTCGAGGAGGAGGAGGCTGGCCGTGCCGGCCTCGGTGCCGCGCTCGATGCGGGAACAAGGGTGCTTGCGGCGGGCGGCGCGGCCATCGAAGCAGTCGAAGCGGCGGTCCGGATGCTCGAGGACGATCCCGCCTTCAACGCCGGCCGCGGCAGCGTGCTCAATGCCGACGGCAAGATCGAGCTCGACGCGGCGATCATGGACGGACGCGAGCGCTGCGCCGGCGCGGTCGCCGCGCTGACCACCATCCGCCATCCCGTATCGGCCGCGCGCGCGGTGATGGACGAGAGCCCGCACGTCTTCCTCGCGCAGGACGGCGCCGAGGAATTCGCCCGGCTCCACGACCTCGAAACCGTCGATCCCTCGTGGTTCGAGATCCCCGCCCGCCGCGAGGCGCTCGAGAAAGTGCAGGCGAGCGGCGCGGGCTTCGACCTCGACGTCAAATACGGGACCGTCGGCGCGGTGGCGGTCGATTCGGACGGCCATGTCGCCGCGGCCACCTCGACCGGCGGGCTGACCGCCAAGAAGTGGGGCCGGATCGGCGATTCGCCGCTGATCGGCTGCGGCACCTATGCCGATGACCGCTCCTGCGCGGTGAGTTGCACGGGCGCGGGCGAACTCTTCATCCGCGCCGCCGCCGCGCACGAGGTCGGCGCGCGCATGCGGCTGGGCGGCGAATCGCTGCAGCAAGCGGTCGACGCGGTCCTCGCCGACGTGATGGCCTTGGGCGGAAAGGGTGGCCTCATCGCCGTCGCGCCCGACGGCGGCATGGCCTGGGGCTATACGACGCGCGGCATGTACCGCGCGCGCGCCACCGCCGATGGGCATCGGAGCATTGCCGTTCATGACGCTTGAGGAAGCGCGCCCCGCCGACGCCCCCGCGCTGCATCGCCTGGTCGAGCGTGCCTATCGCGGCGACACCGCGCGCGCCGGCTGGAGCCATGAGGCCGACCTCCTGACCGGTCCGCGCACCAGCGAGGACGAAATCGCAGGCTTCATCGCCGATCCGACCCGCCATCTCCTCGTCGCGCGCAACGGCGAGGGCGGCATCTGCGCCTGCGTCCTGCTCCACGACAAGGGCGACGGCCTCTTCTACCTCGGGATGCTGACGGTCGAACCGGCAATCCAGGGTGGCGGCATGGGCAAGGGACTGCTCGCGGCGGCCGAAACGCACGCGCGCGATGCCCTTGGCGCGACTCGGATGGAGATGCAGGTCTTCAGTCGCCGGCGCGAATTGCTCGCCTTCTACGATCGCCGCGGCTACCGGCCGACGGGCGAGCGGCGGCCCTTTCCTTATGCCGAGTGGCCGCAGTCGGGCGCCTTGTTCGACGACCTCGAATTCTTGGTCCTCGAAAAGCCGCTCTAGGTCACCATCCCGACGAGGGTCGCGAGCTTGTCGGCTTCGTGCGCCGGCTTGTCCTTGCGGATTCGCGCGATGCGGGGAAAGCGCATCGCGACGCCCGAGCGGTGGCGCTTGCTGAGGTGGATCGAATCGAAGGCGACCTCGAAGACGAGCGTCTTCTCGACCTCGCGCACCGGTCCGAAGCGGTTGACCGTGTGGCGCCGGACAAAGCGGTCGAGCCATTTCAGCTCTTCGTCGGTGAAACCCATATAGGCCTTGCCGACGGGCAGCAGTTCGCCGTCATCGGCCCAGCAACCGAAGGTGAAGTCCGAATAGAAGCTCGAGCGCTTGCCGCTTCCGCGCTGGGCATACATGACCACGCAATCGGCGGTCAGCGGATCGCGCTTCCACTTGTACCAGAGGCCGACGCGCCGCCCCGAGACGTATGGCGCGTCGCGGCGCTTGAGCATCATCCCCTCGATCGCAGCGTCGCGGGCACCGGCGCGGATCTCGGCGAGCTGCGCAAAGTCCTCGGCCTCGATCAGTTGCGACAGGTCGAAGCGCTCGGGGTCGAGCCGGTTCATGAAGCCTTCGAGGCGCCCGCGCCGCTCGGACCAGGGAAGGGTGCGCAGGTCTTCCTCGCCGTCGAACAGCAGGTCGTAGAGCCGAACGAAGGCAGGGAATTCCTCGCGCGTCTTGGCGCTGACAACCTTTCGGCCGAGCCGCTGCTGGAGGGCATTGAAGCTCGCGGCCGAACCGCCATGCTCGTCGAGTCCCTGGCCAGCGCCGCGTACCAAGAGTTCGCCGTCAAGCACGCCGGGAACGGAAAAGGATTCGGCGACCTCGGGAAAGCTGCGGGTCACGTCGTCGCCGGTGCGGCTGTAGAGCCGCGTTTCGCCGCCGGCATGGACGATCTGCAGCCGGATTCCGTCCCACTTCCACTCGGCCGCATAAGCGTCGAGGTCGAGCTCGGCATCCTCGAGCGGGTGCGCGAGCATGAAGGGCCGGAAGACGGGGATGTCCTTCGCCAGCGGCTGCGCGCCGCGCCCCTCACCCCAGGCGAACAATTCGAGATAAGGCGGCTTGAGCCCGTGCCACACCTCTTCCACCGCCTCGACATCGAGTTCGAAGGCATCGGCGAAGGCTTGCTTCGAATTGCGTGCGCTGATCCCGACGCGAAGCTCGCCCGTCGCGAGCTTGAGGAGCGCAAATCGTCCCGAGGCGTCGAGATGGTCGAGCATCGCGGTCAGCACGGCCGGCGCGTCCGAGCGGCTCGCGGCACGAAGTCGCTCGACCGCCTCGGTGATGGTGATCGTCCCGTCGTCGAGTTCACCTTCGGGCGACGGCCAGAGCAGCGAGACCGTCTCGGCAAGGTCGCCGACATAATTGTGGCTCATCCGGAGGAGAAGCGGGTCGACCCGTTCCGATGCGAGCGCGCGAATCACCGCGCCCTTGATGTGCGGAATGTCGAGCGTGCCGGTCAGCGCCGCCAACGCATAGCCGCGATCGGGATCGGGCGTGCGCCGGAGATAATCGCCAATGAGCTTGAGCTTCGCCAGCCGCGAACGCGTGTAGACGAGGGCGTCGAGCAACTGCGAGAAGGCGCGCATGGCGCCCTAATGCGCGAAGGGCGAGCGCGGGTCCGAAACGACTTTGTGTCTGGCCTTTAGTTGAGGCGCATCGCGATGGCGGCGAGCACCGCCTGCCGCTCGGCGGCCGACTGCGCCCCCAGCGCGTCGCCCGCGCGGTCGAGGCAGGCGGCGGTGGCGACCCGGCACCCGGGCAGGAGGGCGAGTTGCGATGACAGGTGCGCCAGCCCCTCGATCGCATGGAGCCCGGCGCGGTCGGCCTCGCCGCGGATCGCGTCCATTCTGGCATGGATGTCGAGCGGGCTCAGCGCGTCGGCACGGGTGCGGATGTCGTGCAGCCGGCGCTGCAGGTCGTGGCGGAGGTCGTCGAGCGATTCGCGCATGCTTCACCTCTTGTCGGTCGCCCGAGAGTGCGCCCGTCTGGTAAACAGTGGCCTAATCGGCCATTCTTACCGGAGCTTGTCGCGCGCATGACCTTGACAAGACGGCGCGCCGCCTTCATTGGGGCCGCCGATACGGGCGGCATCTGGCCGCTCTTTTCTTTTCTAGCTTTGGGTGCACCACGATGGCCAAGCCGGCAACCGTCAAGATCAAGCTCGTCAGCACGGCCGATACCGGCTTCTTCTACGTGACCAAGAAGAACCCGCGCAACACGACCGAGAAGATGAACTTCCGCAAGTACGACCCGGTCGTGCGCAAGCACGTCGAGTTCAAGGAAGCCAAGATCAAGTAATCTCGGCTCCTTGCTGAACGGACGAGGGCGCTTCGGCGCCCTTTTTCGTGTCCGGCGCCGGCCGCGTCAGGCGACCGTGGCTTCGTTGGGCAGAAGCGCGCTCACCTCGGCGACGAAGCGCGCCACCGAGATCGGCTTCGAAACATAGGCCTGGGCGCCCGCCGAGCGAATGCGCTCGTCATCGCCCTGGCCGGCATAGGCGGTCACCGCCATGATCGGCACGTGCGCCAGCGATTCCACCGCCCGCATCGAACGGATGAGGTCGAGCCCGCTGACGTAGGGCAATTGGATGTCGGTGATGACGAGATCCGGGCGGAATTCGAGCGCGGTATCGAGGGCGACACGACTGTCCGTCACCGGCTTGGCTTCGTGTCCGTGCGCCGAGAGCAGGTCGCAGAACAGCTTGATGTTGAGGGCATTGTCCTCGACAACCATGATCCGGGCCATGGACTAGCTGCTCCTCACACATAGATTATAGGCTAATGTCGGCGAAACCGTACAACAAAAGCGACTCCGTTACGGTTGCGCTGCAGGCCCTCGCTGTTTCACTGGGAGACGAGGCGCGCGCCGACCGCCTGCTGGCGCTGACCGGACTTACCCCCGACGACCTGCGCGTCCGGGCGGGCGAACCGGAAGTGCTGGTCGCGGTGCTGCGCTTTCTCGAAGATCATGAGCCCGATCTCCTTGCGGTCGCCGAAGCCCTCGGCAAGAGCCCGCAGGAACTGGTGGCCGCCCGGAGCGCTCTCGAATCATGAACATCACCGCCGCGGGCCAGCGTCCGCTCCTCGTCACCGACTGCGACGAGGTCCTCCTCCACATGGTCCGGCACTTCTCCGACTGGCTCGACGAAGAGCATGCGATCCTCTTCCGGCCCGAGGAAGGCGACATGGCAGGCGGACTCAAGGACAAGGTCACCGGCGAGCGGGTCGAGAGCGAGCGCGTCTGGCAATTGCTGTGGGGCTTCTTCGAAAGCGAAATGCATCGCCAGACGATCGTTCCTGGTGCGATCGAGGCGCTTGGCACGATCGGGGAGAAGGCCGACATCGTCGTCCTCACCAACCTCGGCGAGGACGCGCGCGAAGGCCGCATCGCCCAGCTCGCCCGATTCGGGATCAACCACGAGGTGGTATGCAACCGCGGCGGCAAGGGCGAACCGCTTCGCGCGATCGTCGAGCGCCATCGCGCTCCGCGCCACCTGTTCGTCGACGACCTCGCCGTCCACCACACCTCGGTCGCCAAGCATTCTCCCGCGACCCACCGCCTTCACATGGTCGCCGAGCCGAGCCTCGCGGCGGTGACCGCGCCGGCCGAGCACGCCCATGCCCGGATCGACGACTGGGCGACCGCGACCCCGTGGATCCTCGAGCGACTGGAAGGATAAGCCGCCCATGAAGACCGTTCTCATCACCGGCGCGACCGCCGGGATCGGCGCCGCCTCGGCCCGCGCCTTCGCGCACGCCGGCTGGCGCGTGATCGGCACCGGCCGCCGCGCCGACCGACTTCGCGATCTCCAGGAAGAGCTTGGCGCCTACTTCCTCCCGCTCTCGGTCGACATGCAGGACCGCGCGGGGCTCGAAAGCCTGGCGAAGCTCGAGGGCGAGTGGAGCGGTGTCGACTGCCTTATCAACAACGCCGGCCTCGCCCCGCCGATGGCGGACCTGCAGGACAGCGAGTGGGACAAGCTCCAGACGGTGATCGACACCAACGTGACGGGCCTCGTCGCGCTGACCCGTGCCCTGCTGCCCAAGCTGATCGCGTCGCAGGGTTCGATCATCAACCTGTCGTCGGTCGCCGCGACCTATCCCTACAAGGGCGGCGCGGTCTATGGCGCGACCAAGGCCTTCGTCCGCCAGTTCAGTCTGATGCTTCGGAACGACCTTGCCGGCACCGGCGTGCGCGTGACCTCGATCGAGCCGGGGATGGCCGAGACCGAGTTCACGCTCGTGCGCAACGGCGGCGACCAGGCCGCGTCGGATGCGCTCTATGACGGCATCGACCCGATGACCCCCGAGGACCTGGCCGAAACCATCCTGTGGGTCGCGAGCCGGCCGCCGCATCTCAACATCAACGCGCTCGAACTGATGCCGACGCGGCAGAACTGGGCCGGCTTCGCCACCAACCGCAAGGCTTGACCGGGCGGGGCGAAGCGGCCACCGCCGCGCCCATGTCCATCGATCAGCGCCTCGCCGAACTCGGCATCACCCTTCCCCAGCCCGCCGCGCCCGTGGCTTCCTACGTGCCCGCGGTGCTGACCGGAAACCTGCTCCACATTTCGGGTCAGATCAGCTTTGCCGAGGATGGCAGCCTGATCACCGGCCGGCTCGGCGAGAATGTCGATCTCGAGGCCGGGCAGGCCGCCGCGCGGCGCTGCGGGCTCATGCTGCTGGCGCAGATCAAGGCTGCGGTCGGCTCGCTCGATCGCGTCTCGCGCGTCGTGAAGCTCGGCGTCTTCGTCAATTCGGTCGGCGAGTTCACCGACCAGCCGAAGGTTGCCAACGGCGCCTCGGACCTCATGGCCGAGGTGTTCGGGGAGGCCGGCCGCCATGCGCGCTCGGCGGTAGGCGTTCCGACGCTGCCGCTCGGAGTCGCGGTCGAGGTCGACGCCATCGTCGAGATCCGCGACTGATTTGCGACCGGACCGGACCCAAGGTTCGGTCTTCCGCTTCGGCCTCAAGCGCTTATCTCGGGTGACGATGGCTGATCGTGACCCCGCCGAAATCCGAATCGCCGATTCGATGCTCGCCATTGATCCGGTCGAGTGGGATCGGCTGGCGGGATCGGCCGACCCTTTCCTGTCGCACGCCTTCCTCGCCGCGCTCGAATCGTCGGGCAGTGCGACGGGGCAGACCGGCTGGACTCCGCTTCCACTGACCGTCTCTCAAGGCGGAGCGGTGGTCGGCGCCGCACCGGCCTATCTCAAGACGCACAGCCAAGGCGAATATATCTTCGACCACGCCTGGGCCGACGCATGGGAGCGGGCGGGGGGCAATTATTATCCCAAGCTCCTGATCGCGGTCCCCTTCACCCCCGTGGTCGGGCCACGCCTCCTCGGCCAGGCACCCGAGCTGGTGCTCGCCGGGGCCGAGGCACTCACCACGCAGAATCAGCTGTCGTCGGCGCACATCAATTTCCTGATCGAGGCCGAGGCCGACATCGCCGAGCGACGCGGCTGGCTGGTCCGCCACGGCATCCAGTATCATTTCGTTGATCGCGGCTATGGCGACTTCGAGGGGTTCCTCGCCGCCTGCAGCAGCCGCAAGCGCAAGACGATCCGCAAGGAGCGCGCCGCCGCGCGCGAGGGACTGACCTTCCGCCACCTGCGCGGCGCGGAGATTGGCGCGGCCGACATGGACGCGATGTGGCGCTTCTATCAGGACACGGGCAGCCGCAAATGGGGCCGGCCCTACCTCACCCGCGACTTCTTCGGATCGGCGGTGGCGCGGCTCGGCGACCAGCTGCTGCTGTTCCTCGCCGAGCGCGACGGCCATCCCATCGCCGGGGCGCTCAACTGGGTCGGGAGCGATACGCTCTACGGGCGCTACTGGGGATGCAGCGAGGATGTGCCCTTCCTGCATTTCGAGCTGTGCTACTATCAGGCGATCGACTGGGCGCTGGCCAATGGCCGCACGACCGTCCAGGCCGGCGCGCAGGGCGAGCACAAGCTTGCCCGCGGCTATGAGCCCGTGACGACCCTCAGCGCGCACTTCCTTCCCGATCCGGGCTTCCGCTCGGCCGTCGCCGACTTCCTCGTGCGCGAGCGGACCGCGGTGGCCAATGAGATCGCCGCGCTCCGCGAAGAACTCCCGTTCCGCAAGGAAGGATAGGCTAGCGGGTCGCGCGGCCCTGTTCGCGCCCTTCGACTTCCGTGCCGACTTGCTCGAAGATCTTGCCGCGGCGCTGCATGAAATCGCCGCACGACTGCAGGATTGGGCCGATCGGCTTGCCCTTGATCGCCCCTGCCGCCTGCTCGGCGAGGGCACCGAGCTGCGCTTGCGTCACGCTCGAATCGACCCGGCCCATGAAGAACATCGCGGCGATCTGGGCCATCAGCGCCATGTCCTTGTCAGGCAAAGCGCTCGCCGCCTGCTGCGTCACCAGCATGCATTGCATGTCGAAATCCCTGCTTCCCGGCGCCGCGACCCCCGGGACCGGCTGCAGCGCGATCAATCCTGCCAACCACCACATCGACGCTTCCCCTATTCTTCCAAAAGAAAAGGCTCGCCGGAGATCTCCCCGGCGAGCCTTCCTGCCCCTCGCGTGAACGCGAGTGTTCTTAGTTCTGGAGCGGCGAGAGATTCACCGCGGCATGCTTGCCGCGACGATCGACCTCGAGCTCGAACTCGAGCTTGTCGCCCTCGTTGAGGCTGGCCATGCCCGCCCGCTCAACGGCCGAGATGTGCACGAACGCGTCGGGCTGCCCGTCGTCGCGCTGAATGAAGCCGAAGCCCTTCATCGCGTTGAAGAACTTGACCGTCCCGGTCGCCTTTTCGCCGGTCAGCTGACGCTGCGGCGCAGCGGCTTCCGCACGCTCAACCGCGATCGGCTCGCCGTCGATGCGCAGATTGGTCGCCGAAACGCGACCACCGCGGTCGACGAGCGTGAACTCGAGCGGCTGACCATCGGCGAGGTCGGTGAGACCCGCCTGCTCGACGGCCGAGATGTGCACGAAGACGTCCTCGCCGCCATCGTCACGGACGATGAAGCCGAAGCCCTTCTGCGGGTTGAAGAACTTGACGATGCCCTTGCCCTCGCCGACGACCTGGGGGGGCATTCCGCCGCCGCCGCCGCCGCCGCCGCCGAAGCCGCCGCCGCCGCCGCCGCCGAAGCCACCGCCACCACCACCGCCGCCGAAGCGATCGCCGCCACCGCCGCCGTAACCGCCGCCACCGCCGCCGCGATAGCCACCGCCACCGCCGCCGCCACCGTAGCCGCCGCCACCACCGCCGCGATAGCCACCGCCACCGCCGCCGCCGAACCGGTCACCGCCACCGAAGCCGCCGCCACCAAAGTCGCCGCCGCCGAAGCCGCCGCCACCGAAGTCACCGCCGCTGCCGCCGAAATCACCCTTGTCGCGTCCGCGACCGCCCCGGTCGCCCTTACGCCCTCGATCGTAACCCATGCCCGTGCAAACTTCCTCGAACCCGTTTAATCTTCAAACCAACGCGCTGGGCTCAACGGCGCAACCGGTCACGGCACATCCAACGGACGTGATTCCGTCTCGGACCCTACAGGAAAAAACCGCACTCCTCTAGCCGTTTGTCTCGCCTCTGCTGTCAGGACCGGTTAAGCGGGGCCGACGCAGGAACCACAGACAGATTATGGCCATCCATTTCCACGAAGAAGATCTCCCCGGAACCGACCTGTTCGGGCCCGGTCCGATCGCCGTCGACACCGAGGCGATGGGCCTTCACCCCGGCCGCGATCGGCTGTGCCTCGTGCAATTGTCGGACGGGTCGGGCGACGAGCATCTCGTGCGCTTCTCGCCGGGAAGCGACTATGCCGCGCCCAACCTCAAGGCGCTGTTGGGCGATCCGAACCGCCTGAAGCTCTATCATTTCGCCCGGTTCGATATCGCGATCATGCGATACTATCTGGGGATCATGGCCGCGCCGCTCTACTGCACCCGCACCGCTTCGCGACTGGTTCGGACCTACACCGACCGGCATGGCCTCAAGGAACTGGTCAAGGAACTGCTCGGACAGGACCTCAACAAGCAGCAGCAGACCAGCGACTGGGGCGGCCCCGACCTCAATGACGCCCAGCGCGACTATGCCGCGAGCGACGTGCGCTATCTCCACGCGCTGAAGGAAAAGCTCGACGTTCGGCTCGCCCGCGAAGGCCGCACCGCGCTCGCGCAGGCCTGCTTCGACTTCCTCCCCGCCCGGGCCGAGCTCGATCTCGCCGGCTGGCCGGAAGAGGATCTGTTCGCGCACAGCTGATGAGCGAAGCTGCCAACCTGCAGCGCGAACAGGCGCAACAATGGGCGGAGCCGGGCAGTCCGCACGACCGGCTGGTCGGCCTTCTCAAGGTCGCTTTGCCCTCGGCCGTGGGCGTCATCGGGGCGATCTTCCTCATGCTCCCGCTCACCAAGCAGCAGGAAGCGAGCTTCATCCTCGACAAGAAGGACGTCAGCAAGGCCGAGGAGCGGATGAAGATCGAGGCGGCGCGCTACAACGGCACCGACGACCAGGGTCAGCCTTTCCTCCTCGTCGCCGATCGCGCGGTACAGCAGACCAGCAATGTGCCGATCGTCGACATCAACGGCGTGATGGCCCGGCTCGGGCTGCGCGAAGGCCCGGCCACCATCCAAGCGCAGCGCGGCCGCTACGACCTTGACCGCCAGCAGGTGGCGGTGAACGGACCGGTGCGTGTCAGCGGCCCCGAGGGCGAGCAACTCCTCACCCGGGACGTCCTGGTCGACCTGCGCAGCAGGCAGGTCCGAAGCACCGGGCAGGTGAGCGGCCGCATGCCGGTCGGCACCTTCAACGCCAACAGCCTGTCGGCCGATCTCGGTACCAGGCAGGTGGCGCTCAACGGCGGCGTGAACGGAACGATCAAGCTCGGGAACTTCCAGGCCGGGCGGATGCGGGTGGACCTCAATAACCGCATTGTCGTGCTCGATGGCGGCGCCCGGTTGAAAATCACGCCCGGGACCGTCAGATGAGCGCCATGGGGACCATCCGCACCTTCGCCATCGCCTTTGCGCTGACCACGGCCACCGTGGGCGGAGTCGCGTTGGCGCAAACCCAGGGCGGCCCGGTCTCGGCTCTGAAGGGCCATGACGCCAATGCGCCGATCGACGTCGCGAGCGATCGGATCGAGGTGCAGGATCGCTCGGACCGCGCGATCTTCGCGGGCAACGTCAAGGTGCGGCAGGCCGACCTCACGCTCGACACCGAGCGGCTGACCGTCGCCTATACCAGCGCCGGCAATCTCCAGATCGATCGTCTCGATGCGTCGGGCGGAGTGATCGTCCGCTCGCCGAGCGAGACCGCGCGCGGCGACTTCGGCATCTACGATATCAACCGGCGCCTGATCACGCTGATTGGCGCCGTCCAGCTCCAGCGCGGCGATTCGCGTATTTCGGGCGCCCGCCTGACGATCGACATGACCAGCGGACGCGCGGTCGTCGACGGCGGTCCGGTCGGAGTCGGCGAATCGGGTGGTCGAGTGACGGGGCACTTCACCGTCCCCCAGCGCCGCGGCAGCTGAGATGAACGAGGCCAGCGCGATCGATCGGGCGGGCACCAGCGCCGCCGACGGCGCCATGCGCGGCCTTGCCGTCCGCAACATCGCCAAGAGCTACGACAAGCGACAGGTCCTCCGCGACGTCAGCCTCGAGGTCCATCGCGGTGAGGTGGTCGGCCTCCTGGGTCCCAACGGCGCGGGCAAGACCACCAGTTTCTATTCGGTCATGGGCCTGGTGAAGCCCGACGCCGGCAGGATCATGCTCGACGGGCGCGATATCACCGGCCTGCCGATGTACCGCCGCGCGATCCTTGGCCTCGGTTACCTTCCGCAGGAAACCAGCATCTTCCGGGGCCTGACGGTCGAGCAGAACATCATGGCCGTGCTCGAGGTCGCCGAGCCCGACAAGCAGGCCCGCCAGGCCCGGCTTGAACAATTGCTCGGCGAATTCGGCCTCGTCGGCCTGCGCGCCTCGCCCGCCATGGCGCTGTCGGGCGGTGAACGCCGTCGCTGCGAAATCGCCCGGGCGCTCGCCGCCGATCCCAAGATCATGCTCCTCGACGAGCCGTTCGCGGGCATCGACCCGCTGTCGATCGCCGACATCCGCGACCTCGTGAAGGACTTGAAGGATCGCGACATCGGTGTCCTCATCACCGATCACAACGTCCGCGAGACGCTCGACATCGTCGACCGGGCCTGCATCATCTACGACGGTCAGGTGCTGTTCGCCGGGACCCCGGAAGCGTTGGTCGCCGACCAGGACGTCCGGCGGCTCTATCTCGGCGAAAGCTTCGAGCTCTAGGGAGCGCGGCCGTGGGGCTCGGCCCGGGACTTCAACTCCGTCAGGCCCAGTCGCTGGTCATGAGCCAGCAGCTCCAGCAGGCGATCAAGCTCCTCCAGCTCACCAACGTCGAAGTCGAGGCGGCCATCGCCGAGGAATTGGCGAAGAATCCCCTTCTCGAAATGGGCGGCGACGGCGACGTGGTCGTGCGCGAGGACGTTGAATTCGGCGATGCCCCCGCCGATCCCCGCGGAGCGGATGAACTGAGCGGCAAGGGCGAGGAAGCACTCGATGCCGACTGGCGCGATGCAGCCGCCGAGACCGATGCCGGCTACGAGATCGGGAGCGGCGACGAGGAAGGGTTCGATTTCGACCGGCTCGCGTCCTGCGAGAGCGGCTTGTGCGAGCATCTCATGGCGCAGCTTCACGGCGCCGGCGGGGCCGCGGGCCGCGCCGCCGAGGCGATCGTCCACGAGCTCGAGGAAACCGGCTGGCTGACGACCTCGCTCCGTGACATCGCCCATGCTCTCGACCTCACCGTCAAGGATGTCGAAGCGGGGTTGCGGCTGGTCCAGGGGCTTGAACCCGCCGGTGTCGGGGCACGCGACCTTGCCGAATGCCTCGCGCTTCAGGCCAAGGCCGCCGACCGATACGATCCCGCCATGGCGCGGCTCATCGCCAATCTCGACCTCCTGTCGCGCGGCCAGATGGCGGCGCTGAAGCGGATCTGCGGGGTCGATGACGAGGACCTCGCCGACATGATCGCCGAGCTCCGCAGCTACGACCCCAAGCCAGGTTGCCGCTTCGCCGCCGAACCGGCTGCGTCGAGCGAGCCCGACGTTCTCGTCCGCCGCACCGCCGCCGGTTTCTCGGTCGAGCTCAACCCCGCGACCTTGCCGCGCGTGCTGGTCAACCGCCGCTATCACCGCGAGCTCAAGGCCGCCGCCACCGACAAGCAGGCCAAGAGCTGGCTGTCCGAACAATTGCAGAGTGCGTCTTGGCTGGTTCGCGCGCTCGACCAGCGCGCGCGCACGATCGTCCGGATCGTCAGCGCGGTGGTCGAATCCCAAGAAGGCTTCTTCCGTGAAGGCGTGGCTGCGCTTCGCCCGCTCACCATGGGGCGGATCGCCGAAGCGGTGGAGATGCACGAGAGTACCGTCAGCCGTGTCGCCTCGGGCAAGACGTTGCTGTGCGAGCATGGCCTGTTCGAACTGCGCAGCTTCTTCTCGAGCGGGGTCGCAGCCGACGATGGCGAAGGCGCCAGCGCCGAAGCGGTCAAGGCCGCGATCGCCAAGCTCGTCGCGGCCGAGACCGAGGTGCTGAGTGACGATCAGCTGGTCGACGCGCTGAAAGAGCAGGGTTTCGTTCTCGCCCGCCGTACCGTCGCCAAATATCGCGAAGCGATCGGGATCGGCTCGAGCGTCCAGCGCCGTCGTCAGCGCGCCATTTCGGGCAAGGCCGCCTAGAGCCGGACCCGCGCCCAGATCGGGAGGTGGTCGCTCGCGATTCGTGCCCGCTCGCTGTGGTGCACACCTGCCGCCTCGATGACGAGGTCTTGGTCGACCATGATCCGGTCCAGCACCGCCACCGGCCGACGCGAATGGAAGCTCGGTCCCGTCGGCGCGATCCGGAAGCGTCCGTC
This sequence comes from Sphingomonas rosea, assembly GCF_039538065.1. Taxonomy (NCBI): domain Bacteria; kingdom Pseudomonadati; phylum Pseudomonadota; class Alphaproteobacteria; order Sphingomonadales; family Sphingomonadaceae; genus Sphingomonas; species Sphingomonas rosea. The sequence continues at coordinate 818,333 of NZ_BAABBR010000001.1, forward strand.
GAGCTCCTTGAGGCACCCGGCAGCCGAGCGCCATTCGTTGGTATCGCCCATCAGCACGGTCGGCATCGGTTGCGGACGCTTGGCCACGGCGTCGAGGATCGCCCGCATCTGCCGCCGACGCCACAATCCGGACAGGTCCAGATGCAGCCCGATGACCCGGATGGGCCGGTCGCGGACCAGCAGCTCGGCCATCACCGCCCCGCGCGGCTCGAGCGTCGGCAGGTCGAGCGCGACCACGTCGAGAATCCCGACATGGCTCTTCACCAGGATCGCATTGCCATGCCAGCCGATGTTGCGCGTATCGACTTTGAGCAGTTCGTCGACGCGCGCGCTGATTCCCGGCACGAGGTCGAGCGCGCGGCGGTTTCTTACCCCGACGGGCACCGGCCGGTACGGGCTATGCCCTTCCCACAGGGTGTGCGGCACCGCCGAGGCGCGCCCGCCCGTCCGCCGATCGGCTTCCTGCAGCGCCACCACATCCGCGCCAATCTCCTCCAGCACATGGAGGATGCGATGCGGATCGTGCCGCCGGTCGAGACCGACGGCCTTGTGCATGTTGTAGGAAGCGAGGGTGAGAAGGGTCACCGTCGTCCAACCCCGTGTGGCGCGAAGCCGTTCCTAGACGTCGAGGTTGGCGACGCTCAGTGCATTGTCCTGGATGAATTCGCGACGCGGTTCGACCACTTCGCCCATCAGGCGCGAGAAGATTTCGTCGGCGACGTCGGCCTGACCCACCTCGACCCGCAGCAGCGAGCGGTTGGCCGGATCGAGCGTGGTTTCCCACAGCTGCTCGGCATTCATCTCCCCCAGCCCCTTGTAGCGCTGGATGCTGAGGCCCTTGCGGCCCGCGCCGAGCACCGCGTTCAACAGCTCGCTCGGACGGGTGATCTCGACCGGCTTGCCCTTGGTGTCGGCGGCCGCCTGCTCGATCGCTTCCTCGCCTTCGCCCGCGCCGACGGTCGGCTCGGCCTCGGTCTGCGCGCCTTTCTTCAGGGTCCGCAGGGTCGAGGGACGGGCGTAGGTCTCGCGCTGTTCGCCCGCGAGCGTGTGCAGCTTGCGCGCCTCGGCGGAGGTGATGAAGCTCGGCTCGACGATGGTGACATCGGTCACGCCACGCCACAGCCGGCGGAGGAGATAACCGCCCTCGTGCGCGAGCTCGGCCGACCAGCGGCCTTCCTCGTCGCCCTGCTGCAGCCACGCCGCGACCTTTTCGACCGCCGCCAGGCGGCCCTCGGTTCCGAGTTCGGGATCGAGCGCGCCGGCCAGCGCCAGCGCCTCGAGCAGCGCGGGATCATATTTCTTGGGCGCATAGCGCAGCAGCGTGCGGATGCGCCGCGCATGATCGACGAGCGTCTTCAGATCCGCACCCTGGCGGACCTCGCCGCTGCTTTCCATCTGCAGGCCTTCGAGCCCCGCCTCGACCAGATAGTCGTCGAGCTGCGCGTCGTCCTTGAGATAGACTTCCGAGCGGCCGCGGGCGACCTTGTAGAGCGGCGGCTGCGCGATCATGAGGTGCCCGGCCTCGATCAGCTCGGGCATCTGCCGATAGAAGAAGGTCAGCAGGAGCGTGCGGATATGCGCGCCGTCGACGTCGGCGTCGGTCATGATCACGATCTTGTGATAGCGCAGCTTGGAAAGGTTGAATTCCTCGCGGCCGATGCCGGTGCCGAGCGCCTGGATGATCGTCCCGATCTCGCGGCTCGACAGCATCCGGTCGAAGCGCGCGCGCTCGACGTTGAGGAGCTTGCCCCGCAGCGGAAGGATCGCCTGGTTCTGGCGATTGCGGCCCTGCTTGGCCGAGCCACCGGCCGAATCGCCCTCGACGAGGAACAATTCGCTGAGCGCCGGGTCGCGTTCCTGGCAGTCGGCGAGCTTTCCGGGCAGCGAGGCGATGTCCATCACACCCTTGCGCCGGGTGAGCTCGCGGGCGCGCTTGGCGGCTTCGCGCGCCGCGGCGGCGTCGATGATCTTCTGGATGATCGCGCGGGCGTTGGCGGGATTTTCCTCCAGCCACTCGGTCATCTTGTCGCTCATCAGCGCCTCGAGCGGCTGGCGCACTTCGGAGCTGACGAGCTTGTCCTTGGTCTGGCTCGAAAATTTAGGGTCTGGCAGCTTGACCGAGACGATCGCGGTCAGGCCCTCGCGCATGTCGTCGCCGGTGAGGCTGACCTTTTCCTTCTTCAGCATGCCCGACTTTTCGGCATAGCCGTTGACGGTGCGGGTCAGCGCGGCGCGGAAGGCCGCGAGGTGGGTGCCGCCGTCGCGCTGCGGGATGTTGTTCGTGAACGGCAGGACGTTCTCGTAATAGGAATCATTCCACTCGAGCGCGACGTCGATGCCGATCCCGTCGCGCACCGCCGAGATGGCGATGGGATCGGGGAAGAGCGGGGTCTTGGCGCGGTCGAGATACTTCACGAAGGCCGCGATGCCGCCCTCGTAGAACAGCTCGACTTCCTTGCGCTCCTCGTGCCGCGCGTCGGCCAGCACCAGCCGCACGCCCGAGTTGAGGAAGGCGAGCTCGCGATAGCGATGCTCGAGCTTCTCGAAGTCGAACTCGGTGATCTTGAAGGTCGCCGGGCTCGGCAGGAAGGTAACGCGCGTGCCCGTCTTGCCCGGAGGCGCGGTGCCGACGACCTTCAGCGGGGCGACCGCGTCGCCGTGGGCGAAGCGCATGAAATGCTCCTCGCCGTCGCGCCAGATCGTGAGATCGAGGAATTCGGACAGCGCGTTGACGACCGAGACGCCGACGCCGTGGAGGCCGCCCGACACCTTGTAGGCGTTGTCGTCGCTGGTGTTCTCGAACTTACCGCCGGCGTGGAGCTGGGTCATGATGACCTCGGCTGCCGAAACGCCTTCCTCGGCGTGGATGCCCGTCGGAATACCGCGGCCATTGTCCTCGACCGTGACCGAACCATCGGGATTGAGCTGGATCAGAATGCGGTCGCAATGCCCCGCAAGCGCTTCGTCGATGGCATTGTCGCTGACCTCGAACACCATGTGGTGGAGGCCCGAGCCGTCGTCGGTGTCGCCGATGTACATGCCGGGCCGCTTGCGCACCGCGTCGAGGCCCTTGAGGACCTTGATGCTCTCGGCGCCGTAACTGTTCTGGTTCGCTTCTTCTGCCATGAGGAGGATATAGCGTTTCGTGACGCGAAGTCACGCGCGGGCGGGCGCGCGCGGGCCCGCATACGCGAAGGGCGGAGACCGAAGTCCCCGCCCTTCTAATTCGAAGCTTTAGCCAGCGCGGCGCTGACCGCCCCCGGTGCCACCGCTCGGACCACGCCGGCGCTGGCCGCCGCCGTTCCCCGGACGACCGCCGCCGGCGGGCTGGCCCGCCGGACGCTGTCCGCCGTGGCGCTGCTGCTGCCCCTGGCCGTGCCCGCCCGAGCGGACCGGATTGCCGACCGGACCACGACCGACGCCGCCGGGCACACCGCGCGCGCTGCGGCCACCTTCACGCGGACCGTTGCGGTCTTCGGGCATGTCCGAGCGCGGATCGTTGCGCGGGAGGCCGTAGCGCTGCGGATCGCGGGCGTGGCCGCGCGCGCCGCTCTCGTTGCGCTTGTTGCGCTGCTGCGGCTGGGCGGCCCGCTTCGGCTCGACCTTGAGGCGCTTGAAGGCCTCGACCGCCTGGATGAAACCGGCGGGAAGCGCGGTCTCGGTCAGGCGCTGGCGCGTCAGCTTCTCGATGTCCTTGAGATACGCCTTTTCCTCGCGGTCGCAGTAGGCGATCGCGATGCCGTCGGCGCCGGCGCGCGCGGTGCGGCCGATGCGGTGGACATACTGCTCGGGGACGTTGGGCAGGTCGTAGTTCACGACGTGGCTGACGCCCGGAATGTCGATCCCGCGCGCGGCGATGTCGGTCGCGACGAGGATCGGCACGCTGCCGTCGCGGAACAGGGCGATCGCCCGCTCCCGCTGCGGCTGGCTCTTGTTGCCGTGGATCGCATTGCTCTCGATGCCGGCCGCGGCGAGCTGGCGGACGATCTTGTCGGCGCCGTGCTTGGTGCGGCTGAAGACGAGCGTGCGCTCGATTTCCTTGCCGTTCTGGAAGAACAGGGTGAGGAGCGCGCTCTTCTCGGCCTGGTTGACGAAGGTGACGAACTGCTCAACCCGCTCCGCGGTGGTAGCGACCGGGGTCACCGCGACTTCGGCTGGATCCTTCAGATATTCGTCGGCGAGGCTCTTGATCATCTTCGGCATGGTCGCCGAGAAGAACAGGGTCTGGCGCTTGGCCGGGATGATCTTCACGATCCGCTTCAGCGCATGGATGAAGCCGAGGTCGAGCATCTGGTCGGCCTCGTCGAGAACGAGGATCTCGAGGGTCTTGAGGTCCACGGCGCGCTGGTCGACGAGGTCGAGCAGACGGCCCGGGGTCGCGACGAGGACGTCGAGGCCGCGGTGCACGGTGCGCAGGCTCTTGGCATTGGCGACGCCGCCGAAGATCACGCCGACGGTCGTCTTGAGGCCGCTGCCATAGGCTTCGGCGCTGGCCGCGATCTGGCTGGCGAGCTCACGCGTCGGAGCGAGCACGAGCATGCGGATCTGGCCCGGCCGGAGCGACTGCGGGCGGTTGGCCGCGAGGCGCTGGAGCGACGGGGCCATGAACGCAGCGGTCTTGCCGGTGCCGGTCTGGGCGATGCCGAGCAGGTCGCGCCCTTCGAGGACATAGGGGATGGCCTGCGCCTGGATCGGCGAGGGCACGGTGTAGTTCTTGGCGGCGAGCGCCTTCAGCAGGGGGGCCGAGAGGCCGAGCTGGTCGAATGTGGTGGTCAAATGAAATTCCAACATGAAGCGACCGGCCGGTGGAGACCACGGGCCGGGGCAGGGTGAGATCAGTACCCCGCGTGATGTGGGAACTTGAAACGGAACCGAGACGCGGGCCGGCGCCCTTAGGGGCTGCCGATCACGCCGCTTTGTGGCGTCTCGCTGCCGGCCATATAGGGGCAGGCCGCGGAAAAGTCCACCTACGGGCCGACGGGCACCATAGTCGCCGGTCCGATCCCCTCGAACAGCGCGGCTTCGGTGGCGGTCATCCAGACCTGCCCGCGGCCCTCGAGCCGGGCGAAGAGCGCGGCGCGGCGCGCGGGGTCGAGATGCGCCGCGACCTCGTCGAGCAGCAGCAGCGGCGGCGCCCCGCGGCGTGTCGCGACGAGTTCGGCATGGGCGAGGACGATGCCGAGGAGCAGCGCCTTCTGTTCGCCGGTCGAGCAGCGCGCCGCGGGCTGGCCCTTGGCGGCGTGGGTGACGGCAAGGTCCTGGCGGTGCGGCCCCTCGGTGGCGCGCCCGGCGGCGGCGTCGCGGCCACGGTTGGCGCGGAGCCGGGCGGCGAGGTCGCCCTCCCCCGGCTGGTAGAGCGCGATCGCGGGCCGCGCGAACAGGTCGTCGGGCACGGCGTCGAGCGCCTCCGACAAGGAGCCGACGGTGCGGGCGCGGGCGGCGCCGAGCGCGGTGCCGTGCTCGGCCATGCCGGCCTCGAGCGCGGAGAGCCATTCGGGGTCGGCGCCTTCGGGCTCGGACAGGAGCTTGTTGCGGGCGCGCATGGCGGCTTCATAGCGCGCGGCGTGGTGCGCGTGGCCGGGCTCGAGGGCGAGAACCAGCCGGTCGAGGAAGCGGCGGCGGTCGCCCGCAGGGCCGGTGAACAGGCGATCCATCGCGGGGGTGAGCCAGAGGACGGAGAGCCATTCGGCGAGGCTGTTGACGCTCGATGGCGCGCCGTTGATGCGGACCTGCCGACGCTCGGGCGCGGTGGCGAGCGTGCCGGTGCCGAGCGCGGTCGCGCCCAGCGCCGCGCTCACCGCCCAGCCGCCCCGCCCGTCGCTCCGGGCCATCTCGCCAAGCGCGCTACCGCGCAGCCCGCGGCCGGGGGCGAACATTGAGACGGCCTCGAGGATGTTCGTTTTCCCCGCGCCATTCTCGCCGAACAGGCAGACGAAGCCGGGGCCGGGCCGAAGCTCGAGGCCGCCGTGATTGCGAAAGTCGGTGAGGGTCAGGCGGGAGAGCACGGCCGGGTCGGTAAAGCAGAGCGCGGGGTCAGACACCAGCGCCGGGTCACGAAGGTCACAGGGTGGGAGAGTGGAAGACGGGGTCCGATTGACCCGGCGGATGGCGGAAAACGGCGCTCGGAGGGAGAGTCGCGAAGGTCCCATGCTGTGACCTTGCGGACGTCCGGGCGCGGACGGTGGTCGGATAAGTCAAAGCGCGCGCGGAAGAACCGCTGCGGTTAGTGAAGCAGGCGAAATCCTACTTTGCAAGGGTGCTGTGAGTGTCTGCTTTGCGTGGCAAGCGGACGTCTATTGACCATGCTTGGCGAAACGCCGCCAGAATGCAAAAGCTGACATAGACGATGCCGAAGATCAGATATCCGCCACCAAAAAACGCAGCCTTCTCGGATAATCAGATACCTTTCTCGAACAAACCAATTGCTGCAAAAACGACGACATAGACGAACGAGAACTCAACCGCGTCGTCCTTGATGTCCCTCAACATGCACCGAGATTGAACCCGTTGGCCGATGTCCGCAATGGGTGGAAAGCGGACGTTAGACATGCAGCCTCAGCGGCGGCGATATGTCCGCCATTTCCGATCGCAGTAGGCTGTCACAACGAGCGGTGACGCCGCGATAAGCCAGAAGCCAAGGGCGCTCGCTGGCGGCACACTCCCGTTCCACACAACCGTAAAACCGACTGCCCAGATAACGAAGAGGTCGAAGGCAAGGGTCGCCACCACTAATGTGATCAGTGAGAACCGATTCATTGGCCCACATTAGGCGTGCGGTCGAATGTCGCAAATGGATGGAAAGCGGACATTGCGTTTTAAGCGTTGAAGAGGCAGCTTACTGGCGTGCTCTTGCCCGCATTCGCCCGATTTCTACTTGGTAGTGCTATGGCAATTGCGGTGGACTGGGCGATTTTCTGGCAAATGGTCATGGCGCTGCGAGGGCCAGAGGTCTGGCCTGAAGATTTCAGCTACCAAAGCAGTAATACCGCTCGAAAGGTTCTCATCGCTATATCTGGCGGCGCGGCAGGAGCGCTTTGGAACGACGGGCAGGGGCAATCGGCAGCCCTAATTGCCGCCGCAATCCTCCATCTTGCTATCTACGTCGAGTGGTATCGCTGGCGCGGCTCTCAAGGGAGCTAACGTCCGCAATGGGTCGGAACCGGAAAGCAGGTGGGCCCCGGATCAGGTCCGAGGTGACGGTGGCCTGGGCCGCAGTCGGGCCCCTCGACCACTCCACCGCGCGGAGCGGTCACCCTCCCCATTGCGGCGCAACGGGGAGGACGAAGCAGCTCAGACGCGCATCGGCATGAGGACGTAGAGCGCGCTCGACTTGTCGTTCTCGCGCAGCAGCGTCGGGGCGGCGGCGTCGGCGAGGTGGACTTCGACCGTGTCGCCGTCGATCTCCGACAGGATGTCGAGGAGATAGCGGGCGTTGAAGCCAATCTCCATTCCGTCGGCGCTGTAGTCGGCGGCGAGTTCTTCGGTGGCGAGGCCGTTCTCGGGCGAAGTGACCGACAGGGTCACGCGGTCGCGGTCGAGGCTGATTTTGACCGCGCGGGTCTTCTCGCTGGCGATGGTCGCGACACGGTCGACGCCCGCCTTGAAGGTCGCGGGATCGAGCTTCAGAAGCTTGTCGTTGGCGGTCGGGATGACGCGGTTGTAGTCGGGGAAGCTGCCGTCGATCAGCTTGCTGGTCAGCACGGCATGGCCGAGGACGAAGCGGATCTTGGTGGCCGAAAGCGAGACCTCGACCGTGCCCTCGACCTCGTCGAGGAGCTTGCGGAGCTCGAGCACGCACTTCTTGGGCACGATCACGTCGGGCATGCCGTCGGCGCCGTCGGGCTTGGCGACGGTGACACGGGCAAGGCGGTGGCCGTCGGTCGCGGCGGCCTTGAGCATGTCGTCGGCGACGTGGAGGAAGATGCCCATCAGGTAATAGCGGGTCTCTTCGCTGCTGATCGCGAACTTGGTCTTGTCGATGATCTGGCGGAGCGTCGCGGCCGGCAGCTCGAAGCGGGTCGGAAGCTCGCCCTCGGCGATCACCGGGAAGTCGTCGCGCGGCAGGGTCGAGAGATTGAAGCGGGCGCGGCCGGCGACGACCTGCATCTTGCCATCGGCGGCGGAGAGCTCGACCTGCGACCCCTCGGGCAGCTTGCGGACGATGTCGAAGAAGGTGTGCGCCGAGACGGTGGTCGCGCCGGCGGTGGCGACATTGGCGGCGACGCTTTCGTCGACCTGAAGGTCGAGGTCGGTCGCCATCAGGCGGAGCGAGCCGCCTTCGCGGGCATCCAGGAGGACGTTCGAGAGGATCGGAATGGTGTTGCGGCGCTCCACCACCGACTGCACGTGGCTGAGGCTCTTGAGGAGGGTAGCCCGTTCGATCGTCGCCTTCATAAAGCCCAGCTCAGTCCTTTTGCCCCGGTGCCGCGGTTCACGCCCGAAGCGCGGCGCGGCATGTTTGGAGGGCCGTTATAGCGGGCGGGCGGAGGCTTGGAAGAGGGTTGAAGGGCCGCGTTTCACGAGGCCGCGAGGGCGAGGCGCGCCTTTTTCGACATGCCTTCGAGAAAGCGCAGCGCCTCCTCGCTGGCGAGCTGGAGGCGATAGAGGGCGGAGGCGACGCGGTCACGGTCGCCCTCGGCGGCGGCGGCGATGGCCCATTCGAGCCCGCGCGCGGCGTCGGCCACCGCTCCGGCCCCGAGGCTGGCCGCGGCCCCACGGAAGCTGTGCGCGGCGGACAGGGCGTGGGCGTAGTCACGGTCGGCGAGCGCGGCGCGGATCGCGCGCGGGCGCTGATCGAGCTCGCTCGCGAACAGATCGAGGAGCTGGCGGTAGCGCACGGCGCCGAGCGACTGGAGCAAGGCCTCGAGAGTGTCGGGGTCGAGGCAATCGGCCGTGAGAGCGAGCTCGCGGAGGATGGTCGTCGTATGCGGCATGAAGTCTCGCTCTGGCGATTAGGCAGCGCGAGGTGTCATCGAGATTTGACAGGAGCGCGAGCAGTTTCAATTCCGGAATGGAGGAAGCGCGCCGCGATTGCTCGGCGTACTTCCTCCATTGTGGACCTTAAGCGCTCTCAGGCGGCAGGAAGCACCGCATCGATCGAATGGACGACGCCATTCTTCGCGGGCTGTTCGGTGCCGGTGAGCATCGCCACATGGCCGGCCTTGTCGGTCACCTTGTAGCCCTGCCCTTCACGCGTGACGGTCAGCGGATCGCCGGCCATGGTCGCGAGCTTGAGCTCCTTCTTGCCGCTCTCGAGCCCCTTGGCGAGGTCGGTGGTCAAGATGGTGCCGGGCAGGATGTGGTGCCGCAGGAGGCCGGTCAGTTCGGCCTTGCCCTCGGGCTTCTGCAGGCGGTCGAGCGTGCCGGCGGGCAGCTTGGCGAGCGCATCCTCGCTGGGGGCGAGGATGGTGTAGGGCTCCTTGCCCGCCAGAATCCGCTCCATGCCGGCAGCCTTGACCAGCGCGACGAGCCTGGGCTGGCCGTCGAGCACCCCGGCGAGGTCTTTGTCGGGCTGGCTGGTGGCGCTGGCGAGGTTGCTTTCGGGCTCGAGGCTGTTGCTGGCAACCTCGCCCCCGCCCTTCCCGCACGCCGCGATGGCGGCGCCGAGAAGGGCGATCGTCATGATCCGCGACTTCATACCAGTCGCTCCACGATGGCCTGGACGATCTGGGTCGTGGGATCGACCTGGTAGATGTAGCCGTCGTTGTAGCGGTACATGCTGTCCGGGCCGTCGACGTAGCGATCGCGATAGGCATAGGGCACGTTGTAGACGTCATAGCCCGCCGGCATCGGCTGGCCGATCCCGAACCCGCCCGCGAGCAGCGAGACGATTCCGTCGATCACGCCGCTGCCGCGGTCGACCGAATAGATCGCGCCGTCGCCGTAACGGTAATAATCGTCGCCATTGTCGGCGTACCAGGGCTGATACTGGACCGGCACGTTGTAGTAGCCGAGGTAATCCTGCGGATAAGCGGCGCCGACGTAGTAGGCGCCCGTCCAGTCGTTCGCGAGCGGCCAATAGGCGTCGACATAATTCCGGTCGCGATCGATCCGGTACACGTAGCCATTGTCCTCGCGGTACCAGTAATCGTCATTGTCCGGGTACCAGCTGCTGTAGAGCGGCGGGAGCACCGCCGCGCCGAGCACCGCGGGCGCGATCGCGCCGACCAACTTGCGCGCCTGGCCCGGGGGCAGACAGCCGTTGTTCTTCGCGGCGAGGCCCGGGGGGCAGCCGTCGACGAGACCCGTGGTGCGGACCGACTGGAACACCTGCGGATTGCTGACCCAGTTGCGGCTGTCGCCGAACCGGACCTCGCGGCGATCGGGGCCACGATAGTCGGCCTGGCGCAGCGCCGGGGCCTGCATCACTCGGCCATTGCCGCGCTGCTCGATCCGCTCCGGACGGCCGCCACGGGGCTGCTCGACACGGGCTTCACGGACGGGGCCACGCTCCATCTTGGGACCGCGCTCGGGACCGCGCATCTGCGGACGCTCGGCACGGCGTTCCTGCTGCTGCATCTGGCGCGCAGGTCCGCGCTCCATGCGCATCGCCTGGCCGCCGCCATTGCCGCGTTCCATTCGCTGCGGACCACCGCCGCCACGGTTCATCTGCTTTTGGGGGCCACCGCCGCCACGATCCATCTTGGGACCGCCGCCGCCTTGGCCGCCGCCCGGACCACCGCCGTGCGCGGCCGGGGGACCGCCGCCGCCCTTGGGGCCACCGCCCCCGCCATTACCCTTGCCCTGCGCGATCGCGGGGCCAGTGAGCGCCAGCGCTGCGACGCCGGCAAAAATGCTGATTTTCCTCATGGAAAACTCCTTTCGGAGCCAACTAACGGTCTTCCGCGGGGCACGTTCCCGCCCCTGTCGACTCCCCGACGTTATGGCAGCGCCGTGATGAATGACCGATTTTCCGCCCTTTAGGGCGAGGTTCAGGCGGGTGTTTCCTCGACCCAGTCGCGGTCGAGACGGCGGCTGGCGATGAAGGCGAGGAGCGCGGCGACGAGGTAGAAACCGAGCACGCCCATCGCGGCGTAGCGCAATGATTCGGCCCCGTAGCTGGTCTTGAGGTGGGTCGAGATGGCGCCGATCAGCTTGGGGCCCACGCCGAGCCCGATGAGGTTGTTGATGAGGAGGAAGAAGCCCGCGGCGGTGGCGCGCTGGGCCGGGGCGACGAGGTGCTGGACCGCGGTGGTGATCGGCCCGAGCCAGAGGATGTTGAGCGCGTTGGGGATCAGCAGCAGCGGCCAGGCGATCGTGAGGTTCGGGCTGAGGAAGCCGAAAAGGAAGAAGGGCGCGGTGACGAGCCAGGCGATTGCGGGCAGCAGCGCATACCACTTGCGGTCGAGGTGGCCGAGCTTGTCGGCAAGCACGCCGCCCGCGAACACGCCCGCGGTCCCGCCGATCAGCAGGAGCGAGCTCATGAACTGGCCCGACTGGATCAGGCTGAGGTCGAAGCTGCGGATCAGGATCGACGGGGTCCAGAGCGCGAGGCCGTAGCCGACGAGCGAGCTCATCGAGGCGGCGAAGGCGAGCAGCCAGAAGGTCGGCTTGGCGGCGAGCGTCTTGAAGACGGTGCCGGCGCGCGGGCGCTCGGCGGGCGTGGCCGTGACCGGCTTGGGCAGGTCGCGCACGACCCATTTGAGGATCGGCGCGAGGACGAGCCCGATCATCCCCATGACGAAGAAGGCGGTCTGCCAGTTGAAATTGGCGGCGAGATAGGCGCCGATGATGGTGCCGCCGCCAAGGCCCAGCGGAACGCCGAGCGAGTAGATGCCGAGCGCGCGGGCACGGCGCTCGGGCGGGAAATAGTCGCTGATGATGGCGTAGGAAGGGGCGACGCCGCCCGCTTCACCGATCCCGACGCCGAGGCGGTAGAGGAACAGTTGCCAGAAGCCCGTCGCGGTGCCGCAGAGTGCGGTGAAGCCGCTCCACACGGCGAGGCTTGCGGTGACGACCCAGCTCCGGCTGGTGCGGTCGGCCAGGAGCGCGAGTGGCACGCCGAGCACCGAATAGAGGATGGCGAATGCGATCCCCGCGATGGTGCCGAATTCGCTGTCGGTGAGCTTGAGGTCGGCCTGGATCGGCGCGGCGAGGATGCCGAGGATCTGCCGGTCGAGGAAATTGAGGATGTAGGCCAGCAGCAGGAAGAGGAGGACGAGGCTCGGGGAGCGCGTGGTGGCGCGGGCTGCTGCGGTCATGGTCAAGGTGGTGGCACGGGACGCTCGTGGTTCCAAGCGTCCCGTGCCGGTCCTTTGGCTTTAGTAGCGGGCGGTCAGCTTGAGCTGCCAGCTACGCGGCGCGCCGTAATAGACGGTGCGGATGTTGCCGACGCTCGAGAATTCCTGGCCGTCGGTCTTGTAGGCCTTGTCGGTCAGGTTGTTGCCGTAGAGCCCGACCGAGAAGCGCTTGGCGGCGTCTTCCCAGACGATGCGGGCGTCGTGGAGCCAGTAGCTGCGCTGGAACAGGCCGGCGATCTGGGTCGCGCTGTTGGTCAGCGTGTTGTCGATCGCCAGTGCGGTGCGCGACCGGTAGCGGCTTTGCCCGCTGATCGTCAGGCTGCCGTTGCCACCGAGGTCGAAGCCATATTGCGCGCCGAAGCGGGCTGTCCACTTGGGGCTGAACGCCGGAGTCTGGAACGCGCGGCTGCCGCCGAAGCTCGTGAAGCGGGCGTCGCGGAACACCTTATATTCGGCGTCGAGATAGCCGATCTGGGTGTCGAGGAGGAGGTTCTGGACCGGGGTCCAGCTCGCTTCCAGCTCGGCACCGCTGATCCTGAGCTTGCCGGCGTTGACCACCGACAAGACCGCGATCGGAAGCCCGGTGTTGAGGTCGGTCTCCTGGCCCGACACGCGCGCCTGGAAGTTCTTGTAGTCGCCGGTGAAGACCGAGCCGTTGACCCGCACCTGGCTGGCGAAGCTGGTCTTGAAGCCGGCCTCGTAGGACAGCGCCTTCTCGGGATCGTAAGCGGTCGATTCGGACGCCGAATTGGCGCGGCCGTTGAAGCCGCCCGACTTGAAGCCCTTGGCGACGCGGGCATAGACCATGGCCTGCGGGGTCACCTGCCAGTCGATGCTGGCCATCGGCGAGGTGTCGTTCCACTTCCCCTTGGGCGGGAAGAACTTGTAGGTCGCGTTGAACGCCGGCAGCCGCGAGAAGAAGGTGCTGGTCGAGCGGTCGTAATCCTTGGTCTCGCGGGTCTGGCGAATGCCGGCCGAAAGGCGGACGTCGGGGACGATCTCGTAGCTGGCGTTGGCGAAGGCGGCGTAGCTCTTGGTCACCAGCTTGTCGTCGATCGTGCGCAGGAAGCCCGAATTGAGGAACAGCGCGCCGAGATAGTCGTCGGCATAGGCTTCCTGGTGCGAGGCGACATTCTCCTTGAGGTAGAACAGGCCGACCACCGCCTTGAGGCGCTCGGTGTTGTAGGCGGCCTGGAATTCCTGGCTGAGCTGCTTCTGGCGCACGCCGACGAACACGTCGCCGACCTCATATTGGGTCGCGTCGATGTCGATGAAGTCGTTGGTGTTGAGACGGCGGTAGGCGGTGATCGACTTGAGCGTCAGCGCCGGGCTCACGTCATAGGCGATCGTGCCGGCGACACCGCGATGCTTGAGGCGGGTCGAATTGGGGAGGCCGGGCGTGGTCCGGCCGGTCCAGTCGTACGGCCCGCGGCTGGCGAGGTTGCTCACCACCAGCGGGGTGCCCGAGGCAGTGACGAGATTGTTGAGCGGCCGGCCGACGTTCAGCTTGGCATCGTCGCGGCTATAGTCGCCGACGAGGTCGATGCGCAGGTCCGACGAAGGCGTGAAGGCGAGCGCGCCGCGGACTCCGAACGTGTCCTTGTTGTTGTAGCGGCGGTCCTGCACCTCGTCGCGGACCGAGCCGTTGGTGCTCGAGCGGATCACGGCGATGCCGGCCGCGAGGGTCTTGGCGATCGGGCCCGAGGCGGCGCCGCGGACCGACAGTTCGCCGAAGCTTCCGACGGTGGTCTGGAGGTTGATCCGCGACTGCTGCCCTGGACGGCGCGAGACGTACTTGATCGCGCCGCCGATGGTGTTCTTGCCGTAGAGCGTGCCCTGCGGCCCGCGCAGCACCTCGATCCGCTCGACGTCGAGGAGGTCGAGCTGATTGCCGCGGATGCGCGAGAGATAGACGTCGTCGACGTAGACGCCGACGGCGGGGTCGAAGGTCTGGAGCGCGTCGGGCTGGCCGACGCCGCGAATGTAGATGTTGGTCGCGTTGGACGAGCCGCGTCCCTGGACGATGTTGAGGTTCGGCACCGCGCCCTGGAGGGCGGTGGTGTCATTGGCCTGAAGCCGGTCGAGTGCACGTTCGTTGAAGGCCGAGACCGACGCCGGCACGCGCTGGATGCTTTCCGAGACGCGGCGGGCGGTGACGACGATGTCCGAGGTGGCGGTGTCCTTGCCCTCGTCGTTGGGGGCGGCGGTCGCCTCCGCGGCGGGCGGCTGCTGCGCGGCCTCGGCGTTGGTGTCGGCGGCGCTCTGGGCATAGGCCGGCGCGGCGATGAGCAGGGCGGCCGAGGCGAACAGGGCCGGGCGGATGGTGCGTGCACGCATGATCGAATTTCTCCCCCTCGATGGCGGCGCCGCCAGCCTCTCGAACAGCGAGGACCTGATGCAACCCACCTGAGCTGCCTGCGGCAATACTGAAAGTTGAATCACCTTTCAAGTCACGTTAGGTTGATGAGTGTCGGAGGATCGGGTGGGATTGTGGCGCGGCTTGATCGGTCGCCGCCGCCCGACGATGGCGACGCAGGGGGGTTCGGGAGCGATCATGGGTGACGGCAGGACGGGCGCCGGGATGGCTGGGGCGCAGACGGACGAGCCGTCGCGGCGGCCGATCCCGCTGACCAACAGCACAAAATCGCCCCGGACCGAACGCGGCGAGCGGACCCGGCGCAAGATCCTCGATGCCGCCCGCGCCGAATTCGGCAGCCGCGGCTTCGCTGACACAGGAATTACCGAGATCACCCGCCGCGCCAAGGTCGCACTCGGCACCTTCTACACCTACTTCGATTCGAAGGAGGAGGTGTTCCGGGCGCTCGTGCGCGACATGAGCGAGCAGGTGAAGGTCGCGGTCGCCCCCGCCTTCGCCGAGGAGCGGGGGACGCTCGCCAGCGAAGGCAAGGCGCTCGCCGCCTTTCTCGCCTTCGTGCGCGAGCACCAGCAGGTCTACCGGATCATCGACGAGGCCGAGTTCGTCGATCCCGAGGGCTTCCGGACCCACTACGAGACCACCGCGGCGCGAATCGGCGAGCGTCTTGAGGAAGGTTCCGCCGCCGGCCAGATGACGGGCGCCGCCGACGCCCTCGAGCGCGACGTGCGCGCCTGGGCGGTCATGGGGATGAACGTCTTCCTCGGCCTGCGCTTCGGCGTGTGGGGCAAGGAAGATCCGCAAGCCGTCGCCGATATCGCCAACCGCCTGATCAGCGACGGCCTGAAGCGCTAGCGGCTAGTCGAGGCGCGCCGCGATCGAGGCGAAGCGCTCCATGTCCTCGTCGTCGTGATAGAGGCCGATGCCGAGGCGCAGGACGTCGCCGCGCACGTCGGTGACACAGTCGTGGGCGAGCAGCGCCTGCTGCCATTCGGCGGCCCTGGGGTGGCGCAGCGCGAGGAAGCGGGCGGTGGGACCGGGGCCGGGCGGATTGAGGATCTCGGCCTCGGCCAGCGCCGTGCCCTCGAGGCTGGCAAGGAGGGCCGCCTTGCGCTCGGCGACCCACTGGCTGATCGCGAAGGTCGAAAGCTTCTCGGCCTCGAGCATCCGGCGGACGTGGAGGAAACGGTAGATGGCCGA
This sequence comes from Sphingomonas rosea, assembly GCF_039538065.1. Taxonomy (NCBI): domain Bacteria; kingdom Pseudomonadati; phylum Pseudomonadota; class Alphaproteobacteria; order Sphingomonadales; family Sphingomonadaceae; genus Sphingomonas; species Sphingomonas rosea. The sequence continues at coordinate 834,146 of NZ_BAABBR010000001.1, forward strand.
GGCGTCGAAGGTCGCGCCCATGAAACGCATCGCGTCCTTGGCGTAACCGACCTGGCCCGGCGGCAATGACAGGTCCTCGAACTCGGCATACCAGCCGGTGAATGGCGGGCGCGGGCCGAAGCCTGGCGGGCAGTGCATCAGGCCGAGGCCCTCGCCGCTCATCGCATATTTGTAGCCGCCCGCGAGGTAGAAGCAGTTCTTGCCGAGGTTCACGAGCGGGCGCTCGATCGCCATGAAGCTGTGATAGCCGTCGATCACTACCCACGGACCCTCGGGTTCGGCGACGGCGGCGAGCTTGTCGAGGTGCGGCACGACGGTGCCGGTGCCGAACATCACCTGGCTGACGAGGACGAGGTCGGCGTCCTTCGCGGCCGCGGCGAGGCGCCCGGCGAGCGTCGCGGCGGGCTCGACGGGGAGCTTAGTCAGCGCGATGTCGCCGCTTTCGACCCAGCGGGCGAACTGGCGCCGGGCGCTGTGGAACTCGCCCTCGGTGGTGAGGACGCGCAGCGGTCCATCCGCGCGGCGCGGGGCGGCGGCCCACAGGCGGAGGAGGAAGTCGTGGGTATTGGCGGCGAAAACGATGGCGTCGGGCTGGCCGGTGCCGAGTTCGGCCGCGACCTCGGCCTGCGCCTGCGGCCACAGCTCGCCCATGATCCGGTCCCACTTGCGGTCGGCGAGACGGGCGGCGTCCTCCCAGCATTCGACCTGGCCGGCGAAGCTGGCGTCGGGCCAGAGATGATGGCTGTGCGCGGCGAGGTGAAGGCGATCGGGCGCGGCGCCAAGACTGCGCAGGAACAGCGACTTGTAGCTCACAGGCCCGTCCTCAACGACCAGAGTTCCGGGAAGGCGCGCTTCTCGAGGGTGGAGGCAAGATAGCTCGCGCCGGCCGAGCCGCCCGTCCCCATCTTGTTGCCGATGATCCGCTCGACCGTCAGCAGGTGCTTGTGCCGCCAGCCCGCGAGCGCATCGTCGAGGTCGACCAGCTTCTCGGCGAGCTGGTAGAGGCCGAACCAGCGCTCGGGATCCTGGTAGACGGCGAGCCAGCTGTCCGCCCCGTGCCGCTGGCGCGCCTGGTCGGCGACGTCCCACAGGCTGTCCGCGTCGAGCGCGGCCTTCAAGCGGACGGCGCCTTCGCTCCCGCCTTCCTGGTATTCGAGGAAGCGCGGGTCCTTGATCCCGAGTCGATATTCGAACTCGCGGAACTGGGCCGACTGGAAGCCGCTCGAGGTGCCGAGCACGTGGCGAAAGCGCGAATAATCGACCGGGGTCATGGTCGCGAGCACATCCCATGACAGGGTCATCACCGACTGGATCCGGCTGACCCGGGCAAGCGCCTTGTAAGCGGCGGCGAAATCGTCCGCCTCGACCAAGGCGATTGCCAGCCCCACTTCGTGGAGCATCTGCTTCAGCCACAGCTCCTTGGTCTGGTGGATGACGATGAACAGCATCTCGTCATGCAGATCAGACAAAGGCTGCTGCGCCCCGAGCAGGGCGGGCAGCTGGAGATAATCGGCATAGGTCATGCCGGCCGGGTGCGCGGTCATGACGCGGCTTTAGGCAAAGGCCGGCGCAACACCAACCGTTGATGTTGGGCCGAAGCTTACTGGCCCGGTGCGCCCGCGCCGCCGGCCCCGGTGCCGACTCCGCCGACCGAGCCGATGTTGCCGAAGAATTCCTCGAAGAAGCTCTTCCGGCGGCCCAGCGTCGGGGTGGTCTTGTTGTAGGGGTCGATCGAAGCGATCTGCTCCTTGCCGGTGCGATCGACCGCGGTGACGTTGCCGGCGGCATCGAAGCGGATCCGGAGCACGTCCTGGCGGATGACCTTGGGCGCGCGGAAGGCGTAGGTCGAGGTCGTCCGGCTAACGTAATACCATTCATTGTCGTTGAACTGGCCGGTGAAGGTCGGACGGCCGAGGGTCTTCTCGACGCTCGCCTTGTTGTCGGTTCCGACCGAAACCGCCTGGCTGAGCTGCGGATCGATGATGTAGCCGCGGCCTTCGCGATAGCCGGCGCAGCCGGTGACGGTCAGGCCCAATGCCAGCAGGCCGGCGAGGGTAAGGGGACGAATGCTGGTCACTGACATAAAGCTCCGGAGGTCCGCCGCTCTTGCGCCGGCTCTTGGCGCGCTCAATATCGGCTGAACGCGACATCGCCAAGTGCGGGCGGTCGTCTGAACGGAGGATGACAGATGAAGTCGCTGATGCGGCTGTTCCGGAGCGAGCCGAGCATCGCTCGCCCGCTCTACGAGCAAGTGGTGGCGCGGGCGCGCCAGCCCCATTGGTATCGCGAGGGCGGTGCGGCCGACACGATGGAGGGACGCTTCGCGGTCCTTGCGACCCTGCTCGCACTGACCGACGTGCGGCTCGAGCGCGGTGGCGAGGAGGCTCGCAAGGCGAGTGTCGGGCTCACCGAATGCTTCGTCGACGACATGGATTCGCAACTTCGGCAGGACGGGGTCGGCGATCCGGTCATGGGCAAGAAGGTCGGCGGGCTGGTCGGCGCGCTCGGCGGCCGGGTCGGCGCGTGGCGCAAGGCGATCGACGGCGAGGAAAGTTGGGAAGCGGTCGCAGGCCGCTCCTTCTATCGCGGGGCCGAACCGGGCGAGGCCGCGCTTGCCCACAGCGTCGCCGAACTCAAGCGCTACTGGAGCGGGCTCGAGGGTCGCAGCGACGACGCGCTGATCGGCGGGGTACTGCCGTGAGCGGCGTAGAATTCAGCCACAAGCTCGGGCTCGCGACGATTCGCGACGGGCAGCGGGTCGAACTGTCGGCGAACGAGGCCGAGCGGGCGGTGGTCGCGGCGCGGCTCGATCTTCTCGGGCTCGACCGGCTCGACGCGCAGCTGACGCTCGGCCGCGACGGCGATGAGGTGCGGGCGTCGGGCCGGCTGAGCGCCAAGGTCACGCAGGCCTGCGTCGCGAGCGGCGAACCGGTCCCGGCCACGGTCGACCAGGCGATCGTGCTGCTGTTCCGGCCCGAGCCGCACGGCACACCCGACGAGGAGCTAGAACTCAGCGAAGAGGATTGCGACGTCATCTTCCACGACGGGCGCGAGATCGATCTCGGCCAGGCGGTCGCCGACGAACTGTCGCTCAGCCTCGACCCCTATCCGCGCAGCCCCAAGGCCGAGGATGCGCTGAAGGAAGCCGGCGTGCTGAGCGAGGCCGAAGCCGGCCCCTTCGCCGCGCTGGCGGCGCTCAAGGGCAAGTGACGACTTAGAACGGAACGTCGTCGTCGAGGTCGTCGAAGGCGGCCGGCGCAGGGCGGTTGCCGCCCGACGAGGCGCCGCCGCGGTTGCCGCCGCCATAGCCGCCACCGAACCCGCCATCGTCCACGCTCGAGCCGCCGCTGCGGGCACCGCCGAAGCCACCGCCACCGCCGCCTTCACCGCGGCCGTCGAGCAGCACCATCGAGCTGTTGAAGTTGCGCAGCACGACCTCGGTCGAATAGCGGTCCTGCCCGTTCTGGTCCTGCCACTTGCGGGTCTCGAGCTGGCCTTCGAGATACACCTTCGAGCCCTTCCGGAGGTAGCTCTTGGCGACCTTGGCGAGGCCTTCGGAGAAGATCGCGACCGAGTGCCACTGGGTGCGCTCCTGCCGGTTGCCGTCGCGGTCCTTCCAGTTCTCGGACGTGGCGATCCGGAGGTTCACCACCTCGCCCCCGTTCTGGAACGAGCGGCTCTCCGGGTCCTGGCCCAGATTGCCGACCAGAATGACCTTGTTGACGCTGCCAGCCATTGAATTGAACTCCTCTTTCTTGAGGAGCAGCTATAGGCCGAGCGCGACCGCCGTCCAGTAGGTCGCGCCCGCCGCGATGTAGGCCAAGGCGAACAGATAGGTGACCATGAAGATCGGCCACTTCCAACCGTTGGTCTCGCGCCGGGTGACCGCGATCGTCGAGATGCACTGGGGCGCGAAGACGAACCAGGCGAGGAAGGCGAGCGCGGTCGGGAGCGGCCAGTTCTTGCCGAGCCGCTCGGCGAGGCTCTGCTCGAGCTGCGCTTCGTCCGACTGGTCGATGGCATAAACGGTGGCGATGGCGCTCACCGCCACTTCGCGCGCGGCCATGCTCGGCAGGAGGGCAAGCGCGATGTCGTGATTGAAGCCGATCGGCTTCACCACGACTTCGATCCCGGTCGCGATCCTGCCGGCGAGGCTGACTTCGCTCTGCTTCTGGCCGGGCCCCGCCTGCGGGAAGCTGGCGAGCGCCCACAGGATCACGGTGGTGACCATGATGATCCCGCCGGCGCGCTTGAGGAAGATGAACGCGCGCTGCCACAGGCCGAGCGCGACGTCCTTCAGGGCCGGAAGCTGATACTTGGGCAGCTCCATCATGAAGAAGGAGGAAGCGCCGCGCGCGACGGTCTTGCGCAGGAGCAGCGCCGCGACGAGCGCGCCGAGAATGCCCGCGAGGTAGAGCGCGAACATGACGAGGCCCTGGAGGCCGACTCCGGGAAGGACGTCGCGCTGCGGGATGAAGGCGGAGATGATCAGCGTGTAGACCGGCAGCCGCGCCGAGCAGGTCATCAGCGGCGCGACGAGGATGGTCGTCAGCCGGTCCTTCTCATTGTCGATGGTGCGGGTCGCCATGATTCCCGGCACCGCGCAGGCGAAGCTCGACAGCAAGGGGATGAAGGAGCGGCCCGACAGCCCCGCGCCGGCCATCAGCCGATCCATCAGGAAGGCGGCGCGGACCATGTAGCCGGTGCCTTCCAAGGCCAGGATGAAGAGGAACAGGATCAGGATCTGCGGCAGGAAGACGACCACCGCCCCGACGCCCCCGATCACGCCGTCGACGAGGAGCGAGCGAATCGTGCCGGGGGGAAGCGCGGCGGCGACCTCGGTTCCGATCCACTCCATCAGCGATTCGAGCCAGCCGACGGGAGTCTCGGACCAGGCGAACACCGCCTGGAACATGGTGAACATGACGAGCGCCAGGATCAGCGGACCGGCGACCGGATGAAGCAGCCAGCGGTCGAGCCGGTGAGTCCAGCGGCGGACCGGGGTCTCGCTGACGACGGCCGCGGCAGCGATCCGGCGCGCTTCGCGAGCGACCGAATCGGGGATGGCCACGGGCGCAGGGCTGGTCCCGAGCTGGGTCTCGAGCGCGGCGCGGAGGGGATCGAGGCCCCGGCGGCGGACCGCGACGGTTTCGATCACGGGGGCGCCGAGCTCGGCCGACAGCGCTTGTGCGCTGAGCTTCAGCCCGTCGCGCTCGGCCATGTCGATCATGTTCAAGGCGACCACCATCGGCAGGCCGAGCGAGCGCAATTCGAGCGCGAAGCGGAGGTGATTGTCGAGGTTGGAGGCGTCGAGCACGACCAGCAGCGCATCAGGGCGGCGCTCGCCGGCGAACTTGCCCGACAGAACGTCGCGGGTGACGGCTTCGTCGGGACTTGAAGGGGCGAGGCCATAAGCGCCGGGAAGGTCGACCAGCTCGACCGGGCGACCGTCGGCGAGGACCAGCTTGCCGCTCTTCCGCTCGACGGTCACGCCAGGATAATTGCCGACCTTCTGCCGCGCCCCGGTCAGCGCGTTGAACAGCGCGCTCTTGCCGGCATTGGGGTTGCCGACGACGGCGACCAGAGGAATGGGCAGGGTCACGCGTTAACAGCTCCGGCGGTGCGCCAGCCCCGCGTCAGGCGGCGGGGACGACGCGAATCGCGTGGGCGTGGATGCGCCGGATCGCTACCGTCATCCGGCCGACGCGGACCGCAAGCGGATCCTTGCCGAACGGTCCGGTGTGCAGCGGCTCGACCGTCACGTCGTGGTCGAAGCCGAAGTGCTTCAGCCGCGCCGCCTCGCTCAGGCCGAGCATGCCCCAGTCGACGTCGGCGATCCGGCCGCGACGGCCGAGTGCCAGCTCGTCGAGGGCGAGCGCGAAGTCAGCGGAGGTGGGCTGAACGGTCATTGCTGCGATTGATTATCAATAACATCAAGCCACGTCCAGTGGGCGAATCACCCTAGCGCGGCGGGTAGCGCAGCCGGCCGAGGAAGCGGGTCAGGCTCGGCCGCTCGGTCTTGCCGATCCCGGCCTTCCATTTCTCGAATCGCATCACCTCGTCGATCCGGCGGTCGAGAAAGGCGGCAGTGTCGGCATAACCCTCGCTCTCGTCCTGCAGCCAGGCGAGCAGGGTCGAGCCGTAGACGGCCGAGAGAATGCCGCGCTTGGTGTAGTGATTGTAGTCGGTCGCGGTGTCGCCCGCCATGCGCCACATGACGTCGGCGCTTCGCCACGAGAAGCGCGCGGCCTTCCCGAGATTCTGTGGCATGGCGAGAATGGCGAGCGCGCGGCGGATGGCCTCGCGCGCCGGTTCCTGGATCTGGAGTCGCTCCCAGACGAGGGAGCGGATCCGCTCCCGGATCTTCATCGCGGCGAGTCGCTCGGGCGGCAGCCGCTCGGCGAGCGCGGCGTCGACGCCCTCGCCATAAAGGTCGATCAGGCCAACCGCATTGTCGGGGACGGCGAGCGCGGCAACCGCGGGCTCGATGCCTTCGGAGAGCGCCGCGGCCTCGACCGCGCGAGCGGTCCAGCCATCGAAGGCGGCATTCTCGCCGATGGCGAGAGCGAGTTGCAGGCGCGCGGCGGCGACGGGCGAAGGGGCAAGGTCGGTCATGCGGGTTCCGATTTGGGCTTCGCGGGGCGGTCCTGCAAGCGAACGAGCACAAGGGCGGTACCGATGGCGAGTGCGCCGAGGATGTCGAGTGGCGTCATGACTTCCCCATAATAGAGCCAGCCGATCGCCGCCGAGACCGCTGCCTGGGTGAGGAGCGCGAGGCCGACGATCAGCGGCGGCACTTCGCCCAGCGCATAGACGAGGAGCGACTGGCCGATCACCTGGCTGCCGAGCGCAAACAGGATAACCCCGGTCCAGTCGGCAGGAATGATCTGTTCGCCGGTCAGGAGAGCGACCGGAAGCAGGTAGATGGCGCCGAACAGGCTGGCGAGAAACAGCAAGGGCATCGGTTGCATCGAGCCGCGCACGCGTTCGACCCCGATCAGATAGCCGGCGTAGAGGAGCCCGGCGGCGATCGAAAGGAGGTCGCCGCGCAAATGGTCGAGGCTGAGTTCGGCGCTCCCGGCGACCAGCAAGGCGGTGCCGAGCGCGGCGAGGAGGAGGGCCCAGCCCTCGAGCCGGGTCGGGCCGCGCCGGACGATCCACAGGCCCCAGCCGGCGAGGACGAAGCTCGCGACATTGCCGAACAGCGTCGCATTGCCGAGCTTGGTGAGGTGGATGCCGGCATTCCACAGCGCGAGGTCGGCGGCGAAGAACAGGGCCGCGGCGGCGATCGCGAGCGTCTGCCCGCGGCTCGGCACGCGCGGCGGCTGGCGCAGAAGGACGGCGATGGCCCACAGGAAGGGCAAGGCGAGGGCGAGACGCCAGAAGCCCGCCGCGATCGGGCCGACCCCCGACAGGCGGACGGTCCAGGGCCCGAGCGCAAGCGCCGCGTTGCCGAGCAGAAGGGCGACGAACGCGCGCGTGGGGACTTTCTTCACCCCGCCTTCCCTAAAGCGCCGCCGCCGCCGGTCCAGCCCGCACGCGTCCGCGGAACCTCGCCAAGGCCACCGGATTGTCCATCGCGAAACGCCACCTATGTCTGGCGCCGTGCTCGCTTCCATGCAGACAGGACCTTCATGACCAACCTCTTCGACCCCGTCGTCTTCGGCGACATCCAGCTCGCCAACCGCATCGTCATGGCCCCGCTCACCCGCGGCCGCTCGGGCCCGAAGGGCATTCCGACCGAGACGGTGAAGGAATATTATCGCCAGCGCGCCGGGGCGGGGCTGATCATTTCCGAAGGCACCGGCATCAGCTGTGAGGGGCTCGGCTGGCCCAATGCGCCCGGCCTTTGGACCGACGAGCAGGTCGAGGGCTGGAAGCCCGTGACCGAGGCAGTGCACGAGGCCGGCGGCAAGATCGTTGCGCAATTGTGGCATATGGGCCGGCTGGTCCATTCGAGCGTGACCGGTCTCCAGCCTGTCTCGGCGAGCGCGACGACCGCGCCGCACAAGGCGCACACCTATGACGGCAAGAAGCCGTACGAGGAGGCGCGCGCGATCACGAGCGACGACATCGCGCGGATCATGGGGGATTATGCGACCGCGACCCGCAACGCGCTGCGCGCCGGCTTCGACGGGGTCCAGCTCCACGGTGCCAACGGCTATCTCGTCGACCAATTCCTGCGCGACGGGACCAATCTTCGCGACGACGACTATGGCGGGTCGATCGAGAACCGCCTCCGCTTCCTGCGCGAGGCGACCGAGGCGCTGATCTCGGAAGCGGGCGCGGGCCGGACGGTCGTCCGCCTCAGCCCGCTTGGCCTCGTGCAGGGCTGCGACGACAGCGAGCCGCACCAGCTGTTCGTCGCAGCGGGCAAGATGCTCGGCGAACTCGGCATCGCCGCGCTCGAGCTGCGCGAGCCGGGTCCGCAGTCGACCTTCGCCGCGTCGGATGCCGATCCGGTCAGCCCCGAGATCCGTCCCTTCTTCACGGGCGGGATCATCCTCAACAGCGATTATGACGGGCCGAGCGCGCGTGCCCGGCTGGCCGAGGGGGTCGCCGACGCGATCAGCTTCGGGCGGCCGTACATCGCCAACCCCGATCTCGCCGACCGGCTGCGCCACGACCTGCCGCTCGCCGCGCCCGACAGCACGACCTTCTACACGGCAGGCCCGGAAGGCTACACCGACTATCCGACTGCCAAGGAACAGGTCGCGGCCTGAACCTTTCTATCCCCATGGAGATCGAAAAGATGCGCGTGAACTGGAAGGTCACCGGAGCGGTCGCGGCGAGTGCCCTCGTGGGCCTCGGCATTGCCTATGTCCTGCAGGAAAAGGCGACGCCCGGGCCCGCCTACCGGGTGCTGGTCAGCGAAGGTGACCTCCAGATCCGCGCCTATCCGGCCATCACCGTCGCCGAGACGGTGGTCGCTGGCGCGCGCAAGGACGCGCTGAGCCAGGGCTTCCAAATCCTCGCGGACTATATCTTCGCCAAGTCGCGGCCGGGCGAAAAGCTGCCGATGACGGTGCCGGTCATGCAGGACCAGGGCAATCCGATGGCGAGCGATCCGCCGATGTTCGACGACGAGGTCGACGGTGGCTGGCGCGTACGCTTCGTCATGCCCGAGGGCCATGACCTGCCCGAGCCGCCGGCCGGGGTCACCCTCGTCGAGCTGCCCGCGCGGCGGGTCGGCGCGGCGAGCTTCCACGGCACCGCGCATGACGAGCGGCTGCAGGCGGCCGAGGACCGGCTTCGCGGCTGGCTCGAGCGACACGGCGAGCAGGCCGTTCCGAGCGATCCCGAATATGCCTTCTACAATTCGCCGATGATCCCCCCGCCGCTGCGGCGCAACGAGGTGCTGCTGGCGCTCAGGTAAGTCGGTCCTGGGGGTGCGTCGGGGATTGCCTCACAAGGGATGCCCGTCGGTATCCATCAGGACCTCGCGGCGGCCGACGTGGTCGGGCTGGCCGACCTTACCGTCCTTCTCCATCCGCTCGATCAGCCGCGCCGCGCTGTTGTAGCCGACGCGCAGCTGGCGCTGAAGGTAGGAGGTCGAGGCCTTCTGGCTTTCGGCAACGATCTGGATCGCCTTGCGGTAGAGCTGCGATTCGGGGTCGTCGTCGCCCTCGGGCGCGCCGTCGAGGGCGAAGCCACCATCCTCGGGCTCCTCGGTGACCGCGCTAATGTAGTCTGGCGTCCCCTGCTTGCGCCAATGGTCGGCGATCAGGCGCACTTCCTCGTCGCTGACGAAGGGCCCGTGGACGCGCAGGATTTGCTTGCCGCCGGGCATGTAGAGCATGTCCCCCTTGCCCAGCAGCTGCTCGGCCCCCTGCTCGCCGAGAATGGTCCGGCTGTCGATCTTGCTCGTCACCTGGAAGGAGATGCGGGTCGGAAGATTGGCCTTGATGACGCCGGTGATGACGTCGACCGACGGTCGCTGGGTCGCCATGATGAGGTGAATGCCGGCCGCGCGGGCCTTCTGCGCGAGGCGCTGGATCAGGAATTCGACTTCCTTGCCGGCGGTCATCATCAGGTCGGCGAGCTCGTCGACCACCACCACGATCTGCGGCAGGACCTCATATTCGAGCTCCTCAGTCTCGTAGATCGGCTGGCCCGAATCGGCGTCGTAGCCGGTCTGCACCTTGCGTCCGAGCTTGGTTCCCCGGGCCTTGGCCTCGAGTACCTTGTCGTTGAAGCTCTTCAAGGCGCGGACGCCGAGGCTCGCCATCATCCGGTAGCGCTCCTCCATCTGCTCGACCGCCCATTTGAGCGCGCGGATCGCCTTGGGGGGCTCGGTCACGACCGGGGCGAGGAGGTGCGGAATGCCGTCGTAGATGCTCAGTTCAAGCATCTTGGGATCGATCATGATCATTCGGCACTGGTCCGGGCCCATCCGGTAGAGCAGCGAGAGGATCATGCAGTTGAGGCCGACCGACTTGCCCGAGCCGGTGGTACCCGCGACGAGCAGGTGCGGCATGGGCGCGAGGTCGGCGATGACGGGGTCGCCCGCGATATTCTTGCCGAGCACCAGGGGCAGGCTCATCGCCTGGTCGGCGAAGGCCTGGCTGCCGATGAGTTCGCGCAACGCGACGCTTTCGCGTTTGGGATTGGGCAATTCGATGCCGATGACGCTGCGGCCCGGAATGGTCGCGACGCGGGCCGAGAGTGCGCTCATGTTGCGGGCGACGTCGTCGGCGAGCTGGATGACGCGGCTGGCCTTGATTCCGCTCGCGGGCTCCAATTCGTACATGGTGACGACGGGGCCCGGGCGGACCTCGACGATGTCGCCGCGGACGTGGAAGTCCTCGAGCACGCTTTCGAGCAGGCGGGCATTGCGCTCGAGGCCCGCGCGATCGACCTGGTTGCGACCTGATTCGGCAGGCAAAGCGAGGAGGTCGATCGGGGGCAGCGCGTAGCTGTCGCCGAGCGCGAGGCTCTGCTGCTGCGCGGCGCCGGCGGCGCCCTTGCGGCCCTTGACCTTTTCGGCGGCGGCGGGCGCGATCGAGCGGGTCGGCTCCTTGACCGCCACCTCGGGCCGCGACTTGGGCGGCGCGGCGACCCGCGGTTCGGCCTCTTCCCTGGCGGTCCGGCGCGGTGCGGGGAGCCGCTCGGTCGAGCGCTTGAGCTTGTCGGTGACGAAGGCCTTCTCCTCGTCGCGCAGCGCCAGCGCGATGAAGGCGAGGACGAGTCCGCCGAGGCCGAGCAGGAGGATGAGCGCAATCCGGCTCGGGCCGGCGATCGACTGCTCGGGGATCATGGCGAGGAGCGCGTTCCAGCCATTGGCGCCGGCGAGACCGAGCACCCCGCCCCATCCGGCCGGCAGCCCCGATACGCCCGAATTGACGAGCAGGCCGAGCGCCATGCCGATGAGCACCGCGCCGAGCGCAGCGACCGACAGCGCCCGCCCGACCCGGCCCGCGGGCTGGCCGCCGAGGAGACGGATTCCGGCGAGGCCGAGTACCGGCAGCAGGACCACGCCGCCAAGGCCGAACAGGAGCAAGAGCAGGTCGCTGGCATAAGCGCCGGGCAGACCGAGCCAGTTGGCCGCGGGGCCGCCCGCCGCGGTGCTCCAACTCGGATCGGTCCGCTCGTGCGTCAGGAGCGCGATCGCCAGCGCCACCGAGATACCGAGCAGGATCGCGCCGACGAAGCGCAGCGAGAAGTCACGCGCCGCGCCGCCCAACCGGTCACGCCAGTCGGGTTCGAGCTCGCGCCGGTCCGCCCGGGTCCGTGCCGCTGCCGTTGCCATTCTCGTCTATTCCCACCCGCTCAAATCTGTTCCCCCATTGTGCCTGTCAGCCGAGTCCATGGTCAAGGATGACGGCATGACGATCAGCCCCTACATGCGTCTTCCATGACACGCACCGACGTCATCATCCTCGGCGGCGGCCTGGTCGGCCTCGCGCTCGCCAGCGCCCTCGACCATGCCGGGCTCCAATCCATCATCGTCGATCCGGCGGACCCCGACACGCGCCGCGACGCGGCCTTCGACGGGCGCACCACCGCGGTCTCCTCGTCGAGCATGCGGATGTTCGGGACCATCGGAGTCCTCGACCATCTCGCCGGAGCGGGTTGCCCGATCGAGGCGATCCGCGTTGCCGACGGGCTTCAGCCGGGCTCGCTGACCTTCGAGCCGGGCGAGGACGGCGAGCCCTTGGGCGTGATGCACGAGAACCGCCACCTGCGAGCCGCCCTTCTTGCGCGGGCCGAAGCGGCGAGCCATGCGACGCTGATGTGGAAGCGGCAGGTCAAAGAAGTCGTCCGAGACGACCATCGGGCCACCGTTCGCCTTGCCGACGGCGAAGAACTGACCGCACCGCTGGTGATCGGGGCCGAGGGCCGCCAGTCACCGAGCCGCGAGGCGGCGGGCATCCGCATGGCGCGCTGGTCCTACCGGCACACGGCGATCGTCTCGACCCTCGCGCACGACCGGCCGCATGAGCATGTCGCCTACGAGATCTTCTATTCGACCGGCCCGTTTGCGCTGTTGCCGATGAACGACCTCGAGGACGGGACGCATCGCTCGGCGATCGTCTGGTCGATCGAGAACGACAAGGCGGCGGGGCTGCTCGCGCTGTCGGACGAGGCGTTCGCGGCCGAGGCCCAAGCGGCGATGGGCGGCTTCCTCGGGCGCATCGGGCTGCTGACACCGCGCTCCTCCTATCCGCTCGGTTTCCACCATGCGGTGCGGATCACCGACCGGCGGCTCGCGCTTGTCGGCGACGCCGCGCATGCGGTCCATCCGATCGCGGGTCAGGGGGTCAATCTCGGCTTCCGCGACGCGGCGGCGCTGGCCGAGGTGCTGGTCGACGGCGCGCGGCTGGGTCTCGACCTCGGAGACGCGCAATTGCTCGCCCGCTACCAGCGCTGGCGGGCGCTCGACGCCTTCAGCGTGGCGCTGGCGACCGACGGGCTGACGCGACTCTATGGCGTGCCCGGCAAGACCGCCTCGGCGGTCCGCCGGCTCGGGATGGGGATCGTCGACCGGCTGCCGCCATTGAAGGCCAGGCTCAACGCGGCGGCGCGGGGAAACAGCGGCGAACTGCCGCGGCTGCTGCTCGGCGAAACCCTCTAGCTATTGCATGCGGGGGGTCATGTCCCCGCCGCCCTGTGCCAGCCGCAGGAACTGCATCAGCTGGATGAGGAGCTCGGCGCGTCGATCGAGCCGGTCCTCCTCGAGCAGCGCCTGCTTGGCGCCGGTGTCGAACGGCGCGACCTGCGCGATCGCATTGACCAGCATCTCGTCGTCGAGCCGCTCGACCGCGGCCCAGTCGACGGTCAGCCCCATGGCGTCACCAAGCAGGCGCGCTTCCTGCTCGACCGCGGCGCGAAGCACCGAGGCGAGTGCCTCTGGCTCATCCTCGGCATCGCCGCCCGGCACGACATCGGCCTGGCGATAGGGGGTCCCCGTGTCGGCCTCGGCGATGAGCGTGAAGCGGGTGGTGCCCTGGAGCACGATATTGAAGCGCCCGTCGCCCAGCTCCTCGAGGCCGACGATCTCGCCGATGCAGCCCACCCGATAGAGCTCGGGCTGGCCGAGGCCGTCGTCGGGTGCGGCCTTGGGCTGGATCATGCCGATGAGGCCGCCGCCCGCGACCGCATCCTCGATCATCTGCCGGTAGCGCGGTTCGAAGATGTGGAGCGGAAGGTGGCTGCGCGGAAACAGCACCGCGCCCCCAATCGGAAAGAGCGGGAGCCGGAGGGGTCCGTCGCTCACGTGAACAGCAGGGCCGAGAGGCGGCGGCGCTGCGCCTTCGCCCACGGATCCTCTAGACCGGTCGCTTCCAGAAGCTTGAGGAATTGCGCGCGGGCCGCCCCCTCGTTCCAGTCGCGGTCGCGGCGGACGATCTCAAGCAGGGCGTCGGCAGCCTCGTCGCGGCGCCCGCCGGCCATCAGCGCGCCGGCGAGCTCCATTCGCGCTCCATGGTCGTCGGGATTGGCGTCAAGCCGCCGCTCGAACTCGCCCGTGTCGACCGCCGGCCCGGCGCCGGCGATGTCGAGGCCGGCGCGCGCCCGCGCGATCGCGGGGTCGCTCGCGGCCTTTTCGGGCAGCGCGTCGATCAACTCGCGGGCTTCGTCGTGGCGACCGAGCGCGAGGAGTGCGCGGGCGAGCCCGCCGACCGCCTCGGGATGATCGGGATCCATGGCGACGATCTGGCGGAAGATGCTTTCGGCCCGCTCGGCGTCACCGCCCGCCAGCACTTCGTCGCCCATTGCCACCAAAGGCGCGATCTCCGCCTCGAGCGCCTGCGCTTCGCCCTTGACCGGCAACTGGCCGAGCAATTGGTCGATGACGCGCTTCAATTGGCCTTCGGAGCGATATTGGGTGAGGTCGGCGACGGGCTGGCCGCCGAAGATCGCATAGACGGTCGGGATCGACTGGATGCGGAACTGCGCCGCGATCACCTTTTCCTCGTCGACGTCGATCTTGACGAGCCGGACGCCCTTGTCGGCATAATCGGCGGCGACCTTTTCGAGCACGGGGCCGAGCTGCTTGCACGGTCCGCACCATTCCGCCCAGAAATCGAGAATGACGAGATGCTCGAGACTGGGCTGGAGAACCCCCTCCTGGAAGCTGCGAATCGCTTCGCGTTCGTCCTCGCTCATGCCGATTGTTGCCACGCAGTTCTGTCCTCTTTGACGCGTGAGCCATATGGGCCAAGCCCACGTCATCGCCAAGGGCAGCAATTGAGGTAGCCACTAAGGGTTGCCAGCCCCGCAGGCCGTTGCTAATGGCCCGCGACCCGACGGCCTCCAGCGCCGTCCAAAACGCCAGAGCGGGCGTAGCTCAGGGGTAGAGCACAACCTTGCCAAGGTTGGGGTCGAGGGTTCGAATCCCTTCGCCCGCTCCAGCGATCTTTCCGAGATCCTGTCATCCGCCGCGATCAAGCGCGACAGCGCGCGTCAGCCGAACGGCCGCTCGCGATACCAGCGGGTCAGCACATATTTGACTCCGCGCCGGACCTTCATCCCCTGGTGGAGGGTCGCCGGATTTGGCCGCCCGTCGGGAAGCAGGTTGTTCCAAGCGAGCAATTTCCCGGCTTCGGGCTGGACCGTCTTGCCGATGGTCTTGAACCGCGTCGCGCCGCCTTCCTCAACGTCGTTGAGATAGATCATCGCGGTCCAGGTTCGCTGACCGCTGTCCGCGCAATGGATAAAAAAGTCGGCGCCGGTCGGTTCGAACGTGTCGGTGTGCAGCTTGAACTCCTGCCCCGGGGCGTAGCGCTGGCCCTGCAGCGGTTCGCCGAGGCGGTCGTCGAGACCGAGGAGATCGCTGATTCGCGCGTTGATCGCGGCAACGAGCGGGTCGGTGCCGGCAAGGTCGCAGGTCTCGCTGGTGCGGAACGCCGATTCGCCGCGGTCGTCGGCGATGGTCGAGGGCCGCCGTCCCCCATCGATCATCGCGATCAGCGCCGCGCGTTCGGCCGCGTCGAGGAAATCGCGGCGGATGAACAGTTCGAGCGCCGGATTGGGGACGCGCTGGACCCCCGCGGCCGCCCGGAGCCGGGTGGCGACCGCGCTAGAGGACAAGGCTGCCGCCATCGGCCTCGTGTGCGGCGATCACTGCGCGAACGACATCGTTCATGAGGTTCATCCGGACGATCAGCGGGGTCGCGGTGCGCTTGATCATCACCGCCACCGCATAGCTCCGCCCATCGGGCGCGGTGAGGATGCCGATGTCGTTGTAGCCCGCCTGCTCGCCGCCGAGGATCTGGCCGGTGCCGGTTTTGTGGGCGAGGGTCCAGCCGGGCTTGAGGCCGCCGCGAAGCCGGTTCTTGCCGGTGCGCGTGTCGCTCATGATGGTGAGGAGCCGTGCGGTCGAGGCCGGGCTCAGCAACTCGCCGCGCTTGAGCCGCGCCAGCGTACCGACGATCGCGGCGGGGGCGGCGCCATCATAGGGATCGGCGATGTAGCGGTTGAACAGGCTTCGCCGCACCGCCAGCGGAAGCGCATCGCGGGCTTTGTAGAAAGCGTCGCCGATCGAATAGCTCTGGCTCCACGTCAGCCCCGCGATCCGTGACTGGAGCGCGCGCTCGCCCTCGTAGAAGCGGATATGGCCAAGCCCCTTGCCGGCAATGAAGCGGCGCACCGCCGCCGGCCCGCCCGCGACCCGCATCAGTTTGTCGTTGGCGGTATTGTCGGACTTGGTGATCGCGTCGACCAGCAGGTTCTCGACCGTGGTCGTATAGGTGCCGCCCGCGATCACCCGCTGGGCGATCGGCTGGTTGAAGACGGTGAGGTCGTCGCGGGTGAGCGTGACCGGGCCCGACAGGGTCAGCCTGCCCTTGTCGACCGCATCCATCGCGGTCAGCGCGACGAAGAATTTGCTGACGCTCTGCTGGGGGTAGAGCTCCTCGTCCTTCCAGCCGGTGCGCCAGCCGCGGTCGACCGACTGGACCGCGATCCCCACTTGCCCCGCAAAGCCGCGGCCGAGGACATCGATGCGCTCGGTAAGGCCCGGCGGGGTGCGCTCGGCGCGCATCTGGGCGTGGGCGGAGCCGCTCAGGGCCGCAAGCGCGAGCGCTCCCAGCGACAGGCGCTTCAGCAGTGACGTCATGGCGTCTCCCCTCCTCGCCGACGGACCTACCCGCTTGATTCGCAAAAGCGACTTGGCCGCGCAAGCCTCTACTGGCGGAGGAGCGCGGCGCTTTCGATCTCGTCCAGCGCGCGGTGCGAGGCGACGTAGGAGCGCGCGTCAGCGACCCATTTGGGCGCCGCGTTGATGCCGGGCAGCCGCATTGCCTCGGCCAGCGCCTGGTCGACCTGCCCGGCGGCAAGCTTGGCCGAGGCGCGGTCGTAGGTCGGGACGGGGCGCTGGCTCGGCTGGTCGGCACGGCGGATGCTGACGAGATTGCCCATCTCGCGGCGGACGCTCTGCCACAGGCTCGCGCTTTCGGGCGCGGCCTTGAGCTTGGGCGCGAGCACCGCGAAGTCGGCCATCAGCTGGTCGAGCCGGACGGGCTTGCGCGAGGACGTGACGATGGTCGCCACCGCCTGCGCGTGCGCCGCGCCGAAACGCTCGGCGAGGAGCGGCTCGAGATAGCCGAGCGCCACTCCGCGCTCGATCGCGCGGCGCGCGGCAAAGGCGACGAGCAGGGCATCGGCCCGGCCCGCGGATCCCTCGGCGCGAGCAGTCGCATTTTCGACTCGGGCGAGCCGTTCCTCGAGGGTCGCCACGCGCGCTTCGGTGGCGGGCGGCACGACGGCGGAATTCACGGCCGGCGCGGCCTGGACCACCGGCTGTGCGGGGGCGGGCGATGACAGGGTGGCGGCGGGAACGGTTTGCGTGAAGCCGGCGAAGCGCGCGACATCGGGATAGCGCGAGAGGAGCAGGATCGTCACCGCGCCGCCGGCCAGCAGCAGCAACAGCCCCGTCAGCAGGACGGCGCTCAGGGACATGCCGCGGGACTGACCGACGCTGCTCATGGCTTCAGTCCTTGCACAGCTTGGCGGCGAGGGAAAGCAAGGCGCCGTCCTCGGGCCGCTCGGCGGAAAGGCAGGCCGCCCAGCCCTCCCCGCAGGCCAACGCCGCAGCATCGCTGATCGCCGCGATGCGAATCCCGCGGCGGTTGCCGTCGAATTCGGCCAGCCGCCGGCCAGCGGCGGGCGAGTGGACGAGGAGCACCTTGCCCGCAAACGCCTCCGGCTCGGGCAGCGGAAGCGGCGCCGCGCGGTAGACGGTGACCGGGATGATCTGCTGGCGGGGCGCGGCCGGTGCGATGCGGTCTTCTCCGGCAAGGTGGAGCAGCCGAAGACCGGCCGGAAGCGCCGCCAGCAGCGCATCGATCCCGCCACGACCGACCGTCACGACCTCGGCCCCTGCATCGCGGGCGGCGGCGGCGGTGGCGTCGCCCACCGCATGCACGGGAAGCGTCGGCAACCTGCCCGCTTGCCGCACCGCATTGGCGCTCGTCAGGAGCAGGCCGTCGAACGCGCCGTCGGGCATCGTCCAGGCGACCGCTTCCATCGCGAAAAGGGGGTGGCGCTCGGCCTCGAGCCCAAGTTCACGCGCCCGCCGGGCGGTGGCCGACGCGCCCGGCTCGGGCCGGAGGATGACGAGCCGCCTCACGACCCGGTGAACAGCGCCCTGATGTCGGGCCCTGCGCGGCCGAGCAGTTCCTCCGCCAGCGCCGCGCCCGCGGCCTCCTCGTCGCCCGCCTCGGCCCGGACCTCGCCGGCGACGTGGCTCGTCCCGTCGCTGCTGAGGAGTTCGGCGCGGAGCCAGATGCGCTCGTCGCCCTCGACCACGGCCAGAGCCGCGACCGGCGAATGGCATGAGCCGCCGACCGCGCGGGCAAAGGCGCGCTCGGCCAGCACCGCGCGATGCGTCGGAACGTGGTCGATCGCCGCCAGCAGCGCGCGCGTTTCCTCGTCGTCGGCGCGGCATTCGATCGCGATCGCCGCCTGCCCCGGCGCGGGGAGGAAGTCCTGCGTCTCGACCGCGCAACCCTCGTCGATGCCGAGCCGGTCGAGCCCCGCGGCGGCGAGGAAGGTCGCGTCATAGGCGCCCTCGGCGATGCGGTTGAGGCGCGTCGCGACATTGCCGCGCATGATCGACACCTGCAGGTCCGGCCGCATCCGAAGCAATTGCGCGGTCCGGCGCGGCGACGACGTGCCGACCTTCGCACCTTGGCTCAGCGCCTCGATCGACGGCGAACCGATCAGCCGGTCGCGCACATCGGCGCGGGGGAGAAAGGCGGCGATCACCAGTTCGGACGGCCGCTCGCTTTCGACGTCCTTGCAGCTGTGCACCGACAAACGCGTCGTCCCGCCCAGCAGCGCGATGTCGAGCTCCTTGGTCCACAGCGCCTTCCCGCCGATCTCGGCAAGCGCGCGGTCCTGGACCTTGTCGCCGGTGGTGCGCACCTCGAAGATCGAGACCGTGCCGGCGGGCCAGCCGTGCGTTTCCTCGAGCGCGGCGGCGGTCGCGTGCGCCTGTGCGAGGGCCAAAGGCGAGGCCCGGGTGCCGAGCATGAGAGGCGCTGTCATCGGCACCACTCTTGCCAGACCTGCCCGCCAAGGCAATGGCCCCCAAGCAATGACGCTGATCCTCGGTCTCGAATCCTCCTGCGACGATACGGCGGTGGCGCTGGTCACCGGCGACCGCCGGATCCTCGCCCAGCGCGTCGTCGGCCAGAACCAGGCGCACCAGCCGTTCGGCGGCGTGGTTCCCGAAATCGCCGCCCGGGCGCATGTCGAGGTCCTGCCCTCGCTCGTCACCGACGTCCTCGGCGAGGCGGGGATCGCGCTCGACGAGGTTGACGCCATTGCGGCAACCGCGGGGCCGGGGCTGATCGGCGGGGTGCTGGTCGGGCTCCTCACCGCCAAGGGCCTCGCGCTCGCCAGCGGCAAGCCGCTCGTCGCGGTCAATCATCTCGAGGGCCATGCGCTCTCGCCGCGGCTGGTCGATCCCGACCTCGCCTTTCCCTATCTCCTGCTCCTCGCCAGCGGCGGGCATTGCCAGCTGCTCGAAGTGCGCGGCGTGGGCGATTATTCCCGGCTCGCCACCACCATCGACGATGCGGCGGGCGAAGCGTTCGACAAGGCTGCGAAGCTCCTTGGCCTGCCCTATCCCGGTGGACCGGCGGTCGAGGCACTGGCGCGCTCCGGTGATCCCAAGGCGGTGCCGCTGCCACGTCCGCTCGTCGGGAGCGGCGAACCGCATTTCTCCTTCGCCGGCCTCAAGAGCGCGGTGCAGCGCGCCGTCCTCGCGGGCACGCACCGGCCCGAGGATATCGCCGCGAGCTTCCAGCAGGCGGTGGTCGACTGTTTCGTCGATCGCACCCGGATCGCGCTGGCGAAGAGCGACGCGCCGACGCTGGTCGTTGCCGGCGGAGTCGCGGCCAATATTTCGGTTCGGTCCGCGCTCGAGCAGCTGGCCGCCAGCGAGGGCCGCCGTTTCTCGGTCCCGCCCGGCTGGCTGTGCACCGACAATGCCGCCATGATCGCCTGGGCCGGGGCGGAGCGCTTCGCTGCCGGCCTCGTCGACGGTCTCGACGCGCCGGCACGCGCGCGCTGGCCGCTCGACGAGAGTGCGGAGACCGTGCGCGGGGCGGGAGTGAAGGCATGAAGGTCGGGGTGATCGGCGGCGGCGCGTGGGGGACCGCGCTGGCGCAAGTGGCGGCGCAGGGCGGCGAGACATTGCTGTGGGCGCGCGAGCCCGAGGTGGTGGAAAGCATCGCCCAGCGCCGCGAGAACAGCCTGTTCCTGCCCGGCCTCGCGCTGTCCGAGCAACTGCGCCCGACCGCCGACCTTGCCGACCTTGCCGCCTGCGACCTGTGGCTGGTGGTGACGCCCGCCCAGCATATGCGCGCCGTCCTCGAAGCCGCGCCGCGCTGCGCCGCCGCCCTTCTTCTCTGCTCCAAGGGGATCGAAGAGCGTTCGGGACAATTGCTCCACCGGGTCGCGCGCGATTCCTGCCCTTCGGCGCAGGTGATGGTGCTGTCGGGCCCGACCTTCGCGCATGAAGTGGCCGCAGGGCTTCCCACCGCGCTGACGCTGGCCGCCGAGGACGAGGGTGACGCCGAAATCGTCCGCCGCCGCCTCGCCCGCCCCGAGTTTCGAATATATCTCTCGGACGACGTCGCCGGCGCCGAGGTCGGAGGCGCGGTCAAGAACGTGCTCGCCATCGCCTGCGGCGTGGTCGAAGGCCGCGGCCTCGGCCAGAATGCGCGGGCGGCGCTGATCGCGCGCGGCTTTGCAGAAATGACCCGCTTCGGGCTCGCGCATGGCGCGCGGCTGGAGACGCTGGCCGGCCTGTCGGGCCTCGGCGATCTCGTGCTGACCTGCTCTTCGACGAGCTCACGCAACTTCTCGCTCGGAAAAGGGCTGGGCCAGGGCCGACCCGCGGCCGAATTGATGGCCGATCGCCGTACCGTCGCCGAGGGCGCGTTCACCGCGCCGGTGCTGCGCCGGCTGGCCGAGGACCAGGGCATCGACATGCCGATCGTCGCGGCGGTGGACGACCTGCTCGCGGGCCGCGTCGGGGTCGATGCGGTGCTCGAGCGCCTGCTCAGCCGGCCTTTACGGGGCGAACGCGCGTGAGCGCATCAGAAATCCCAGGCGATGCCCTTCTTCTCCCAGTCGCCGTAGCGCGTGGGATCGGGCCGCGGCTTGTCGCCGGCGGGCGGCGGCGCGGGCGGGACTGCCTCGGGCTCGGGCACCGGGGGCGACTTGCTGAGGTAGGCGGGCGGCTGAAGGTTGGCTGGACGCGGCATGATTGGGGAGATGGTCGCTGAGACAGCCGACGCCAAGAGGGTCCGAAGCCGGGGTCGAACCGCGCCGGGCTGCGCTGCGCATTCTCGACCGCGTGCTGCGCGGCGGGCAGACGATGGAATCGGCAGCCCAGGGCGGCCCCAGGCTCGCCCCCGCCGACCAGGCGCTGGCGCTGGCGATCGCCGGCGAGACGCTGCGGCGCGTTCCGCTCCTCGACCGGCTGATCGATGGCGCAACGCGGCAGGCGCTCCCCGAAGACTCCAAGGCGCGGATGGTGCTGCGCCTCGCGCTCGCCCAAAGAGTCGCGCTCCACGTGCCCGACCATGCGCTGGTCGCGACCGCGCTGCCGCTGGTCGAGGGCGGTCCGCGCCGGCTGGTGCATGGGGTGCTCGGCACCCTTCTTCGCGGCAGCCTCCCCGACGCCGACCTAGGCGCGCTTCCGGTCGAGGTGGCCGAGCGCTGGACGAAGGCCTGGGGCGAGGCCGCCGTGGCTGCGGCCGCCCGCGCCATCGTTCGCCGCCCGCCGCTCGACCTCAGCTTCAAGGACGATGCCGCCGCCAAGGCCTTCGCCGAGGCGGAAGGCGGGGTCGTCGTCGCCGAGCGTCATGTCCGCCTCGCCGACAGCCGCGCGGTGACCGGCCTTCCCGGCTTCGAGGCGGGCGACTGGTGGGTGCAGGACCTGTCCTCGACCTTGCCTGCCCGGATGATCCCGGCGGACGCGACGCGCGTTCTCGACGCCTGCGCGGCGCCGGGCGGCAAGACCTTGCAGATCGCCGCGGCCGGCCACGAGGTCACCGCACTCGACCGGTCGGAGAGTCGTCTCGCGCGACTTCGCGCCAACCTCCACCGGATCAAGCTCGGCGCGACCATCGTCACCGAGGACGTTCTCGCCTTCGCGCCGGCCGAGCCGTTCGACGCGGTCCTCCTCGACGCGCCCTGCTCGGCGACGGGCACCTTCCGCCGCCACCCCGAAGTGCTGTTCCGCGCCAGCCCCCGGATCATCGCGGAGAGCGCCGAACTCCAGGGCCGGTTGCTCGAAGCATCGGCGGCCTGGGTTCGGCCGGGCGGAAGCCTCGTCTATGCCGTTTGCTCCCTCGAGCCCGAGGAAGGCGAGGATCGGATCGCCGCCTTCCTCGCCGCCCGGACCGGCTTCGCCCTCGCCGAACAGCGCCGAGTCCTTCCCGGCGAGCGCGAGGAAGAAGGCGGAATGGACGGCTTCTTCACGGCCCGCCTTGTCCGACAGGGGTAAGCCCGTCTAATCGGTCCCATGGCCCAGCCGATCATCGCCCCCTCGATCCTCTCCGCCGATTTCGCCAGGCTCGGCGAGGAGGTGCGGGCGATCGACGCCGCCGGCGCCGACTGGATCCACATCGACGTCATGGACGGGCATTTCGTGCCCAATCTCACCATTGGGCCGATGGTGGTGAAGGCACTGCGCCCGCACAGCGCCAAGCCGTTCGACGTCCACCTGATGATCTCGCCGGTCGACCCGATGCTCGACGCCTTTGCCGAAGCGGGCGCGGACATCATCACGGTCCATCCCGAGGCCGGGCCCCACCTCCACCGGACGATCCAGCGCGTGAAGGGCCTCGGCAAGAAAGCCGGCGTGTCCCTCAATCCCGCGACGCCGGCGAAGATGCTCGACTATGTGCTCGAGGAACTCGACCTCGTCCTCGTGATGAGCGTCAACCCGGGCTTCGGCGGGCAGAAGTTCATCGCCTCGCAGCTCCGCAAGATCGAGGCGATCGCCAAGCAGATCGCCAAGCAGGGTCTCGACGTCACGCTCGAAGTCGATGGCGGGGTCGATGCCGAGACCGCGCGGCAGTGCGTCGATGCCGGCGCAACCGCACTGGTCGCCGGCACCGCGGCCTTCCGCGGCGGTCCCGGCGCCTATGCGGCCAACATCGCGGCCCTCAAGGGCGCCGGATGAGCGACAAGGGGGCGCTCCAGCGACTAGCGGCCGTTCCGCTTCTCCAGCGGCTGGTCAGCCACGGCAAGCCGCCGCTGCGCCTGATCGGGGTCGCGCGCGACCATGTCGTCGGAAGCAAGGCGCGCGGCGCGCAATTGCTCGCCTACCAGTATCTGCATGGCGGCGAGGCGATCGTGCTGACCGAGCTCGACTGGACCACGGTCGATCCGGCCACCCCGCTCGGCGCCGAGCTCCACACTTTCTCCTGGTTGCGCGACCTCGCCGCCGCGACCACCCGCGAAAAGGGCGCGGCACTCGCCGAGGATCTGGTGGGGCGCTGGCTCCTCGCGCATGGCGGCAAGGTCGACGCGGCATGGGCCCCCGCCCTGTGGGGTGAGCGGCTGCTCTTCTGGCTCGCCTACGCGCCCTACATCCTGTCGCGGCGCGACGCCGATTATCGCTCGGCCCTGCTCAACACGCTCGCGCGCGGGACCCGGCATGTCCTTGCCGAGGCCGATCGCGCGCCGCCCGGCCTGCCCCGGATCACCGCCTGGGCGGGGCTCACCGCCGGCTGCCTCCTCCTGTCCTCGGGCACCGCGAAGCTCGCCCGGGCCGAAAGCGGGCTGTCGCGGGCACTTGCCAGCGCCCAATATGACGATGGCGGGCTGATGAGCCGCTCGCCCGCCGAGCAGGCGCTGCTGGTCGATCGCCTCGGCCTCCTCCGCGCCGCCTATGCCGCCGCGCGACACGACTTTCCGCAGGGCCTCGAGGATGCCGGCGCCGCCGCGCTCGCTGCGCTTCATGGCGTCACCATGGGCGACGGGACCCTGTCGAGCTGGCAGGGCGGCAACGAGGGCAGCCGCGCCGCGCTCGCCGCGCTGGTCGAGGGTTGCGGCTTTCGTGCCCGGCCGCTGCGAAGTCCCCGCGGCTGGGGCTATCACCGGCTGAGCGCGCTCGGCACCGTGATCGTCGTCGATGCCGCCGCGCCTCCTTCGCGGCAGCTCGCGCGGATCGGATCGGCCTCGACTCTCGCCTTCGAGATGAGCGACGGCCAGCAGAAGCTGGTCGTCAATTGTGGCGGACCTGGCCTTGCGCTCGGCACCTTGCCCGAGGGCCTTGCGCCCGCACTCCGGACCACCGCCGCCCATTCGACCCTGTCGCTCGCCGACACCAATTCGACCGCGATCCTGCCCGACGGCTCGCTCGGCAAGGGCGTCGCCGAGGTCGTCGTCGCCCGCAGCGAGGACAATGACGCGAGCCGGCTCGAGGTCAGCCACGATGGTTATGTCCGCGGCTTCGGCCTCGTCCACGACCGCGCCCTCAGCCTTGGCAACGACGGCAAGGAGATCCGCGGCCTCGACCGGCTGATTGCCAAGGGTCGCCGCAAGATCCGCGAGGACGTTCCCTTCGCGATCCGCTTCCACCTCGCGCCCGGAGTCGAGGCCGATCCAACCGCCGACGGCATGGGCGCGCTGATCCGCTCGCCTGGCGCCCCGCCGTGGAACTTCCGTTGCCGCGGCGCCCAGCTCGGCCTTGAGGAAAGCGTCGCGGTCGACGGCACCGGCGCTCTCCGTTCCACCCTCCAGCTCGTGCTCGTCGGCGAGGTCTCGCACCTCGGCGGCGAGATCGGCTGGCAATTCCGCCGCTCAAGCTAGGACATTTTCATCGCCATGACCGATCTCGTTCCCCTCCGCCGCGCCCTGCTGTCGGTGTCCGACAAGACCGGCCTCGAGGAACTTGCCTCGGGCCTGGTGCAGCGCGGGGTCGAACTGGTCTCGACCGGCGGTACCGCCGCGCGCCTGCGCGAGCTCGGCCATCCGGTGAAGGACGTGAGCGAGCTGACCGGCTTTCCCGAGATGATGGACGGGCGCGTGAAGACGCTCCACCCGACCGTCCACGGCGGTCTTCTCGCGGTGCGCGACGACCCCGGCCATGCCGCCGCCGCCGACGCCCACGGGATCGGCTTCATCGACCTGGTGGTCGTGAACCTCTATCCATTCGAGAAGACCGTCGCGGGCGGCGCGGACCGCGACACGGTGATCGAGAACATCGACATCGGCGGGCCGTCGATGGTTCGCTCGGCGGCCAAGAACCATCGCTACGTCGCGATTCTCACCGACAGCGCCGATTATCCCGCTTTGCTGGGCGAACTCGACGCGAACGACGGCATGACGTCACTCGCACTTCGCAAGCGGCTGGCTGCAAAGGCCTATGCCCGCACCGCCGCCTATGACAGCGCGATCGCGAGCTGGTTCGCCTTCGCCGATCAGGGCGAGGCCATGCCCGCCACCCTGCCCGTCGCGCTGACCCGCGCGGCGAGCCTGCGCTATGGCGAGAACCCGCACCAGTCGGCCGCGCTTTATCTTCCGCAGAGCGGCGCCGCCGGGGTCGCAGGTGCCCGCCAGGTCCAGGGCAAGGAGCTGAGCTACAACAACCTCAACGACGCCGACGCCGCGCTCGAGCTCGTCAGCGAATTTCGCGGTGGCAATCCCGCCTGCGTCATCGTCAAGCACGCCAATCCCTGCGGCGTCGCGCAAGGCGCCAGCCTCGCCGAGGCCTATCAGGCTGCGTTCCAGTGCGACTCGGTCTCGGCCTTCGGGGGCATCGTCGCGGTCAATCATCCGCTCGACGGCTCGACCGCCCGCGCGATCGTCGACATCTTCACCGAGGTCGTGATCGCCCCCGATGCCGACGAGGAAGCACTGGCTGCCTTTGCCGCGAAGAAGAACCTCCGGCTGCTGCTGACCGGCGACCTTCCCGATCCGCGGCGTGCCGGGCTGACGATGAAGAGCATCGCTGGCGGGATGCTCGTCCAGAGCCGCGACAATGGCGTGATCGTGCCCTCCGACCTCAAGGTCGTGACCAGGCGCCAGCCGACCGCGACCGAAGTGGCCGACTGCCGCTTCGCCTGGACCGTCGCCAAGCACGTCAAGTCGAACGCGATCGTCTACGCCCGCGACGGCGTGACGGCGGGGATCGGCGCCGGCCAGATGAACCGGCGCGATTCGGCGCGGATCGCGGCGGCCAAGGCACGCGAGGCGGCCGAGACCTTCGGCTGGGCCGAACCGCGCACGGTCGGCTCGGCGGTGGCGAGCGACGCCTTCTTCCCCTTTGCCGACGGCCTCCTCGCCGCGGTCGAGGCGGGGGCGACGGCGGTGATCCAGCCGGGCGGTTCGATGCGCGACGACGAGGTGATCGCCGCTGCCGACGAAGCGGGCCTTGCGATGATCTTCACCGGCATGCGCCACTTCCGCCACTAGGGGTCAGCGGGGCGCGTCTCCGCTCGTGCCCGGCGCGGGCAGGTCGACGGCGATATCCTTCTTCTTCATCCGGAAGAGCTCGCGGTCCTCGGGCCCGAAGCCACGCCGCCAGACGACGAAGCCGAAGGCCGCGAGAATCAGCGGCACCCCGAGGCTGAGTTCAAGCCATTCGGGCAGGCGGATGACGAGGTAACCCACGACGCCTGCCGCGGCCGCCGCCCAGACCAGCGGCCAGCGCCAGCCGGAGACCGGCGCACCCAGCAGGCGCGAGGCGAGCCGCGCCTTGGTGATCGCGGCGAAGACCAAGGCGAGGCACAAGGCGACAGCGGGCGCGGTCGCCTGCCAGGCGGGCGGCCAGCCCAGGCGCTGGAAGAGGATGATCAACGCCACCGTGAGCACCGCCTGCAGCGCGAGCATGGCGAGGCTGAGCATCATGTTGCGGTGGCGCGCGATGTAGATGAGCGCGGCCTCGCTGGTGGTGGCGGTGGCCGCGATCACCTCGGCGCCGAGCAGGAAGCAGAGCGCGGCGGTGCCCGCGACGAAGGCCGGCCCGACGAGCCCCATCACGCCCTCGCCCGGAATGCCGAGCGCCAGCGCGACCGCGGCCTGCGCGGCGATCACCCAGAAGCCGACCTGCCGGATCTGCTTGGCGACCCCGACACGGTCGCCTTCCTCGAGGCTGCGGCTGATCACCGGGCCCATGATCGGATCGAAGCTGGTCTTCAGCTTGCTCGGAAGCGAGGCGACGTTCTGTGCGACATAATAGATGCCGACGAGGCCGGGCGAGGCGAACAGGCCGAGGATGGCGAGGTCGATCCTGCGGCTTCCCCACTCGACCGTGTCGGCAGCGGCGATCGGCATGTAACGGCGCGCGAGCCGCCAGCTTTCAGCCGGCTGCGGCCGCCAGCCATGCGCCCGGCCGTAGGTGCGCAGGAAGGGGATGATCGAGGCGATCAGCGCGGCGATCATCGACAGCGCGTAGGCGAAGATGAGGCCGTCGCGCTTGGACACGAAGGCGAAGATCAGCGCCGCGATGCTGATGGTCCACGGCTCGACGATCGCGCGCGCCCGCACCGTGGCCCCGACGTCGTGGCGATAGGCGAGCGCGGCGAGCATGACGTCGCTCCACGCCAGCGCCAGTACCGCCACGGGGAGCAGCCATTCGTGGCCGTAAATCTCGCTGTTGGGGAACATCGCCTGCGGGAAGGCGAACAGGATGGTCATCCCGATCAGGCTCGCGACGAACGCCACGAGCAGCGCATCCCAGGTGATGCAGACGTGGGGCCGGTCGGTCTTGCTCAGCTGCTCGGCGAGGCCGCGCTTGAGGCCGAGCGTCGCCAGCTGCGCGACGAACTCGACCACCAGCACCGCATAAGCGAAGCGCCCGAGGGCCTCGGCGCCATAGAGCCGGCCGGCGATGAACAGGAACGGCAGGCGCGCGGCGAGGCGCAGCAGGAAGCCGAAGAAGTTGATCCGACCACCGCGAGCAAGCGCGGCGAGATCGTTCTTGTTGTCGGGGGACGCGGCGGCCTCGCTCAATGCGCGACGCCCCAGTTTTCGCCCCAGCCCACTTCGACGCTCAGCGGCACGTCGAGGGCGACCACCGGCTCGGCGGCGGTCGCCATGACGTCACGGATGACCGCGGCGGCGCGTTCCTCGTCGCCATGGGGGACTTCGAACACCAGTTCGTCGTGGACCTGGAGCAGCATGCGCGTGCGCTCGAGTCCTGCGGCGGCGAGCGCGGCGGGCATCTTGACCATCGCGCGCTTGATGATGTCGGCGCTGGTGCCCTGGATGGGCGCATTGATCGCCGCGCGCTCGGCACCCTGGCGCAGGCTCTGGATCGACGACTTGATGTTCGGGAAATGCGTCTTGCGCCCGAACAGGGTCTCCGAATAGCCGCTCTCGCGGACCGCCTCCAGCGTCGTCGAAATGTAGTTCTTGATGCCGGGGAAGCGCTCGAAATAGCGGTCGATCATCGCCTTGGCGTCCTCGGTCGGGATCCCCAGCCGCCCGGCCAGTCCCCAGCTCGAGATGCCGTAGAGGATGGCGAAGTTGATCGTCTTGGCCTTGCCGCGGCTGTCCTTGCCGGCGTCGCCGAACAGTTCCTGCGCGGTGATGGTGTGGATGTCGTCCCCGCGCGCGAAGGCTTCCTTCAGCTGCGGCACGTCGGCGATATGCGCGGCGAGGCGAAGCTCGATCTGGCCATAGTCGGCCGACAGGAGGCTGAAGCCTTCCTCGGCGATGAAGGCGTTGCGGATCTTGGCACCGAGCTCGGTGCGGATCGGGATGTTCTGGAGGTTGGGATCGGTCGAGGACAGGCGCCCGGTCTGCGCCGCCGCCAGTGCGTAACGGGTGTGGACCCGGCCGCTCTTGGGATCGATCTGCGCCTGGAGCGCGTCGGTGTAGGTCTGCTTCAATTTGGTCAGCAGCCGCCAGTCGAGCACCAGCCGCGCGACCTCGACCCCGTCGGCCTCGAGCCGCTCGAGTTCGGCCTGGTCGGTCGAATAATTGCCGCTCTTGCCCTTGCGCCCGCCCTTGAGGCCGAGGCGGTCGAACAGCACCTGCCCCAGCTGTTGCGGCGAGCCGATGGTGAAGGGCCCGCCCGCCGCCGCGAAGATCCGCTCCTCGAGGCTGGCGGTCTCGGCGGCGAAGGTGCCCGACAGTTCGGCCAGATAGGAGCGGTCGACCTTGACGCCGTCGCGCTCCATTTGCCCGACTACGGGCACCAGCGGCAGGTCGACGAGGCGATAGACCCGCGTCGCATGCTCGGCCGCCAGCCGGTGTTGCAGTCGCTGCCACAGCCGCCAGACCATGTCGGCATTCTCGGCGGCATATTCGGTCGCGGGCCCGAGCGGCGCGTCGCCGAAGCGGATCGCCTTCTGCCCGGTGCCGCACACGGCCTTCAGGGCCAGGCACTCGTGCTCGAAATGCTTCTTCACCAGCTCGTCGAGCCCGTGCCCGAAACGCCCGCCGTCGAGCGCGAAGCTCGCCAGCATCACGTCCTCGACCGGCGCCACGACGATGCCGTGGTCGGCGAGCAGCTTGAGCTGGTCCTTCACATTGTGCCCGATCTTGAGGACGCTGTCGTCCTCGAGGCACGGCCGGAGCAGCCTCAGACCCTCGGCGAGCCCGAGCTGCGTCGGGCCTTCGCTGAGGAGGTCGGTCGCACCATGGCCGAGCGGCACGTAGGCGGCCTTGCCGGGCGCCAGCGCGAGGCTGACCCCGGCCAGCCCTTCGGCAAGCCCGTGCCCGCCGTCGCCCTGAAGGTCGATTGCGATCACGCCCTGCGTCGCCGCCTCGGCCAGCCATTCGCCGAGCGTCGCCGCGTCGGTGATGGTGAGATAGGCCGCGCGGTCGACGCTGATCGTCTCGGGTTCGCCCGGTCCCGCCACCCGCGGCGCCGTGGCAGCCGGCCGCTCGCCACCGGACGGGCGCGAGCCTTGCCCGACCATCCGGTTGAGAAGGCTCTTCCAGCCCTGCTCCTCGAGGAATTCGCGCAAGGGCGCTTCGGGAATGTTCTTGAGCTCGAGCGCTTCCAGCGGCTCGGGCAGGGTCATCTCGCACACCAGCCGGACGAGCTCGCGGCTCAGCCGGGCATTGTCGGCATGTTCGATCAGGTTCTGGCGAAGCTTGGGCTTCTTGATGCCCTCCGCGGCGGCGAGCACCGCCTCGAGACTGCCATGCTCCTGGATCAGCTGGCTCGCGGTCTTGGGGCCGATGCCGGGCACGCCCGGCACATTGTCGACGCTGTCGCCCATCAGCGCGAGCACGTCGCCCAATTGCTGCGGGGGAACGCCGAACTTCTCGACCACGTAGCCGCGGTCGATCCGGCGGTCGTTCATCGTGTCGAGCATGTCGACCGAGCCATCGTCCTCGATCAACTGCATCAAGTCCTTGTCGGAGCTGACGATGGTCACTTTCCAGCCGGCGGCGCGCGCGGCGCCGGTGTAGCAGGCGATGATGTCGTCGGCCTCGAGACCCGCTTCCTCGATGCAGGGGATCGAGAAGGCCCGGGTCGCGACGCGGATCAGCGGGAGCTGCGGCACGAGGTCCTCGGGCGCCGGCGGGCGGTGCGCCTTATACTGGTCGTACATCTCGTTGCGGAACGAGCTCGACCCCTTGTCGAGGATCACCGCCATGTGGGTCGGGCCGTCGGCCTTCGACAGGCTCTCGGCGAGCTTCCACAGCATCGCGGTATAGCCATACACCGCGCCGGTGTTCATCCCGTGGCGGTTGGTCAGCGGCGGGAGCCGATGATAGGCGCGGAAGATGTAGCTCGACCCGTCGACGAGGTAGAGATGGGGCTGGGCGTCAGGCATGCGCCGGCGGGTTTAGCAACATCGCTCCCATAATCCACCCGAGCGCGGCGAACCGCCCGCCCATTTGACAAGCGTCAAGGCGCACCCCGCGCCGTCGTCCTATTCCCTGGCCCGCAAGCCAGGGAGAAGAGCCATGACCGACCATGTCACGAGGGAGCTGCTGACCGCCCGCGGCGAGATCGTCGCCCCGCCCGCGGCCACCGACCGGCGCCCTTATTGCACCGACCGCAATTTCGGCCTTCCGCCGGCACTGCTGCTCGGCGCCTTCGCCTTCTTCTTCGCCTATCTCGCGGTGATGTGGGTGGGCTTCGCGGCGGACGGGCTGGTCCTGCCGATGGTCGTCAATGTCGTCTTCGTCGCGGCCTTTGCCTTCGTGCCGGCCAAGTGGGCGACGATGAAGCCCGATCGCAGGGACAAGGCGCTCGACTGGGCCCATTTCCGTAGCGTCGGGATCGACACCGCCACCGGCCAGACCGAGGCGAGCGAAGCGATCACCCTCGTCCTCCTGCTCCCGGCCTGCATCCTGTTCTGGGGGATCGCCACGACCACCATCGCGGCGCTGGTCTGACACACCTTGGCCTGGATCTCAGGCCGGAACCCCCAGCCGCGCGGCATCGACCAGTTCGATGCCGCGCAGCCCGTGCCGGCGGATGACCCCGTCCCGTTCGAGCGCCGACAATTGCCGGCTGACCGTCTCGATGGTGAGCCCGAGCAGCCCCGCCATCTCCGCCCGGCTCAGGGGCAGGTCGAAGCGCGCGGCCGGATGGCAGGGCGAATCGCTCGCCGCTTCCCCCATGGCGAGAAGAAAGGCCGCAACCCGTTCGCGGGCCTTGTGCCGCCCGACCATCGCCATCAGCGAGCGCGCGCCGAACAGATCCTCGCTCGAGCGCCGCAGCAGCGCCCGGGCGAGCGCCGGATAGCGCTCCACCGCCGCTTCATATTCGCGCCGCGAGAACAGGCAGACCTCGCTTTTCGTCAGCGCCACCACGTCGAACCGCGCGACCGGCGCGAACAGTTCGCCGACGAACCCCGCCGGGTGGACGAGGCTCAGGATCCGCTCGGTCCCGTCGGCGTCGGTGGCGCTGATCTTGAGCGCCCCGCGGACCAGCGTCGCGCAGGCGTCGCTTGGCGCGTCGGCGGCAAACAGGTTCTCGCCCGCTTCGAGGGTCCGGTGCCGGCCGAGCCGCGCGAGGTCCGCCCGCTCGCCCTCGTCGAGCGCGGCGCAGGCCGCCCGGTCGCGGACCGGACAGGAGGCGCAGGCAAGCGGGCTCGAACTCATGGGTGCAGGTCTAGCGCAAGCCGCCGAGGGATTGCCACCGCCGCCGCCGGAGCCGATGAAGCGGCATGGGAGAACGTTTCGAACGCCACCGTCAGCCCTGGACCGCCGACGAGAACACCAAGCTGCACACGCTGGCGGGCAAGGGCATGGGGCTGAAGGCCATCGCCAAGGCCCTGACGCGCTCGGAAGAGAGCACGCAGGCGCAGGCCAAGGTCCTCAAGATCAAGATCGCCAAGATGCGCTGAGAGGCGATGGGCGGTCAGGAAGATTTCGGTCGCTTGTGCGGCGGGCCTCGTCTCCTGGCCATTCTTGGGGCGCTGGCTTCGACCTCGTGCGCTCGCGAAACACCCAGCCGTGATCAAGTCGAGAGGGTCGAAAGAGCGCTCTCTCAGGCGCCGTGCGTCGGCGACCTTGGGCGCTGGCTTCGTTCTTACCGATACGCCGCCGCTCCACCGCGCAATCAGACCGTCCTCCGAAACGTCATACTCTTCGACCTCATTCGCGGACCGGGGGTCAAGCCGGGCCGCCAAGTCGTCGCGGCGCAAAGCTATTCGGTCGACGGCGAGGGCTGGAAGCTGTCAGGTTCCTACCGTCTGTCATCGTCGTCGCTGCGGGTGGAGGGCTGCACCTACGACCTGCCCCGCTAGTCGCTACGGCGCCAGCACCGTATCCCTCGGCTGCGCCAGCATCTTGGGATAATCGGTGGTGAAGTGAAGGCCGCGGCTTTCGTGGCGGCGTAGGGCCGAGCGGACGATGAGGTCGGCGACCTCGACCAGGTTGCGCAATTCGATGAGGTCGGGCGTTACGCGGAAGTTCGAATAATATTCGGTGATCTCGCCGCGCAGCATGTCGATCCGCCGCCGGGCCCGCTCGAGCCGCTTGGTCGTCCGGACGATTCCGACATAGTTCCACATGAAGCGGCGGATCTCGCCCCAGGTCTGGGCGATGACCACTTCCTCGTCGCTGTTGGTGACGCGGCTTTCGTCCCACTCGCGGATCTTCGGGAGCGCCGGCAGCTCCTCCCAGCGCTCCAAAATGTCCTTCGCCGCCGCCTCACCGAACACGAGGCATTCGAGCAGGCTGTTGGAGGCAAGCCGGTTGGCGCCGTGGAGCCCGCTCTCGGTCACCTCGCCCGCGGCATAGAGGCCGGGCGCGTCGGTCCGGCCGGCGAGGTCCACCACCACCCCGCCGCAGGTGTAATGCTGCGCCGGGACGACCGGGATCGGCTCCCTGGTCATGTCGATGCCGAGGCCGATCAGCTTCTCGTAGATGTTGGGGAAATGCCCCTTCACGAACTCGGGATCGCGGTGGCTGATGTCGAGGTGGACATAGTCGAGGCCGTCGCGCTTGATCTCGTTGTCGATCGCGCGGGCGACGACGTCGCGCGGCGCGAGCTCGGCCCGCTCGTCATAGTCGGGCATGAAGCGGTGCCCCGTCACGGGGTGCTTGAGGATCCCGCCCTCGCCCCGCACCGCCTCGGTGATCAGGAAATTCTTGACCGTCAGATTGTAGAGGCAGGTCGGGTGGAACTGCATCATCTCCATGTTGGAGACGCGGCAGCCCGCGCGCCAGGCCATGGCGATGCCGTCGCCGGTCGCCCCGCGCGGCGCGGTCGAATAGAGATAGACCCGGCCCGCGCCGCCGGTGGCCAGCACCGTCGCGCGGGCGAGCAGGGTCTCGACCTTCCTGGTCTGCCGGTTGAGGGCATAGAGGCCGTGGACCGCGCCCGAGGTCGAGAAGCGCTCCTCGTGCCGCCCGGTGACGAGGTCGATCGCGACCATGTCGGGCAGCAGCGTGATGTTGGGATTGGCGAAGGCGGCCTTTTCGAGCGCCTGCTGCACCGCCCAGCCGGTCGCGTCGGCGACATGGACGATCCGGCGGTGGCTGTGCCCGCCCTCGCGCGTCAGGTGGAGCGCGCCGCCTTCCTCGGCGAAGGGCACGCCGAGGTCGATCAGCCGCTGGATCGCGGCCGGCGCCGCGCCGACCACATGCTCGACGACGTTGCGGTCGTTGAGCCCGGCCCCCGCGACCATCGTGTCTTCGACATGCGCCTCGAAGCTGTCGCCTTCCTCGAGGACCGCGGCGATCCCGCCCTGCGCCCAGCCGGTCGCGCCTTCGCCCAGCGCGCCCTTGGCGATCACCGCGACGCGCCGAGTCGCCGCGAGATTGAGCGCGGCGGTGAGACCCGCGGCGCCCGAGCCGATGATCACGACGTCAAAAGTCTGCACGGTCAGCCATATGCGGTTTTCCGGGATAGTTTTCTGAACAAGGTCTCGAAGGTCATAGGGTCGGGGGATGCATCGTCACGTCGCCAGTGACCTACACGCTCCGATCCAAGGGTCACAGCCAGACGAACGACGGCAGGCATGGTTCATCGTATGAACCCATCTGGCACAAAATGATCAATCTGGCAATCGGGCGTCAGCGCCGCACGAGACTGAGGAACACGTCCTCGAGGTCGGGCTCCCTGGTCACCACGTCGACGATCCCGAGCCCGTCGCGCTGGAGCACCGCGAGCACCTCGCCCGCATTCACCCGGTCCTTCTGATAGGTGATGGCAAGGTTGCGCTCGCCCTGCAGCACGATCCGGTCGAAGCAGGCATTTTCCGGTACCCGCACGATGTCGCGGTCGACGGTGACGACGACGTTCTTTTCCTGCGCGCGGGAGAGCAGCTGGGCGGTCGGCTCGTTCGCGACGACCTTGCCGTGGTTGATGATCGCGATCCGCTCGCACAATTCCTCGGCTTCCTCGAGATAGTGCGTGGTCAGGATCACCGTCGCGCCGGCCGCGTGCAGTTCGCGGACATATTCCCACAATTGCTGGCGAAGCTCGATGTCGACCCCGGCGGTCGGCTCGTCGAGGACCAGGATCGGCGGCGAGTGGACCATCGCCTTGGCCACCAGCAGCCGGCGCTTCATGCCGCCCGACAGCGTCCGGCTATAGGCATGCGCCTTGTCGGTGAGGCGCATCGCGGCGAGCAGTTCGTCGCTCCGCCGCTCGCTCTTGGGAATGCCGTAGAGCCCGGCCTGGATTTCGAGCGCCTCGCGCGGGGTGAAGAAGGGGTCGAACAGGATTTCCTGCGGCACGATTCCGATCGACAGCTTCGCGTTGCGCGGATGCTGGTCGATGTCGAAGCCCCAGATGTCGACCTTGCCCTCGCTCTTGGTGACGAGACCGGCGAGGATGTTGATCAGCGTCGACTTGCCCGCGCCATTGGGCCCGAGGAGGCCGAAGAACTCGCCTTGCCGGACTTCGAGCGAGACTCCGTCGAGCGCCCGCTTGCCGCCTTCGTAGGTCTTGCCGAGTCCGTCGATTCGGATCGCGGGTTGGTCGTTGCTCATGGCCGATTCGCTTAGCGGTCGGGCGGGGCGGGGGACAAGCGGCACAGGTAAATTCACCATTTACCTTACTTGGCAGGGTGGATTTGACGTTAACCCTCCTAATGACCGGCCATGCGGCGCGCCCTTCTCCTGTTTTCCGGCCTTCTGATGATCGCCGCCCCCGCGGCGGCGCAGAAGTTCAGCAGCCTGCCGCGCGCCAAGGCCAATGCCGCGCTGGTGTTTCCACTGACCGTCATCACCAAGCAGAACCTCGATTTCGGCTATATCTCGGTGAATGCCGCGGGAACCGTGGTGATCAACCCGAACACGAGCGCCCGGAGCGTGACGGGCGGCGTCCTCGCCATGGGCGGACGTCCGCAGCCCGCGACCTTCATCGGGGTCGCACGAAGCGCGTCCGTCGTGAACATCCGGATCCCCAAGCAGCCGATCACGCTGACGCGGGTCGGCGGGACCGAGACCATGCAGGCCACCAACTTCACCCTGCAAGGTCAGGACAAACGGGTCCTGGCCCGGATGGAGGCGTTCGAGTTCAACGTCGGCGCCACGCTCAACGTCGCGGCGGGCCAGGTCGAGGGGGTCTACACCGGGCAATTCGACGTCACCGTCCAATATCCCTAACCCTAACAAAGCTGAAACAGCAGGGTTACCGGATCCTTCATCGACCTTGGTGAACCGCTGTTGAGGCGGGGCCATCATCATCGAAGTCCTCAACCAATGTGGGGATTTTGATCAGATGCGTTACACCTTCACCCTGGCGGCGCTCGCCGCTGCCACCGCTTTCGCCGCTCCTGCCGCCGCCCAGACCGTCTCCTCGTCGGACACGATCAAGGCGCAGGCGCTCATCATCCAGCCCGCCACGCTCCAGCGCGTCGACGACCTGAGCTTCGGCACCATCATCGCCACCCCGACGGCGGTCGGCTCGGTCACGATCGACGCCGATGACGGCAGCCGCGCCTTCACCGGCACCGGCCTGACGCTGTCGAGCACCGACGTCGGTGGCCGCGGCCGCTTCCTCGGCAACGGCAACCTCAACGTCGACGTGCCGCTGAACGTCTCGTTCCCGGCCTATCTGTCGAATGTCGCGGACCGCACCAAGACGGTGACCTTCACCGGCAAGCTCGACGCGGCCGCCAACGACCTCCTCGTCAACACCGGCGCGACCGGCGTCTTCTACGTCGGCGTCGGCGGCAAGATCGACATCGCCGCCGGCCAGATGCCCGGCCTCTACGACGGCGAAGTCACCCTCACGGCTCAGTTTCAATAAGCACCCCACAGCTTA
The DNA here is from genome assembly GCF_039538065.1 of Sphingomonas rosea. Taxonomy (NCBI): domain Bacteria; kingdom Pseudomonadati; phylum Pseudomonadota; class Alphaproteobacteria; order Sphingomonadales; family Sphingomonadaceae; genus Sphingomonas; species Sphingomonas rosea. The sequence goes on from NZ_BAABBR010000001.1 coordinate 870,753, forward strand.
TTGAAGCCAAGGGAGGCGGTTGCTACCTCGCGGGGTATGCAACCGCCTCCTGAAGTCGTTCGAGTGACCAGCAACGCCGTCCATTGCGATGGCAGCGGGGACATCAGCCCCGCGCTCGGCCACCCCCGCGTATTCCTCCGCATCGACGAGAAGGGCTTCGTCGAATGCGGCTATTGCGACCGCCGGTTCATCCTCGTCGGCGGACCGGCCGATGACGGGGCCGCCGCCTGATGGGGGCCGAGGACCCCCGCCGCTTCCTCTACTCGGCAGCGCTCGATCCCGACGAGGCGCGCCGCCTCGCCGCCCGCCACCTCGCCGGGCATGACGATGGCGAACTCTACCTCCAGTATCGCCGCAGCGAATCCTTCGGCTTCGACGACGGGCGCCTCAAGACCGCCGACTATCATGTCGGGCAGGGCTTCGGCCTGCGCGGCGTCAGCGGCGAGGCGACCGCTTTTGCCCATGCCAATGAGCTGAGCGCCGCCGCGATCGACCGCGCCGCCGAGACGCTCAAGCTCCTGACCCCCGGCGCCGGCACGCCCGCGCCCGCCCCGCCGCGCACCAACCGCGCACAATATGGCAGCGAGGATCCGCTCGGCACCCTGCCCTTCGCCGACAAGGTCGCGCTGTGCCAGGCGATCGACGCCGCCGCCCGCGCCCGCGATCCCAAGGTCGTGCAGGTCAGCGTCGGCCTCCAGGCGAGCTGGAGCGTGGTCGAGATCGTCCGCGCCGACGGCTTCGTCGCGACCGACGTTCGCCCGCTCGTTCGCCTCAACGTCGGCATCGTCGCCGAGCGCAACGGCCGGCGCGAGCAGGGCTTCCACGGGCTCGGCGGGCGCTACGACATGAACCGCCTGTTCGACGAGGCGACCTGGAACCGGGCGATCGACATCGCGCTCGGCCAGGCGCTGGTGAACCTCGATTCGGTCGCGGCCCCGGCGGGCGAGATGACCGTCGTCTGCGGCCCCGGCTGGCCCGGCGTCCTCCTCCACGAGGCGGTCGGCCACACGCTCGAGGGCGACTTCAACCGCAAGGGGACGAGCGCCTTCTCGGGCCGGATGGGCGAGCGGGTCGCCGCGCCCGGCGTGACCGTGGTCGACGACGGCGCGATGCACGAGCGGCGCGGCAGCCTGTCGATCGACGACGAGGGCACGCCGACCGGCCGGACCACGCTGATCGAGGACGGGATTCTCGTCGGCTATCTCCAGGATCGGCTGAACGCGCGGCTGATGGGGGTCGAGCCGACCGGCAACGGCCGGAGAGAAAGCTTTGCCCACGCCCCCATGCCGCGGATGACCAACACCTTCATGCTCGGCGGGCAGGACGATCCGGCCGAGCTCCTCAGCCGCGTGAAGGACGGGATCTACGCCAAGAGCTTCGGTGGCGGGCAGGTCGACATCACCAGCGGCAAGTTCGTGTTCGGCTGCACCGAGGCCTATCGCGTCCGCAACGGCGTGATCGGCGAGCCCTTGAAGGGCGCGACGCTGATCGGCGACGGCCCGACCGTCCTTACCCGGGTGAAGGGCATCGGCAACGACCTCGAACTCGACGAAGGCGTCGGCATCTGCGGCAAGGGCGGGCAAAGCGTGCCCGCCGGGGTCGGCCAGCCGACGCTGCTGATCGAAGGCCTGACGGTCGGCGGGACGGCCTAGCGTCCCTTCACGCTAGAGCAGGTGCTCGACCGCGCCGAGGCTGTAGCCCGCCTGTTCGGCGCAGCGCTCGACGTCTTCGCGCGGGACCCCATTCTCGCGGCAGGCGACCGCCCAGGCCAGCGTCGAACGCATCCCCGAGCGACAGAAGGCGAGCATCTTGCCGTCGCCCACCTCGCTCATCGCCGACACCATCTCCTCGATCTGCGAGGGCCCCATGCCGCGCGCGATCGGGATGTGGCGATAGTCGAGGCCCAGCCGGTCGGCTTCGGCTTCCAGCTCGGCGCTCGTCAATTGCCCGGCGTCCTCGCCGTCGGGGCGGTTGTTGATCACCATGGTGACGCCATAACGCTTGGCTTCCGCAAGGTCGGCGAGGCTGATCTGCCCGGCCACCAGCGTCTTGTCGTCGAGCGGCTTGAACTCGGTCATTGCGGCTTCCCTTCCTCGGCCCCGCGCCAGCGCGCGCGGATGGTGTCGCTGGTGTCCCGGCTGCCATCGTGGCTCCAACCCGGCTCCCGCCACAGATAGCCGAGTTTCGCACGGAGTGGCGCGGAACGGAAATCGCGGGCCATCCCGACCCATTCGTGCGTCGCCGCCCACAGCGGGTTGTGCGAGCGCAGCGGCGTGACGATCCCGTAGCGTGGCGCGTCGTCGCTCCGCTCGGGCTCGAAGGTGCCCAGCATCCGGTCCCAGACGATGAACACCCCGGCATAATTGCGGTCGAGGTAGCGCGGGTTGACCGCATGGTGGACGCGGTGGTGCGAGGGCGTGTTCATCACCGCCTCGAACCAGCGCGGCATCCGCCCGATCGCCTCCGTGTGAATCCAATATTGGTAGACGAGGTTCAGCCCCGCGCAGAACAGCACCAGCTCGGGCGCGAAGCCGATCAGGCACAGCGGCACCCGGAAGAGGAAGTTCAGGCTGACGAAGCCCGTCCATGTCTGCCGCAGCGCGGTCGCAAGATTGTAGCGCTCGCTCGAGTGATGGACGACGTGGCTCGCCCAGAACCAGCGGACGCGGTGCGCCGAGCGGTGGAACAGATAATAGCCGAAGTCGTCGGCGACGAAGCACAGCGCGAAGCTCCACCACGTCACCGGAATGTCGATCAGCCGGTGCGCGTACAGCGCCTTCATTAGCGCCAGCACCAGCCCGGCGGTCAGCGCCCCGGCAACGAGGCTGCCGAGCCCGAGGCTGAGCGAGGCGGCGCTGTCCTTCCATTTCGGTGCCCTTCCCCGACCCCGTTTCAGCCACCAGGCTTCGAGCGCCAGCGTCACCAGGAAGAAGGGAATTGCCCAGATGACCGGATCGGGAAAGGCCATGCACCGAGTCTAAGCGAAAGCGGCGACCGTCTCCAGCATTGCCGCGCCATAGCGTTCGAGCTTGGCCGCGCCGACGCCCTGCACCGCGCCAAGCTCGTGCAGGGTCTGCGGCCTGGCGGCGGCGATCTCGCGCAGCGTCGCATCGTGGAAGATGACGTAGGGCGGGACCCCGCTCTCCTTGGCGAGGGTGCGCCGTGCCTCGCGCAGTGCCTCGAACAATGGATCGTGCGGGCCGTCGGCGCCCACACCCCGCCGGGCGCGCCGCTTGCGTGGCGGCGGCAGCGCGATCCGCACTTCCTCGCCGCCCTTGAGGATGCCGCGCGCGCCGAGCCCGAAGCTGAGGCCCCCATAGGCGTCGGCGCGAAGCGCGTCGCGGGCGATAAGGGCGCGGGCGACGGGCTGGATCAGCGCCAGTTCCTCGGGCGAGCAAATCCCGAACACGCTCAGGCGATGGTGGCCGTTGGCATGGACCTTGTCGGTTTCCTTGCCTGCCAGAACGTCGGCAAGATGGCCGACTCCGAAGCGCATCTCGGTCCGGAAGGCGGCCGACAGCAATTTGCGCGCGACTTCGGTCACCTCGACCGTCTGCGGCGGGTCGAGGCAATTGTCGCAATTGCCGCAGGTGGGCGGCGGGCTCTCCCCGAAATGCCGGAGCAGCACCGCGCGGCGGCACTCGGTCGTCTCGACCAGCGCAGCGAGGCTTTGGAGCCGCGCGCGTTCGTCGGCCTGTCGCTCGGGCGCAGCCTCCTTCTCGATCCGCTGCCGGGCGAGCGCGAAGTCGCCCGCGCTCCACAGCATGTGCGCCTCGGCCGGATCCCCGTCGCGGCCCGCGCGCCCGGTTTCCTGGTAATAGGCCTCGATCGACTTGGGCGTGCCGGCGTGGATGACGGTGCGGACGTCGGGTTTGTCGATCCCCATGCCGAAGGCGATGGTCGCGGCCATCACCATTTCCTCCGAGGCCACGAACGCCGCCTGGTTCGCCGCGCGGACCTGGGGATCGAGCCCGGCATGGTAGGGCAGCGCCGCCCGCCCGCTCGCCGCGATCGTCGCCGCCATGCTGTCGGCATCCTTGCGGCTCGAGACGTAGACGATTCCCGGGCCCGGCCGCTCGCGCAGCAGGTCGAGCACCTGCCGCCCGGCCCCGTCGCGCGGACGGATATGATAGCGGATGTTGGGCCGGTCGAAGCCGCTGACGATCAGCCCGTCCTCGGGGATTCCGAGCTGGACGAGGATGTCGGCGCGGGTGCGCGGGTCGGCGGTTGCGGTCAGCGCCAGCCGCGGCACTTCCTTGTGGTCGCCGAGCAATTTCGTCAGCAAGCGATAGTCGGGCCGGAAATCGTGCCCCCATTCGCTGACGCAATGCGCTTCGTCGATCGCGACCAGGCTCAACGGCACCCGGTCGGCCAGCCGCCGGAAGCTGTCGGTGGTCGCCCGCTCGGGCGCGACATAGAGGAGGTCGAGCTCGCCCCCGAGGAACCGCCGGACCACGGTGTCGCGGTCGTCGGCGCTGGTCAGGGAGGCGGCCTTGATCCCCAGCGCCTCGGCCGAGCGGATCTGGTCGTGCATCAGCGCGATCAGCGGCGAGATGACCAGCGCGGTCCCGTCGAGCGCCAGCGCGGGCAGTTGGTAGCACAGGCTCTTGCCCGCGCCGGTGGGCATGATCGCCAGCGTCGGCCGCCCGGCGAGCACGCGCCCGACCACCTCTTCCTGCACCCCGCGGAAATGGTCGAATCCAAAGACTTGTTTCAAAAGCTGATGCGGGTCGGTCACGCTTCGCCTTTGGCCGCGCTTGGGGGCCGCGCGCAACCTTGTCTTGGCCCGCGCAGCCGTCCACACGGGCGATCGAGGGTAGGGGAAGAGAAGAAATGACCATGTCCGGGCGGAGCCTCGAGCAGCTCCACGCCGATTTTCGTGCGACCAGCACCAACGCCATGCCGATCGCGGGGCTCGTCACCTGGGCCGCGCTCGGCCTTGCCGCGCTCGTCCTGCCCGAGCGCACGGTCGCCAACGCCTCGCTCTACATCATGGCGGCGATCCTGCCGCTCGCCTTCCTCATCGACCGGCTGCGTGGCCGCAACCTGTTCGGCGGGGGCGACAATCCGCTCGTGCGCCTGTTCCTGCTCGGGATCCTGATGGTCGGGCTGACCGTCCCGCTCGCGGTGATCGGGACCAAGGGCGGGCAGGCGCTGCTGATCCTGCTCGGCATGGCGATCCTCGCCGGGATCGTCTGGATCCCCTTCGCCTGGGCCGCCGACGATCCGACCGGGATCACCCACGCCGTCGTCCGCGCGCTCGGCTGCTATCTCGCCTACGGCTTCGTCCCCGCGCCCTTCACCGCCAGCGCGATCTGCGCGGTGGTCGTCGCGGCCTATGTCTATTCGCTCCTCGCCATGCGCCCGATCGGCCCGGCGGCAGTCACCGCGGAGGCTCGCACCGCCGCCGCATGACCGTCGCCGTCGACATGGGCCTGTCGCCGCAAGGCCAGCCCGTCACCATCGATCTCGAGGAGCTCCTCGCCACCCGCTTGCTCGTCCAGGGCAATTCGGGCTCGGGCAAGTCGCACCTCCTGCGCCGCCTGCTCGAAAAGAGCGCCGGCCAGGTCCAGCAGATCGTGATCGACCCCGAGGGCGATTTCGTCACGCTTGCCGGCCCCTACGGCCACCTCGCGATCGAGGCCGCCGACCATGACGAGAAGGAGATTGCGAGAGCCGCCGCCCGGATCCGCGAGCATCGCGCCTCGGTCGTCCTCAGCCTCGAGGGCCTCGAAGCCGAGGGGCAGATGCGCTGCGCCGCGTCGTTCCTGTCGGCCCTGTTCGATGCCCCGCGCGACCACTGGTATCCCGCCCTGGTGGTGGTCGACGAAGCGCAGCTGTTCGCCCCGGCCGGCGGCGGCGAGGTGGCGGAGGAAGTCCGCCGCGCCTCGCTCAGCGCCATGACCAACCTCATGTGCCGCGGCCGCAAGCGCGGGCTCGCCGGGATCATCGCCACCCAGCGCCTCGCCAAGCTCGCCAAGAACGTCGCGGCCGAGGCCTCGAATTTCCTCATGGGGCGGACCTTCCTCGACATCGACATGGCCCGCGCCGCCGACCTTCTCGGCATGGAGCGGCGGCAGGCCGAGGCGATCCGCGACCTGCCGCGCGGCACCTTCCTTGCGCTCGGCCCCGCGGTCAGCCGCCGCCCGCTGTCGATCGCGATCGGCGAAGTGGAGACCCGCGCCCGCTCGATGAGCCCCAAGCTCGTGCCGCTGCCCACCGCGACCAAGAGCGAGGACCTCCAGGAACTGCTGTTCCAGCCCGGCTTCGACTTCGAGCCCGCTCCTGCGCCCCGCCCCGAGCCCAAGCCGCTTCGCTCCGAAGCGCTGATCGAGATGCTCGCCGCCAAGCAGCCTGCGCCGGCGCCGTCGCTTCCGGCCAAGTCGGACGAGGAGCAGGCCGCCGCGGTCGCGGCCGCGCTCGAGGCGATGGTCGCCGATCCCGATTCCTCGGGCCGCTCGGGCGCGGTGCTGTTTCAGGACTTCACCGTCCGGCTGCGCATGGCCGGCGTCTCCCCGAGCCCGCTCGACCTGCCCGCCTTCACCCGCCGCCTCGCCATGGCCCGCGCCGGCATCTTCACCGAGGACCCCGACTGGCACCCCGCGCTCGAGGCGGCCGAGGGCCTGCCCGAAGACATGCTCGGTCCCTTCCTCCTCCTCGCCCGCGCCGCGCGCGACAGCCAGCCGACCCCGAGCGACGAGGCGATCGCGGCGAGCTACGGCACCGCCAGCCTCGGCCGCGCGCGGCGCCTCCTGAGCTATATCGAAAGCCGCGACCTCATCGTCACGCGCACCGACCTCAGCGGCAAGCGCAGCATCGCGATTCCTCGGCTCGGCTGGAGCACGGCGGCGGCCTGAGCGACGTCTGCTTGCGACCCATTGCGGACATTAGCCGGAGTGAGCCTTAGGTCGTAAACCAAGCTTTCAGAGCCTGTAGGATCTCTGGAACCCGAGCTTTTAAGGTGTTCGGCACATCGATAAACAACAGGGGGCGCGGTCGAGAATCGTCATCAGCAGGTTCGACACAGGACGAGAGTTCCGAACCCCAATCAACATCTTCTGCGACGGTAACTACTGCGGCTTTGAGGTCGGACTCTACGAAGAGCAGGCTGTCATCTAGTGAATGAAACGCATCAAGTGGCCTGCAGCGTAGTGGCAGGCTGAGCTTTGCAACTGCACTCAGCAGCTCGGAGCGAAGCTCTTGCTTATCATCAGGCGACATAGGCTCGATTGTAGAGAGCGGAATGCCTGCTTTCCACCCATTGCAGGCATCATTCGTCCGTGCTGAACCCGTTCGAATGAAAACTCATGACCAGTGCTCCGATGTTGCTAGCAAAAGAAGGCTCGCGGCTATGGGCTTCCTGGTCTTCTGCGCCCCAATCTTCTTCGTGTGGTACATACAGACTCCCGACTATCCGAGGTCATTTCAGCGGCTCCTTAACGGGTGGGCGGCTCTATGGTTCGGAGGCTTGGCATTCCTCATCGTGGGAAGCATCGCGACAGGATACACCTGATGTCCGCTTTCCACCCAAAGCAGACATTCCCATTGCGCTCGCGAAGCAGGTAACGCGACTTCCCTTGTCGCCTATTCCGCCGCTTGCGCCTCTTCCTCGCGCTCGGCCTGCTGGCGGGCCCACATGTCGGCGTAGAGTCCGTTCCGGCGGAGGAGGTCGGCGTGGCTGCCTTCTTCCGCGACCCTGCCGCCGTCGAGGACCACGATCCGGTCGGCGTCCACCACCGTCGAGAGGCGGTGCGCGATGGTGATGGTGGTGCGGCCGGTCGAGACCCCGCGCAATGTGTCGAGGATCGCTTCCTCGGTCCGGCTGTCGAGCGCGCTGGTCGCCTCGTCGAGGATCAGGATCGGCGGGTTCTTGACCAGGGTCCGCGCGATCGCGACGCGCTGCTTTTCGCCGCCCGAGAGCTTGAGGCCCCGCTCGCCCACCCGGCTGTCGAAGCCGTCGGGGAGCGCGCGGACGAAGCCGTCGAGCGCCGCGCCGCTGGCCGCCGCGGCGACATCCTCGCTGCTCGCCTCGTCGCGCCCGTAGGCGATGTTGTAGCCGAGCGTGTCGTTGAACAGCACGGTGTCCTGCGGCACGATTCCGATCGCGGCGCGTAACGACGCCTGGCTGACCTGCGAAATGTCCTGCCCGTCGATGGTAATCCGCCCGGCTAACGGATCGTAGAAGCGGAACAGGAGGCGGGCGAGGGTCGACTTGCCCGCGCCGCTCGGCCCCACCACCGCCACCGTCTGGCCGGCCGGCACGTCGAGCGTCAGGCCCTTCAGGATGTCGCGCCCGTCTTCATAACCGAAACGGACGTCTTCGAACCGGACATGGCCCCGTTCCACGTGGAGCGGCGGCGCGTTCGGAACGTCGCTGACTTCCTCGGGCGTGTCGAGCAGCCGGAACATCTCGTCCATGTCGGTCAGCCCCTGCCGGATCGTCCGGTAGACGGTGCCGAGCATGTCGAGGGGCCGGAAGAGCTGGGTCAGCAGCGCGTTCACCACGACCAAGTCGCCGGTCGAGAATTGCCCGCGGCTCCAGCCCCAGACCGTATAGGCCATCGCCCCGCCCATCAGCAGGTTGGTGATCAGGCTCTGCCCGATGTTCATCGCCGCGAGGCTGGTCTCGATCTTGACGGTCGACTTGGCGAGATTCTGGACGGCGCGGCCGTAGAGCTTCCGTTCGCGCTCCTCGGCGTTGAAATATTTGACCGTCTCGAAGTTGAGCAGGCTGTCGACCGCCCGCGCGGTGGTGGCGGTGTCGTGCTCGGTCCATTGCTCGCGCAGCCGGACGCGCCAGTCGGTGACGGCCTTGGTGAACCAGATGTAGGCGACCACCGCGACCGCGGTCGCCGCGACCAGCCCGGGCCCGAACTGGATCCAGAACAGCACCGCGACGATGCCGAGCTGGAGGATCGTCGGGGCGAGATTGAACAGGAGGAAATAGAGCATCATGTCGATGCTCTTGCTTCCCCGCTCGATGATCTTGGTCACCGCGCCGGTGCGCCGCTCGAGGTGGAAGCGCAGCGACAGGCCGTGCAAATGCGCGAAGGTCCGCTCGGACAGGACCCGCGTCGCTTCCTGGCCGACCGTCTCGAAGATGCCGTTGCGCAGATTGTCGAGGAGCACGCCGCCGAAGCGGGCGAGCGCGAAGGCCGCGACCAGCGCCAGCGCCACCGAGGCCGCGTCGCGTCGTCCGCCCGCCATGGCGTCGACCGCGCCGCCGAAGGCCTTGGGGAGGACGATGGTGGTGACGGTGATCGACAGGACCACCATCAGGAAAGAGGCGACGACGCGCACCTTGAGCCCCGGCTGACCCGCCGGCCACAGATAGGGCAGGAAGCGCAGCAGGACCTTGAAGCCGCTGCGTTCGCGGTTGGTCAGTCGTTCGGTGGCGGGAGGCATCTACCCCCAAAGGTAGGTTCGCCATGCCCCCCTTGCAAACGCGGGGATGAAACGACTGGAACCGCACGTTTATTTTCCCGTTCTGACAAGCAAGTCACCTTGCGGGGTTAAGCATCATGGGTCCGGTTACGTATCTCATTGCCATTCTGGGTTGCGCCGACGGCGGCGCCTCGTGCAGCCAGGTCGCGCAGGCGCCGGCCCGCTACGAGAGCGCCGCGGCCTGCGAAGCCGCCACCGGCGACGTCCTCGCCGCCAATTCGGACCTCGACTTTCCCACCCTCCTCGCCCGTTGCCAGGCGACCAAGTCGCCGGCCGCCGCCGAGCGTGCGCCCGTCCGCAAGGGCGCGGTGGTGAAGGAAGGCTAAGTATAATGGCCGAAGTCCTCGATCCGCCGATCCACGAAGAGCCCAAGCTTCCGGGTAGCGAGCGTGAGCTCGACCCCAAGCCCGAATGGCAACCGCGCTACGCGGGATCGGGGCGGTTGAAGGACAAGGTCGCGATCGTGACCGGCGCCGACAGCGGCATCGGCCGCGCGGTCGCGGTCCTGTTCGCGCGCGAGGGTGCCGACGTCGCGATCCTCTACCTCGACGAGCATGACGATGCCGCTGACACGAAGAAGTTCATCGAGGCCGAGGGCCGCCGCGCCATCTGCATTCCGGGCGATCTCGGCAGTCGCGATCATTGCTTCCGCGCGGTCAGCCAAGTCGTCGACACGTTCGGCAAGCTCGACGTCCTCGTCAACAATGCCGGCGAGCAGCATCCCGACGAGAAGATCGAGGACATCACCGAGGAGCAGCTTCGCCGTACCTTCCAGAGCAACATCTTCTCGATGTTCTTCATGACGCAGGCCGCGATGCCGCACCTCAAAGACGGCGCAACGATCGTCAACTGCACCTCGGAGACGATGTACAAGGGCGCGCCGATCCTGCTCGATTATTCGTCCACCAAGGGCGCGATCACGGCGTTCACCCGGAGCCTCGCCCAGAACCTGGTCGAGCAGGGCATTCGCGTGAACGGCGTGGCGCCGGGCCCGATCTGGACCCCGCTCAATCCGTTCGGCGGCCAGCCGCCCGAGAAGATGCCCGAATTCGGCAAGAACACGCCGATGAAAAGGCCGGGCCAACCCAATGAGGTCGCCCCGGCCTTCCTGTTCCTCGCGTGCGAGGATTCAAGCTACATGACCGGACAGGTGCTCCACCCCGACGGTGGCAACACCATGTCCAGCTAGAGGCTCACTGATAGGCGACCTGAATGTCGAGCGTGCCCGTGTAGAGGCCGTCGGCCTGGGTCGAGCTGAAGCTCAGCGTTCCGCCGACCTCGAAGATCTTGCCCGGGTTGCCGCTGTTGTCGACCGTGACGCTCGACGGGAAGGTCGGGGTCAGGGTGAGCGTGCCGCCGGCACCGTTGCTCATCGACACGGTCGGCGTCGCCGAGGTGATCAGCGCGACGTTGTTGTTCGAGCCGACGACGCGATACTGCGCCGTACTGAAGGTGCCCGAGCAGGTCAGACCGCCGGTGGTGCCGCAGGTCCGGCCCGACGGCGTGATCGCGACGGTGTCCGAACCGGTGAAGGTGCCGACGAGCACGTTGCCGAACACGAGGTTGCGAAGGCCGGTCAGCTGGAGCGGCTTCATCACGTTGACCGTTGCGGTCGGCTTGGCGCCGGTGACGCTGACCTGCTGCGCGGCAGCGGGTGTGGCGAAGGCGAGGAAGGCAGTCAGGGCGGCAGCGCCCTTCAGGAAGTTACGCATATTGGTCGACCCCCACAGTCGGTTTCTGGTAACTGCCTCGTTAACCCCAACCACTTACCGACCCGTTCGATTGCATGGTTACCGGGCCGTTTACCGTTGGCCGGGATCAGAGATAATCGACGGTGATCGGCACGTCGCCGCGGTAGTTTCCCTCGGCGTCGCCGCTGACGAACAGCGCGCCGCCGAAGCGAATCCGGAGCCGGCCGTCGCTGTCGAGGCGCGGGAAGGCGGGCAGGTCACTGGTGATCGTGTCGATGCTGAGCGTGCCGCCCGAAAATCCGAATAGCTCGATCCGCCGCGGCAGCTCGACCCTCACCGCTCGGCCCGGCTCGCCGCGGATCACGACTTCGCCATTCATCGCGCGGCCCGTCATTGGCGCCAAAGCGCCACTCGTGGTGCGGCCGCCGTCGGGCCCGACCTTGGCGGTGCCCCCGGCCGCGCCGGTCAGGATGACCCGGTCGAAGTCGAGGCTGGTCTCGACCTGAAGCGCCATCGGCGCGGCCTGCTCCTGCGGGGCGGTCAGCGTGTCCCCGTCGCGGCACAGTCGGCACGGCCCCCCGCCGGCCAGTGCCGGGGCGGACGGCCCGAGGGCCAGGAGCAGAGCAGGCAGGATCCACCGCATGATCCGGGAAATAGGTCCACAATGGTGTAAGCTTGGTAAAGCCGCCGCTAACCATTGCTCCATCGCGGTTGGACCCCACATTGTTCGTTAACAAGGAGCCTTTCACGATGAGCGACGAACCCCGCACCGACACCATGCCCCAGACCGAGGAGGAATGGCGCGCCAAGCTCGGTCCCGAGCGCTACCGCATCCTGCGCGAGCATGGCACCGAGCCCGCCTGGACCGGCGCCCTCCTCGGCAACAAGGAAACGGGCGAATATGTCTGCGGCGGCTGCGGCGCGCCTTTGTTCGAGAGCGACACCAAATATGAGAGCGGCAGCGGCTGGCCGAGCTTCACCAATCCGGCCGACAACGGCGCGGTGACCGAGGTCGAGGACAACAGCTTCGGCATGCGCCGCGTCGAGGTGCGCTGCGCCAAGTGCGCCGGCCACCTCGGCCACGTCTTCCCCGACGGCCCGGGTCCGGAAGGCCTGCGCTACTGCATCAATTCGGCGAGCCTCGACTTCAAGCCGGAGAAGTAAGCCCGTCGTCCGGGAGGCGGCCTGCACGCGACACCCTTGCCGCCTCCCCCGCAACGTCCTAACCCTTCGCGTCCATGGCGAAACAGCCCGTTCGTCCGCGCCCCGCGCCGGCTCCCACTTCCTCCGGCATCGGCGGGTTCCTCATGGGCCTTGTCAAATGGGGGATCGTCGCCGCGCTGGTCGGCCTGGTCGTGCTCGGGGTGGCGGTCAGCGTCGCCTACACCCAGCTCCCATCCTACCAGAACCTGTCGAACCGCACCGACCTCGGCCAGAACATCCGGGTCCGCTCGGCCGACGGCAAGCTGCTGGTCCAGCTCGGCCCCAACCTCGGCGAATGGATCCCCTACGACCAGATTCCCGCGACGATGCGCGCGGCGATGATCGCGGTCGAGGACAAGCGCTTCCGCAGCCACCCCGGTGTCGACCCGATCGGCATGGCGCGCTCGGTCAAGGTCCGCCTCCAGACCGGTCGCTTCAGCCAGGGTGGCTCGACCATCACCCAGCAGCTCGCCCGCAACATCTTCCTCAACAACAGCCGCAACTTCGGCCGCAAGCTCAAGGAAGCCGTGCTGGCGCTCGCGCTCGAGGCCAAGTTCAGCAAGAACCAGATCCTCGAGCTCTATCTCAACCGGGTCTATTTCGGTGGCGGCGCCTACGGCATCGATGCCGCCAGCCGGACCTTCTTCGGCCATAGCGCCAAGCGCCTGAGCCTCGGCGAAGCGACCATCATTGCCGGCCTCGTCAAGGCGCCGAGCAACTATTCGCCCACCGCCGACGTCGAGGCTGCCCGCAGCCGCGCCGGGGTCGTCCTCCAGTCGATGGTCGAAAACGGCTTCGTCTCGGCCAGCGCGGCCGCCAATGTCGACCCGGCGCAGATCGTCGTCCAGCAGGGCGCCAAGCAGAACAGCATCCGCTACTTCACCGACTGGGCGCTGCCGCAGCTCGACACGCTGATCGACGAGACCAGCGAGCCGATCGAGGTCTGGACCACGCTCGACACGGGCATGCAATTCGCCGCCGACCGCGCGATCAATGCCAATGCGCCGAAGGGGGCACAGGGCGCGCTGGTGGCCCTCGACCGCGACGGGGCCGTCCGAGCGATGATCGGCGGGCGCGACTATGTCAGCAGCATCTACAATCGCGCGACCCAGGCGAAGCGTCAGCCGGGCTCGTCGTTCAAGCTGTTCGTCTATCTCGCGGCGCTCGAAAGCGGCATGAAGCCGACCACCACGCTGGTCGACGAGCCGGTCGATGTCGAAGGCTGGAAGCCGCGCAATTCGACCCGCACCAACCTGGGGCCCGTCAGCCTGCGCGAGGCCTTCGCCCGCTCGATCAACACGATCAGCGCCAAGATCGGCGCGCAGCTCGGCTTCGGCACCATCGCCGACATGGCCCGGCGCTTCGGCATCACCTCGCCGCTCTCGACCTATCCCTCGATGGTGCTCGGCACCTCCGACGTCCGCCTGATCGAGATGACCCGCGCCTTCGCCTCGGTCGCGGCGCAGGGCGTTTCGGTCAGCCCCTATGCGATCACCCGCGTGACCAGCTCGGACGGACGCCTGCTCTACCGCCATGCCCCCGAGGAGCAGCGCACACTCGTCGCCCCGTGGGTCGCGGCGGGCATGACCGACCTCCTCCAGACCGCGGTGATGAGCGGCACCGGCCGCGCGGCGCAGATCGGACGCCCGGTCGCGGGCAAGACCGGCACGACCCAGTCGAACAAGGACGGCTGGTTCATCGGCTTCTCGAGCGGGATCACCGCCGGCGTGTGGATGGGCCGCGACGACGCGCGCGCCATTTCGGGCCTTCAGGGCGGCACCGCGCCCGCCCGCGCGTTCCACGACTTCATGGTCAAGGCGGTCGCCAATCGCCCGGTCGAACAGTTCCAGACCGAAGTGCCGATGCCCGACTGGCAGCTCGAGCCCGGGGAGGAATCCTATACCGGCAACGAGCTCGCGCCGTTCGAGCCGCAGGTCGATGCCGACGGCAATCCGATCGATCCGTCGGTCGGTGCCGATCCGCTGGGACCGCAGCCGGGCACGACCAATCCGCCCGAGCCAGCGCCGCCGGGGCAGCCGACCGAGATTGACCGAATCTTCACCGGCGATCCCGCGCCCGGCGACCGGCCGCAGCCCGCACCGGTCCCGCGCGAGCGGCCGACCCTGCCGCCGCCCTCAGCCCCGGCCGAGAGCCCGCAACGCAGGCCCGAGCCGGCGCAATTCTGACCGCGCGGCGGCCACCGGACCGCCGTAAAGCGCTTCTTCGGCCTTCTTGAACGCCGGCGAGTGGTCCATGTGCAGCCGGTGTGCGACCTCGTGGGCGACCACGAACCGCAGGACGTCGGGCGGGGCGAGGATCAGCCGCCAGCTGTAACGGATCGCGCCCGAGGACGAGCAGCTCCCCCACCGGCTCGCCGGATCGCCGATGCTGACCGCGGTGACGGTGACGCCCGCCGCCGACGCGACCCGCGCGGTCTCGTTGCTCAAACGCTCGCGGGCGAGCGCCTTAAGCCAGCGCAGCACCGTCGGACCGAGGCTATCGGCAGGACCGCCGATCACCAATTCGTCGCCATTCACGCACACGCCGCGCCGTCCCGAAGGATCATGGCGAAGCCGGAGCGATCGTCCCTCGACCTCGATCACGGCGCCGTCGGTCAGGGGCGTCGAAGGCGGCGCGGCGTCGAGCTGGCGGTCGACCCACGCACGCTGTCCCGCGACCCAGTCGAGCGCCGCCCTTGCCGACGCGCGCCACGGCATGGTCAGCCGGAGCAGCCGCCGGTCATGATCCATCCGCAGCCGCAGTCGCTTCGACCGGCGCAGGCGCTTCAGCTCGATCGGGACCGGAAGCCGGGGATCCTCAGAGATCACGGTCGACGAGGTGGAATTCGAGCTCGCCCGCATCGACCTCGCTGATCGTCCAGCCGCGGGTCGACATGCCCGCCTGGTGGACGCTCTCGCAGTCGCCACTCTCGAGATAATGCCAGTCCGGGAGCGGCTCGCCGAACGCGCGCAGCTTGTAGGCGCAGGTGCCCGGCAGCCATTCGAGCTCCTCCAGCTTGTCCTTCGACAACTGGACGCAGTCGGCCACCCACTTCTTGCGATTGGGGTAATCGGTGCACCGGCCGTTCTTCCGGTCGAGGAGCTTGCACGCGACATTGGTCGGATAGAGTTCGCCCGTGTCCGCATCCTCGAGCTTGTGGAGGCAGCAGCGGCCGCAGCCGTCGCACAGCGCCTCCCACTGCGCCGCGTCGAGCGCGGCGAGCGGCTTGTCCCACCAGCGGGCGTCGGGAGCGGTCGGCTTGTTCATTGGAAGCGCAGACTTGGTCTGCTATCGGCGCCCTTTCAAGCATTTAAACATTTCGGGCGGGACAGGGACCAGATGGTCAGGCGGATCTTCCTCATCGCGGCGGCGACGATTGGCATGGTGGCGACGCCGCTCGCCGCGCAGATGAGCGAGAGCCCGAGCCTCAAGTTCCTGAAGGCGATCCGCGAGCGCGACGGCAACACCGCGACCGAACTCGTCACCGCGCAAGGCAAGGCGGTCCTCAACGCCCGCGACGATCGCGGTGACGGGGCCATCCACATCGTCGCCGCGCGCCGCGACGCGCAATATCTGCGCTTCCTCGCGGGCAACGGGGCCGACGTCGACCTGCCCAACTTCAAGGGCGACACGGCGCTGATCATCGCCGCGCGCCTCGGCTTCGACGATGGGGTCGAGACCCTCCTTCGCGCGGGCGCGCAGGTCGACAAGACCAACCGTGCGGGCGAGACCCCGCTCATCGTCGCGGTCCAGCAGCGGCAGATGGCCACGATCAAGCTGCTCGCCGAGCATGGCGCCAACCCCGACAAGACCGACAATGCCACCGGCCGCAGCGCGCGCGATTATGCCAAGCGCGATGCGCGCGGGCCCGAGATGATCAAGCTGATGGACGCGGCCAGGACCGCCAGGCCCAAGGCCGAGGTCGCCGGCCCCAAGTTCTGAGGGCTTATTGCCCCCAGCCGAGCGTCGGGTCGATCTGCGCGCTCAGCCGCCGCGCGGCCCGACGGGCGAACCGCAGCAATTCGGCTTTGCGACGCGCGGGCGCGAGCGGGCGATGCGGCGCCTCGCGGATCACCGCCGCGTCATAGCGGTCGGCGACGATCACTCCCGCGGTCTCGGGCAGGAAACGATGCTCGTCGAGGAGGCCCGCCAGATGGTCGGGGACCGCCCAGAAGAAGCGGTCGCAATAATCGAGATAGTCGGTCCACTTGGCGTCGGTGGTGAGATCGGCCTTGCTGACCTTGATCTCGACGATCGTCAGCTGCCCCTTGGCGTCGATCCCCATCAGGTCCGCGCGGCGCCCGTTGGGCAGCGGCACTTCGCAGATTGCGAACAGGTCACGTCGGCAGAACAGGCGCGTGACGCCGCGCGCCACCTCGACGGCGACGGGGGGCAAGTCCTGGAAGCAGTGACCGGGAACGAGGGAATCGGGAGCGGTGGACACGCCCCGTGCTTAGAACAAGTCGGGAACGCCGACTAGTCTCTAGCGATAGAAGACGTGGTTGCCGACCGACGCGATGCGGGTCATGCGCCAGCCCGGGCTCACGCGCTTGGCGTGGAAGAACAGGGCCTTGCCGACATTGCTCTCGCGCATGTCGCCGGCGACGATGCGAGCGATGGCGACCGCATTCTGCCACTGGAGACCGGCCTTGTTGATCGACGGCCAGCGGCCGCCGCGAACGAAGCTGAACTGGCCGCGCTGCGTCAGCACGCCGCAATAGGTCTTGGGGAAGCGACCGCCGCTCTCGGCGCGGTTCTCGATCACCTGGCCGACGGCGAGCTGGCCGGCGAGCGGCTCGCTCTTGCTCTCGAAGTAGACGCCGACGGCGAGGCATTCGAGCTCGCGGCTGCCTGGGTCGGTGCGGCGCATCGCGCTGACGGCCTCGGCCAGGCTCGCGCCCTTCGGGAAGGCGACCGGCGCATCGTCATCGTCGGTGGCGGGCTGCGCCGTGGCCGGCTCGTCGGTGCCGGCGACGGTGGCCGGAGCGAGCGGGTCCTTGGCGAGCGGGGTGGTGACAAGCGGTTCATCGTTCATCTTGGCGACGGCGGCGACGACCTGCTCGGTGGCCGGACCCTGATTCTGGAGAACCTGGGCCGGAGCAACGGAGCCTGCGCCAAGCGCAATGCCGGCAACCATCAAGACCAAACGACGAACCACGTAATCCCTAACAACCTGCGGTGGACCGCCACTCGGCAGAGGGATGCGACCGATCACTCGGTCGCTTCACGTCATGCCTGGGCAAATCCCCCGTCTCGCGCGGCTCCCCAGGACGGATTGACCGGCCCGGGAAGCACCCCGCTCGAAAGCTGTTCCTCGGTTCGTCGCAAATCTTTTGAAGGTCAATCGTCCGAGATCATTCCCGCGACGAATCGTTCCGACGACGGGACGTCCAGTTCGATTGCCCACAGATCGGGGTCCCGATCGAGCGCACGCGCAAGATGTTGTTGCACTGCCGCCGAATCGGCCAATGACCGCGATTCCCAGCGATAGCGGCCATCGCGCTGGAGCAGCCGTTCGACCGTCGCCACCGGTTCCCCGCGCTCGGCCAGGACCACCAGCACGGTGCCCTTGTCGGCGTCCCCGCGACGCAGCACCGTGCCGAACCCGCCCTCGCCTCGCGCCCGGGCGAGCAGCGCGGAAACCTCGACCGACGGCGCCAGCCTGGCGTCGCTCATCCCGGCCGATATCCGGCGAGGCCCGCCAGTGCGATGTGCGAGCGCATGAAGGTGCCGGTCCCGCGCGCGCATTCCTCGCCGCTCGAATCCACGATCCGCGCTTCGGCGACGAACACCCGTCGCCGGCCCGACACCCAGCGCCCCTCGGCATGCGCCGGCCCCTCGCGCAGCGGCTTGGTGAAGTGGAGATTGAAGGCGGTGGTCAGGAGAAAGCGGTCGCTCACCAGGCTGTTTGCGGCATAGAAGGCCGCGTCGTCGAGCATCTTGAAGTAGAGCGTCCCGTGCGCCGCGCCGGCCGCATGGAAGCTGTCGGGCGCTACGGTGAAGTCGATCCGCGAGACGCCCGCCTCGTCAAGCCGGAGCGCCGAGCGGAACAGGCCGTTGATCGGCGCCGAGGCGTAGAGCTGCTCGAGCCCGCGGAAATGGGCATCGGCACCGCTCACCGGTCCCGCCGTGTCAGGCGGCGTGCGGCTCATCGACCCCGATCAGCACCGCGGCCAGCGCATCGCGCGAGCGGGCGCCCCGCAATTTCTCCAGCGTCGGCCCGTGGCGCACCACCCGGCTGATCGCCGCCAGCGCCTTCAGGTGATCCGCGCCCGCGTCGGGCGGCGAGAGGAGCAGGAAGACGAGATCCACCGGGTCGCCGTCGATCGCCTTGTAGTCGAGCGGCTCGGCGAGCTGCGCGACGAGGCCATAGATCCGCTTCAGCCCCGCGATCTTGCCGTGGGGAATCGCCACGCCGTTGCCGAAGCCGGTCGACCCCAGCCGCTCGCGCTCGGCAAGCGCGGTGACGAGCTCGGCCGGGTCGATCCCCAGCCGCTGCCCGGCGATCTGGCCGAGGCTCTGGAACAGGGCGCGCTTGTTCGCCGCCGACAGCGCCGGACGCATCGCGTCGAAGTCGATGAAGGAACCAAGCTGCATGCACTGTTACTCTGAAACGGCCTTCTGCCCGGGCGGGCTGATGCCTCAACGAAGGGCCGCGGTCTAGCGATCCCTTGGTTCGACCCAGCCGATGGTCCCGTCGTCGCGGCGATACACCATGTTATAGGCGCCGGTGCCGGTGTTGCGGAACATGAGCGCGGTGGTGTTGCGCAGGTCGAGCATCATCACCGCGTCCGAGACACTGGCGCTGGGAATGTCGACCCGGGTCTCGGCGACCACCGGCGGGTGCTCGGGCGCAGGCTCGTCCTCGGAGGCCGGCGGGGCGAAGACGGTATAGGCCGCGCCATCCTCGGGTTCGGCCGACGCACCGCCGCCCTCGCCCTTACGGTCGCGCAGCCGCGACTTGTAGCGCTTGAGCTGCCGTTCGATCTTGTCGGCCGCGCCGTCGAACGCGACCTGCGCCTCGAACGCCTTGTTGCTGGCCTTGAGCACGACCCCATTCACCACCGGAGCGATGATGTCGCAGGTGAAGCCATTGTCGTGCGGGCCCTTGCCGAAGGTGACATTGGCGGCCGACGCGCGGTTGAAATAGCGGGTGATCATGGGCTCGAGGCGATCGGACACATGGTTCTGGAGCGCGGCCCCGGTCTCGACCTGGTGACCTGAAACCCTGATGTCCATCGCCGTCTCCCTCCAGTCGCCCGGGGAAGTCCCGGCACTCAGCTGGCCGGGATGCTCGCCCAGAGCGGTTCCTTGATCTTCGCTATGAACTGGGCATGCGCTGCCAGCTCGTCAAGCGAAGCGGCATGGGCTCGGGCCGGCCGGACCGGGCGCTGCGACGGGCGAAGGGTCGGGACCGGCGCTTCGCCGGCCGCCGCCGCGGCACTGGCCTCGGCCAGCAGCGACAGGCCGATCTGCCGGCCGCCGGTCAGTTCGACATAGACTTGCGCGAGAAGCTGCGCGTCGAGCAGCGCGCCATGCTTGACCCGGGCCGAGCGATCGACCCCGAAGCGGGTGCAGAGCGCGTCGAGGCTGTGCTTGGCGCCCGGATGCTTCGAACGCGCCAGCACGAGGGTGCAGATCATCCGGCTCAGGCACACCGGATCGCGCCCGCAATGCGCGAGCTCGGCATTGAGAAACCCGAAGTCGAACGCGGCATTGTGCGCGATCAGCGGCGCGTCGCCGATGAAGTCGAGCAGCGCTTCGCAGCCGTCGGAGAACAGCGGCTTGTCCGACAGGAAGATCGTCGACAGTCCGTGGACCGCTTCGGCCTCGCTCGGCATCGAGCGCTCGGGATTGTAATAAGCGTGAAATTCGCGGCCTGTCGGGCAGCGGTTGACGAGCTCGACGCAGCCGATCTCGACCATCCGGTCGCCGGTCGCCGGATTGACGCCGGTGGTCTCGGTATCGAAGACGATCTCACGCATGGGTGGAGCTATGCGCCCGGGCCAAGTCCCAGTCCAGCAAGGATTTCATCGACCTGGGCCTCGGTCGCGGCAAGGCTGATCGAGGTGTCGATGACATGGGTGGCACGCGCCCGTTTCTCGGCGTCGGGCATCTGCCGGGCGAGGATGTGATCGAGCTTCTCCGGCGTCATTCCCGGCCGCGCCAGCACCCGCTCGCGCTGCACGTCCGCCGGAGCGGAAACGACGATGATCACGTCGAACACTCGGTCGCCGCCGGTCTCGAACAGGAGCGGGATGTCGAACAGCAGGGCGGGGGCGTCGCCATGCGCGACGATGAAGCGCGTGCGTTCGTGGTGGACCGCCGGATGCATGATCGCCTCCAGCGCCTTCAGTTCGTCGGGCCGGCCGAGCACCGCCGCCGACAGCGCCTCGCGGTCGACCGCGCCGTCGCGCGTCGTGCCGGGAAACCGCTGTTCGATCACCGGCACGAGTTTGCCGCCCGGCCCCTGCAAGCGCCGCACCGCCGCATCGGCGTCGAACACCGGAATGCCCCGCGCCGCGAACATCGCCGCGACGGTCGATTTGCCCATGCCGATCGAGCCGGTGAGCGCGATCGTCCTCATGCCGTCAGCAACCCGCGCAACTCGGCGTCATGCTCGCGCGGGGCGGGCTCGCCGAAGAAGAGCTTGAAGGCTCCGCCTGCTTGTCCGACCAACATGATCAGGCCGTCGACCGCAGTAAGTCCAATCGCTTCGGCCTTTTGGAGAAGTCCGGTCTTTAATGGTGAATAGACCATATCGAAGACGTAGGCGTCGGGAGCCACCGTCTCCAGCGCTGCCAGAATATTGTCTGGCATGGGCCATTGTCCTGTCATGCCGAGAGGACTTGCATTGATGATGCCGTCGACATTGCGCATTGCCTCAGCAGCTTCGGCGAACGGATAAAAAGCAAGATCATAAGGTAGGGAAGATAGCGCGTGCCGGGCCTTGATCGGATCGCGAGCTACGACCCTGATGTCGAGCGCGCACATGACATCCAATGTCGGAATGGCGGCCCTTGCAGCACCCCCAGCGCCAATGATGCAGACCGAGTTGTGAACACCGGGAATCGCTGCATCGACACCGCTGCCATCGGTGTTGAAGGCCACCAGTTTGCCATTCTTCGGAACAATGCAGTTCGCCGCTCCAATGTCAGCGGCTGACTGGTCAATCTCATCGACGAGGGCGAGCGCTGCAATCTTGTGAGGAATAGTGAGGTTGCAACCCGTCCAGACGGGGTCCTCGCGCCGATGCTCCAGATAAGCCTGCAACTCTTCGGGAGCGACGTGACACGTCCGATAAACACCCGTGATCCCGAGCTTCGCCAGCCAGAAATTGTGGATCAGCGGCGACTTCGAATGGCCGACCGGATCGCCGATCACTTCGGCATAAGGCACGCCAGACGTCATGACGGCAGCTTGCCCCGTTCCCGCAGCGCGCCCAGCAGCGGCAGCAGCGGAAGGCCGAGGATCGTGAAATGGTCGCCCTCGATCGTCTCGAACAATTGGATGCCCGGCCCTTCGAGCCGGAACACGCCGACGCAATAGCTGACCTCGGGCCAGTCCGCCTCGAGATAGTCTTCGATGAACGCCTCGCTCAGCGGCCGGACCTGGAGCCGCGCCTCGCTCGCATGGCGCCAGACGATCTCTCCGCCCTGCGCCAGCACCACCGCGCTGGTGAGCCGCATCGTCTTGCCCGAAAAGAAGCGCAGATGCTCGGCCGCGCTCTCGCGCCCCGCGGGCTTGTCAAAGCGGCGGCCCTCGACACTGACCAGGCTGTCGCTGCCGATCACCAGCGCGTCGCCTTGCATGCCGCTCACCGCCAAAGCCTTGGCCTCGGCCAGCCGGGTCGCGAGCGCGGCATCGTCGCCCGCGAAGCCCGCCTTCACCGCCGCTTCGTCGACCCCGGGCGCCTGCGCCGCATAAGCGACGCCCGCATTGGCGATCAGGGTGCCCCGAATGGGCGAAGTCGAGGCCAGGATCAGGGTCACGCCGCCAGTTCCATGTTCGTTCCTGTGGAGAAATGCCCCTCAGCCCCTAGCGCGGATCGGGGGATGGACCAATCGGAGCGCGTCCGGGCCGCTCGCCATCGATTCCCCGACTCGTTTATCCACGGGGGACGAAGCCATCCACAAGGCTGTGGATATCGGGAGTCCCGCGCCGCGAATCGGCGGTCTTGCGAGAAGAACGGTTTCCGGCCACCTGTTGGCAACCGTGTGAGGTCCACTTAATCCCCCTCATGGGGCGACCAACAGACTCCAACTACCTTTTAAGAATCTAAGAGAGAAAGAGATAAGGGTGGCGGATCAGCCTTCGAGTTTGACGACCGACAAGCCCCTCCTTGCCGTCCTGCGCGGCGAGCGCCGGGATCCACCCCCGGTCTGGATGATGCGCCAGGCCGGCCGCTATCTTCCCGAATATCGTGCGCTCCGGGCCGACAAGGGCGGCTTCCTCGACATGGTCTACGATCCGGCCGCCGCGGCCGAGATCACGCTCCAGCCGCTGCGCCGATTCCCGCTCGACGCCGCGATCCTCTTTTCCGACATCCTGATCGTGCCGCATGCGCTCGGCCAGCAGCTCAGCTTCGTCGCCGGCGAGGGGCCGCGCCTCGCACCGCCGCTGTCGGGCGCCGAGATGAGCGCCTTCGTGCCCGCGCCGGAGCGTTTCGAGGCCATCTACGAGACCGTTCGCCAGGTGAAGGCGCAGTTGTCGCCTGAAACGACTTTCCTCGGCTTTGCGGGCTCTCCCTGGACCGTGGCGACCTACATGGTCGCAGGCGAAGGCAGCCGCGAGCAGGCCGAGGCGCGCCAGCTCGCCTATCTCGACCCCGGCAAGTTCGGTGCGATCATCACCGCGATCGAGGACGCCAGCGTCGACTATCTGGTCGGCCAGGCCGATGCCGGCGTCGATGCGGTGCAATTGTTCGACAGCTGGTCGGGCAGCCTCGCCCCGGCCGAGTTCGAGCGCTGGGTGATCGCTCCCACCGCGCGGATCGTCGATCGCCTGCGGAAAGCGCGTCCGAACCTCACCATCATCGGCTTTCCCAAGGGCGCTGGCGGCAAGCTTCCGGCTTATGCCCGCGAGACGGGAATCGACGCGGTCGGACTCGACGAGACGGTCGATCCGGTCTGGGCGCATGCGAGCCTGCCCGACGGCATGCCGGTCCAGGGCAATCTCGATCCGCTCGCGCTGATCGCCGGCGGCGCCGCGCTGGAGAAGGCCGTGGGCAAGATCCTCGCCGCGCTCGAGGAGCGTCCGCACGTCTTCAACCTCGGCCACGGCATTCAGCAGACGACGCCGATCGCCCACGTCGAACAATTTCTCCGCCTGCTCGGAAAGACCCTTTGACGATGCTCGACGCCTACAACGGCTTCCTCGGCAACGCCTATCCGTGGGTGAAGGCCGCGCACCTGACCTTCGTCATCTTCTGGATCGCGGGGCTGTTCCTGCTCCCGCGCTTCTACGTCTACCATCACGCGACCGCGCCCGGCTCGGCCGAGGATCGCGCCTGGATCGAGCGCGAGCGCCGCACCCGCTCGATCATCCTGACGCCCGCGCTGATCATCGTCTGGGTGCTCGGCCTCGCGCTCGCCTTCAACATCGGCGCGTGGAGCCAAGGCTGGTTCCACGGCAAGCTGCTGCTCGTGATAATGCTCTCGGGCTATCAGGGCTGGCTTGGTGCCTACGGCCGCAAGCTCGCGCGCGGCGATCGCCCGCTCGAGAATCGCACGCTCCGCATCATGAACGAGGTGCCCGGCATCATGACCGCGCTCATCGTCGTGCTGGTGATCGTCAAGCCTTTCTGATCTTGCGAGGGGGCGGCAGGACCCCCATGTTGACTTGAGCCCCACCGGGGCATAGGCCGTCATCAATACGGCCGCACCGGCCCGTATTCCCCCTTTGCCGGTGTGTCCGCTCGGTTCTCGACGCGGCCTTTCAGTCATTCGACTGCAAACTTTCCAGACAAAAGACAGGTAAATGCACCTCAAGGATCTCAAGCAGAAGACCCCCGCCCAACTCGTCGCTCAGGCCGAGGAAATGGGCATCGAAGGGGCTTCCACCCTGCGCAAGCAGGATCTGCTGTTCTCCATTCTCAAGGTCCGCGCCGAGACCGGCGCCGAGATCATGGGCTCGGGCACCATCGAAGTGCTCAACGACGGCTTCGGCTTCCTGCGCAGCGCGGAAGCCAATTATCTCGCCGGCCCCGACGACATCTACGTCACCCCGCAGCTCGTCCGCCGCTTCGGCCTCCGCACCGGCGACACCGTCGAGGGCGAGATTCGCGCGCCCAAGGACGGCGAGCGCTATTTTGCGCTGAGCCGCGTCACGCTGATCAATTTCGACGAGCCCGACGCCGTCCGCCATCGCGTCAATTTCGACAATCTGACGCCGCTCTATCCGGATTCGAAGCTCAAGCTCGACACTCTCGATCCCACGATCAAGGACAAGTCGGCACGCGTCATCGACATCGTCTCGCCGCTCGGCAAGGGCCAGCGCGCGCTGATCGTGGCGCCGCCGCGGACCGGCAAGACCGTACTCCTCCAGAACATCGCCCGCGCGATCACCGACAACAATCCGGAAGTCTTCCTGATCGTCCTGCTGATCGACGAGCGGCCCGAGGAAGTCACCGACATGCAGCGCTCGGTGAAGGGCGAGGTCGTCTCCTCGACCTTCGACGAACCCGCGCAGCGCCACGTCCAGGTCGCGGAAATGGTGATCGAGAAGGCCAAGCGCCTCGTCGAGCACAAGAAGGATG
Organism: Sphingomonas rosea; assembly: GCF_039538065.1. NCBI lineage: Bacteria > Pseudomonadati > Pseudomonadota > Alphaproteobacteria > Sphingomonadales > Sphingomonadaceae > Sphingomonas > Sphingomonas rosea. The sequence continues at coordinate 895,848 of NZ_BAABBR010000001.1, forward strand.
TCGTCATCCTCCTCGACTCGATCACGCGTCTTGGCCGCGCCTACAACACCGTCGTGCCGAGCTCGGGCAAGGTGCTGACCGGCGGTGTCGACGCCAACGCGCTCCAGCGTCCGAAGCGCTTCTTCGGTGCCGCCCGCAACATCGAGGAGGGCGGCTCGCTCTCGATCATCGCCACCGCGCTGATCGACACCGGCTCCAAGATGGACGAGGTCATCTTCGAAGAGTTCAAGGGCACCGGTAACAGCGAAATCGTGCTCGACCGCAAGGTCGCCGACAAGCGCATCTTCCCGGCGCTCGACGTCGGCAAGAGCGGCACCCGCAAGGAAGAGCTGCTGGTCCCGCAGAACACCCTCACCAAGATGTGGGTGCTGCGCCGGATCCTCATGCAGATGGGCACCGTCGACGCGATGCAGTTCCTCCTCGACAAGATGCGCGACGCCAAGTCGAACGAGGATTTCTTCGCCTCGATGAACCAGTAACCGGAACGAAGGCGGCACTGGTGCGATGACAGCGCCGGTGCCGCGTTCCCCTTCACCGCTCGTACACGCCGGAGCCTGACTTGCTTGACCTTCTGATCGCCGCCGCTTCCTCGATGGGCGGCCCTGCCGACATCTGGGCATCGATCATCAAGGATTTCAGCAACATCACCGAGCCGGCGGCCTTTGCGGCCTTCCTCCAGGTGCTGATGATCGACCTCGTCCTTGCGGGCGACAATGCGATCGTCGTCGGCGCGCTCGCCGCGGGCCTTCCCGCCGAGCAGCGCAAGAAGGTCATCCTGATCGGCGTCGCCGCGGCCCTGGTGCTGCGCATCCTGTTCGCGCTGATCGTCACCCAATTACTCCAGATCGTCGGCCTGATCCTCGTCGGCGGGCTTCTTCTCCTGTGGGTCGCATGGAAGATGTGGCGCGAACTGCGCCACGCCGCCGACAATGCCGGCAGCCCCGAGATCGAGGGCGACGAGCATAGCGGCCTCAAGCCCGCCAAGAGCTTCGCCAGCGCTGCCTGGGCCGTCGCGGTGGCCGATGTCAGCATGAGCCTCGACAACGTCCTGGCGGTCGCCGGCGCGGCCCGCGAGCATCCCGGCATCCTCATCGTCGGCCTGATCTTCGCGGTCGCCCTGATGGGCCTCGCGGCCAACATCATCGCCCGCTACATCGAGCGCTATCGCTGGATCGCCTACGTCGGCCTCGCCGTGATCCTCTATGTCGCGGTCAAGATGATGTACGAAGGCTGGATCGATCCGCAGGTCGGTCTCGGCCGCCTCTTCGGCTGAGCTTGAAACGCCTCGCGGAGACGGGGCAAACAGCGCGGGTGACCGACACCATCTTCGCCCTCTCGAGCGGCGCGCTGCCCGCGGCCGTCGCCATCGTCCGTTGCAGCGGTCCGCTGGCTGAAGAAGCGCTTGAGCGCCTTGCCGGCCCGCTGCCACCGCCGCGCGAGCTCGCGCTGCGGACGTTGCGGGCAGGGGACGGCACCACCATCGACCGCGCGCTGGTCGTCCGCTTTGCCGCGCCCGCGACCGTCACGGGGGAGCCGCTGGTCGAATTCCACTGTCACGGTGGCCGGGCCGTCGTCGCGCGCCTTCTCGCCGAGCTCGCCAGCATGGAAGGGCTGCGGCACGCCGAGCCGGGGGAGTTCACGCGCCGTGCGCTCGGCAACGGCCGGCTCGACCTGACCCAGGCCGAGGGCCTCGGCGAACTCCTCGGTGCCGAGACCGAATGGCAACGCCGCGCCGCCGTCGCCACCGCGGGCGGGGCGCTCCGCCACCAGGTCGAAGCCTGGCGCACGCGGCTCGTCATGCTCTCGGCGCAAGCGGAAGCCGCGATCGACTATGTCGACGAGGACGAGACCGAGCCGTCGATGGGCTTGCTCGCCGCCGCCGCGGACGACCTTCGCGCCGAATGGGAGCGCTGGCTGGCTTCGCCGCGTGCCGAGTTGCTGGCCGACGGACTGCGGGTGGTGCTCGCAGGACCACCGAACAGCGGAAAATCCAGTCTCTTCAACGCTTTGAGCGGTTCGGACAAGGCCATCGTCACGCCGATTGCCGGCACAACCCGCGACGTCATCGAAACGCGGCTCGATCTTGGCGGTATTCCGATCACTCTCGTCGACACGGCCGGCCTTCGCGACAGCGAGGACGAGGTCGAACGCATCGGTGTTTCGCGTGCGAGGGCAGCGCAGGAAGAGGCCGATCTCCTGCTCTGGCTCGGCGACCCTCGCGCGGCACCGACTGGAAGGTCGACCATCCTCGTCCATGCCCGCGCCGACGAGCGGAGCGATCCCGCGCCCTTGGCCAGCATCGCGACGTCGGTCATCGGCGGTGAGGGGCTCGACACCCTGACGAGCGCCATCGCGGAGCGTGCGAAGAATATTCTTCCACCACCGGACCGGACGGCACTCAATCGCCGCCAGGCGACATCGCTCGAGATCGCATGTGATGCACTGACCGATGTGACGGCGAACGACATCGTCATCACTGCCGATGCGCTTCGCCGAGCGCTCCTCGCGCTGGACCATCTGTCCGGTCGCTCAAGTACCGAAGACGTGCTCGACGCGCTATTTGGGCGCTTCTGCCTCGGCAAATGACCCTGTTTCACGTGGAACAACTCGTAAAAGCGGCTCGCCGGCGCTAGGGCGCGCTGATGTTCGACGTCATCGTGATTGGAGCAGGGCACGCTGGTTGCGAGGCGGCGGCTGCGGCAGCGCGTCGCGGCTCCAAGGTCGCGTTGCTGAGCTTCGACCCCTCGAACGCGGGTCAGATGAGCTGCAACCCGTCGATCGGCGGGGTCGGCAAGGGCCATCTCGTCCGTGAACTCGATGTCTTCGACGGCCTGATGGCGCGCGCCGCCGATCGCGCGTCGATTCACCGGCGCATGCTCAACCGGAGCAAGGGACCGGCGGTATGGGGTCCCCGCATCCAGGCCGACCGCAAGCTTTATCGGCGGGCAATCGAAGACCTTCTGGCCGAGCTCCCGATCGCGCGCCTGACCGGCGAGGCCATCGCCTTGCTGATCGATTACGACCGCATCGCCGGGGTCGAGCTCGCCGACGGCACCCGCCTTCACGCCCCCGCGGTGGTCGTTGCGACCGGCACCTTCCTCGACGCCCGGATATTCATGGGCGAGGAGTCTCGCCCCGCAGGCCGAGAGGGCGAGCAAGCCAGTGTTCCGCTCGCCGCGCAGCTCCGTGACGTCGGGCTCGCCGAGCGGCGGCTCAAGACAGGGACCCCGCCACGGCTCGATGGTCGTACCATCGACTGGGCGCGCCTCGGTGAGCAGCCGAGCGATTCCGAGCCGTGGCGCTTTTCCGCGCATCCTGAGAGCTGGAAGCCCGTTCCCCAGCTCCGCTGCGCCATTACGCGCACCAATGACGCGACCCACGCCATATTGCGCGAAGCCGAAGACCGCTCCCCGCTCTATTCGGGGGCGATCGAGGGGAGGGGGCCGCGCTATTGCCCGTCGATCGAGGACAAGATTCGCCGTTTCGGCGATCGCGACGGGCACCAGATCTTTCTCGAGCCCGAGGGGCTCGACGATCCGCTGGTCTACCCTAATGGCATCTCGACCTCGATGCCGGTCGAGGTGCAGACCCGTTTCATCCGCTCGATCGTGGGACTCGAGCGGGCCGACATCGTCCGGCCTGGCTATGCGGTCGAATATGAGCATGTCGATCCGCGCCGACTCGGCACCGATCTCCAGGTCCGCGACCTGCCCGGCCTGTTCCTCGCGGGGCAGATCAACGGCACCACCGGTTACGAGGAAGCGGCTGCGCAGGGCCTGGTCGCGGGTCTCAACGCTGCGGCGTTCGTTCGCGAAGAGGCCCCGGTCACCTTCACCCGCCAGTCGAGCTACATCGGGGTGATGATCGACGATCTGACGCTCCAGGGCGTGACCGAACCTTATCGCATGATGACCGCGCGGGCCGAATATCGCCTGCTGCTGCGCGCCGATAATGCGGTTTCGCGGCTAGGGGCGATGGCGCTCGACACCGATTGCCTGTCGAACGCGCGGCGCTCGGCGATCGTTCGCCACTTCGAGGCACGGGCGACATCGGAATTCGCCGCGACGGAGCAAGGGCAGGCAGACGCCCTCTATGCGCCTTATGTCGCGCGGCAGCAGAAGGAATGGGCCGACGTCGATCGCAGCCGCGCGACGCGCCTTCCGGCGTCGCTAGCCTTTGCCTCCATCCCGGGCCTTTCTGCCGAGATGGCCGAACGGCTTGAGCTCGCGCGGCCCGAAAACCTCGATCAGGCTTCGCGCATTCCTGGGATCACGCCTGCGGCGCTGACGGCACTTTATGTCGCCGTCTCACGGACTGCCGCATGATCGAATCGCTGGGAGAAGCATTCGGAGGGCCTGTTTCACGTGAAACGGCCGCGAAGATCGAGCGCTATGTGTCGCTTCTCCTCGACGAAAACAGCCGCCAGAATCTCATCAGCCGCGGCAGCGTCGAGGACGTTTGGCAACGGCACATCATCGACTCCGCCCAACTCCTCCGACACGCTCCCACCGACGCGTCCTGGCTCGATATCGGGAGCGGCCCGGGCCTCCCCGGCATGGTGCTCGCTATGCGCGATGTTAGAGAAGTTACGATGGTCGAACCCCGCCGCTTGCGCACTGCCTTTCTCGAGCGGTGTCGCGACGAACTCGACCTGAAGAACGTCACGATCGTCACGGGCAAGACCGACCAGCTTTCCGGCCGATATGACGTCATCACCGCCCGCGCGGTCGCCTCGATCGACAGGCTGTTCGCCATATCCTTGCCATTGTCCCATCCCGAGAGCCGGTGGGTGCTGCCAAAAGGCCGAAGCGCGGCAAAGGAACTGGAAGAAGCCCGCCGCACGTGGCAAGGTAACTTCCGACTGGAGCCCAGCGTAACCGATCCGGAAAGCCGGATCCTCGTGGCAGAGGCGGTCCGTCGGAAAGCGGGACGGGGATGATCAAGGTCGCGATTGCCAATCAGAAGGGCGGGGTGGGGAAGACCACCACCGCCATCAATCTCGCCACCGGCCTCGCCGCCATGGGGTGGCGCGTGCTGCTGATCGACCTCGATCCCCAAGGCAATGCCTCGACCGGGCTCGGCATCGGCCCGTCGGCGCGTGAACGCTCCTCCTACGAAGTGCTGATCGGCACCGAAACCGTGACCGACAGCGTCCAGGCGACGCGCGTGCCGCGCCTCGACCTGCTCCCCGCGACACAGGACCTGTCGGGCGCCGAGGTGGAGATGGTCGACCTCGATCGCCGTACGCATCGCCTCGCCGACGCACTCGACGCCGCGCCGCCGCGGTGGGACATCTGCCTGATCGATTGCCCGCCCTCGCTCGGCCTGCTCACCGTCAATGCGCTTGTGGCCGCCCGTCACCTGCTCGTCCCCCTGCAGTGCGAGTTCTTCGCGCTCGAGGGCCTCAGCCAACTCCTGCAGACGGTCGAGCGCATTCGCACCCGCTTCAACCCCGAGCTGTCGATCCTTGGGGTCGCCCTGACCATGTTCGACCGCCGCAACCGCCTTTCGGCGCAGGTCGCCGAGGACGTTCGTGCCTGCCTCGGCGCCGCGGTGTTCGACACCGTCGTTCCTCGCAATGTCCGCCTGTCCGAAGCCCCGAGCCACGGACTACCGGCGCTCATCTACGATCTTCGCTGCTCGGGCTCGACCGCTTATGTCGGTCTGGCGCGCGAGCTGATGGCCCGCCTCCCGGCCCTGAAGGAAGCCGCATGAATCAGCCTGCGCGCGGCCTTGGCCGCGGCCTTTCCGCCTTGCTTGGCGATGCGCCCGTGGCCGCGCCCGGCAGCGCCGACGGCGTCCGCGAACTCGACGTCGCGGCGATCCGCCCCAATCCACGTCAGCCGCGCCGGGTCTTCAACGAGGACGCGCTGGCCGAGCTCGCGGAATCGATCGGCGCGCGCGGTGTGCTTCAGCCGATCCTCGTCCGCCCGGCGGGCGACGCGGGACAATATGAGATCGTCGCGGGCGAGCGTCGCTGGCGCGCCGCTCAGCGCGCGCAGCTGCACAAGATTCCGGCGATCGTCCGGACCTTCGACGAAGCCGGGACCGCCGAAGTCGCGCTGATCGAGAACGTGCAGCGCGCCGACCTCGGGCCGCTCGAGGAAGCTGACGCCTATGCGGCGCTTGTCGAGCGTTTCGGCCACAAGCCTGAGGAAGTCGGCAAGCTCGTCGGCAAGAGCCGCAGCCATGTCGCTAACTTGTTGAGATTACGAGATCTTCCGGAGAGTGTGCGCGCCCATCTCGATGCGGGAACGCTGACGATGGGGCACGCCCGCGCCATTGCGTCTTCGGACGATGCGGAAGCGCTGGCGGAAGAGATTGTGAAGCGCGGCCTGTCGGTTCGGCAGACCGAAGCGCTCGCACGAAAGCGTCGGCCGGGGGCCGGAAGCGACATTGGCCGTGGCAGCGCTCGCCTCACTGCCGCGGCGCGCGATGCCGACCTGCTCGCGCTTGAGCGGCAGCTCGGCGATCTCCTCGGACTGAAGGTCTCGATCCAGCACCAGGGCGGGGCTGGTCAGGTCGCGGTGCATTTCTCGAGCCTCGACCAGCTCGACCTCATCTGCCAGCGCCTGAGCGGCGAGCCGATCTAGCGTCCGGCTGCGCGGGCGAGCTGCATCAGCAATTCGCCGAGCGCCGCCGAGGGTGGGACAGGGCGCAGCATGAGCTCGCGCTCGAGCTTCTGGACCCGGACCATGACTTCGGCGAGGCGCGCGCTCGTCCAGCGCGGGAGGATCCTGGTCACGGCTGCCTTGTCGCGCCAGACCGAGCCGAGAACGGTGCCGATCGATTGACCGCTGTCGACCCGCGCGCGCAGCGGCACGAGCATCAGCAGGCGGCGCTGGAGCGCACGGACGACGGGAATGGCGTCGATCGCCGAAGCTTCGAGCAGCACCAGTTCGGCGCCCAGCTGGTGGAGGTCTCCGGCCAGTGCAAGGTCACCGGGGCGGCTGTGGTCGGTCTCCGCCTGGTCGATCCCGAGCGCATCGACGACGCTCTCGTCGAGGTCACAGGGGCGGTCGGGCGCGGCATCAGCGTAGAGCGCGAATTTCTGGAGCTCGAGCCGGGCGAGCATGAGGTCGCCGGCGGCCTCTTCGGCGACGCGTTCGGCGAGCTGCGGGGTCAGCCGCAATCCTTCGCCGCGCCCGAGTTCGAGGATCGCGGCCACGAGATCGCGGGCGGCGAGCGGCTCGCTCGCGACGTGGATCGCACCCGGCCGGCTGTCGGCGAATTTCGCGATCTTGCTGTCCTTGCGCAGGGTCGAGGCGATGATCGCGATCGCGGGGGCTTCGGCCGAGGGAAGGTCGAGCAAGGCGGTGACGGCGGGGAGAATGTCCTCGCCGGCGGGCTCGATCCACAGCAGCCGCTGGCCGCCGAACATCGAGATGCTCGCAGCCTCGTCGGCGAGCCAGGCGGGATCGCTTTTCAATTGCGCGACGCTGGTGGCGACCTTTTCGGCCTTGAGCGCGCCAAGGAGGCGCTGGGCATGCAGCCGGCTCGTCGAGGAATCCGAGCCCGAAAAAAGATAGAAACGAACCGAGGGGTCGGGCCGGTCCAGCGTGGCGGCGACGCGGCCGGCCGCCAGCTTCACTTCGGGCGGCCCGCGTTGGCGTAGAGGCCAAGCCGACCGACGATCTGGTCCGCCACGACCTGAGCGAGGCGTTCGGCGGCCGTCTGCTCGGCCGCGAGGGTCGCAACGTCGGAGCTGACGACATCGAGGCCGGCGTCGGAGCCCGCGGTCGCGTCCAGAACGACTCGTCCCGTGGCGCTTTCGACCAGGCGATAGCGGGCGCGGATGGTGCGCCGCTCCCGGGTCACGGCGGTGTCGCCGCGGATACCGAAGCCGGTGACGTCGTCGTCGACCTCGACCTCGAGCCGATAGGGCTGCGATCCCTTGGGCTCGCCGAGGCGCTCGGCGAGCGCGGAGCGGAGGAGCCAGCCGGTGCGCCCACCGGCGATGGGCTGGACCGCGATCGACGACAGGAAGGTGGCCGTCTGGCCGCTCGCGCCACCGCCATAGACCGGACGCAATCCGCAGCCGCCGAGCGCGGCGATCAGGAGGAGGGGGGCGAACCGTTTCACAGGACGATGTTCACGAGGCGATCGGGGACGACCACGATCTTCTTGGGCGTGGCTTCGGCGATCTGCGCGGCGATCTTCTCGGCCGACAGCGCCATCGCCTGAAGGTCTTCGCGGGACAGGCCACGCGGCGCATTCATCGTGTGGCGAAGCTTGCCGTTGACCTGCACCGCGATCGTCACCTCGTCGTCGACCAGCAGCGCGGGATCATGGGCGGGCCAGGGCTGGTCCACCGCCATCCCGCTGCCGCCAAGCGCCACCCATGCTTCTTCGGCGAGGTGCGGCGCCATCGGCGCGACGAGGATGACGAGGCTCGAAATGGCGGCGCTGCGGTCGGCCGACGGGGCGGCCTTCTCAATCGCGCTGGTCAATTCGTAGACCGCCGCGACGGCCTTGTTGAATTGCAGGCCCTCGACCGCGCTGCCGACCGCGGCGATCGCGCGGTGGAGCTTACGGCGGAGCGCCATGTCCTCGCCCGCGCTCTGCCGCTCGGCGGTGGCGAGGCGCCACACACGCTGGACGAAGCGGGCCGCGCCCTCGATCCCGCCGATCGACCATTCGAGGTCGCGCTCGGGCGGGCTGTCGGAGAGCATAAACCAGCGCACGGCGTCGGCGCCGTAGCGATCGATGATGAAGTCGGGGTCGACGACATTCTTCTTCGACTTGGACATCTTCTCGACGCGGCCGCTGGTGACCGGATGGCCGCTCTCGACGTGAATCCAGTCGTCGCCCTCACGGCGGACCTCGTCGGGGCTGAGCCAGCTGCCGTCGCCCGCCTTGTAGGTCTCGTGCGTGACCATGCCCTGGGTGAAGAGGCCCTTGAACGGCTCCTTCACCGAGAGCTTGCCGATCCGCTCGAGCGCGCGGGTCCAGAAGCGGGCGTAGAGGAGATGGAGGATCGCATGCTCTACCCCGCCGATATACTGGCCGACCGGAAGCCAGGCCTGCGCTTCGGCCGCGTCGAACGGCTTGTCGTCGGGCTGTGATGCGAAGCGGATGAAATACCAGCTGCTGTCGACAAAGGTGTCGAGCGTGTCGGTTTCACGCCGCGCGGGGCTGCCGCAGGACGGGCAGTCGACCTTGCTCCACGTCGGGTGCCGGTCGAGCGGGTTGCCGGGAATGTCGAAGCTGACGTCTTCGGGAAGGACCACCGGGAGCTGGTCCTTCGGCACCGGGACCGCGCCGCACGCGTCGCAATGGATGATCGGGATCGGCGTGCCCCAGTAGCGCTGGCGGCTGACGCCCCAGTCGCGCAGGCGATACTGGGTCTTGCCCTCGCCCCAGCCATCGGCCTCGGCGCGGCGGATGATCTCGGCCTTGGCCGCGTCGGTGGTGAGGCCGTCGAGAAAGCGGCTGTTGACCGCGACGCCGGCGATGGTCTCGGCCTCGGCGAGCGGGGCATCGGCCTCGTCGGCTCTGGACGCGACCACGCGGGTGATCGGCAGGCCGTATTTGGTCGCGAATTCGAAGTCGCGCGCGTCATGGCCGGGCACGCCGAACAGCGCGCCGGTGCCATAGTCCATCAATACGAAGTTCGCGATCCAGACCGGCAGCTGCCATGAGGAATCGAGCGGATGCGTGACGGTGAGCCCGGTATCGAACCCGAGCTTCTCGGCGGTCTCGATCTCGGCCGCGGTGGTCCCGCCCTGCTTGCAGCGCGCGATGAAGTCGGCGACGTCCTGCCGCTCGGCGGCGAGCGCCTCGGCAATCGGGTGGCCGGGCGAGATGGCGACGAAACTCGCGCCGAAGATCGTGTCGGGACGGGTGGTGAAGACGTCCACCTCGCCGCCTTCGGGACGGGCGAAACGGAACTGCAGGCCACGGCTCTTGCCGATCCAGTTCTCCTGCATCAGCCGGACCTTGTCGGGCCACTGGTCGAGCGAGCCGAGGCCGTCCAGGAGCTCTTCGGCGAAGTCGGTGATCCGCAGGAACCATTGGTTCAGCTTGCGCCGCTCCACCAGTGCGCCCGACCGCCAGCCGCGTCCGTCGATCACCTGCTCGTTGGCGAGCACGGTCATGTCGACCGGATCCCAGTTCACCTCCGATTCGCGGCGGAAGACGAGCCCGGCGGCAAAGAGATCGAGGAACAGCGCCTGCTCGTGTCCGTAATAGTCGGGTTCGCAGGTCGCGAGTTCGCGGCTCCAGTCGAGCGCGAAGCCGAGGCGCTTCAGCTGGGCGCGCATCTGGGCGATGTTCTGGCGCGTCCAGTGGCCCGGATGGACCTTCTTCTCCATTGCCGCATTTTCGGCCGGCATGCCGAAGGCGTCCCAGCCCATCGGATGGAGCACTTCATAGCCTTGCGCGCGGCGGAAGCGGGCGAGGACGTCGCCCATGGTGTAGTTGCGCACGTGCCCCATGTGGATGCGCCCCGAGGGATAGGGGAACATCTCGAGGACATAGGCCTTGGGCTTGGCGCTCGCGCTGTCGGCGCGGAAGCAGCCCTCCGACTCCCACCGCTCCTGCCAGCGGGAATCACTCGCCGCGGGCACGAAGCGGTCGGTGGTCATGGTAACTCCTGTACGTTGCGGCTCTTAGCCGACGGCGGCGCGGCGGATGTCGCGGGCGCGGGTGAGGATGATGTCCTCGAGCTTCTGGACGGTCGCGGCCGTGACCGGCGCATCGACCCACTGGCCGTTCTGGTTGACCTGGCGCGAGGCGGCGACGCGCAGGGCGTCGGCGCGCAGGTCCTGGTCGAGGATCGAGACGGTTAGCTTGACTCGCTCGCCCGGCGCGCTCGGGTTGGCGTACCAGTCGGTGACGATCACGCCGCCGTTGCTGTCGGCGGTAAGCAGCGGCGCGAAGCTCAGCGTGTCGATCGCGGCGCGCCACAGATAGGTGTTCACGCCGATCGCGGTCGTCCGCGACGGCGCGAGTTCGACCGGAATGTTGCGATTGCGGCTGCAGCCCGCGGCCGTCAGCGCGACGGCTGACAGGAGAAGAAGGCTAAGCGGTCGGCGCATGGTCAATTCCCGATTGAAGGAGGCGGATTGCTTGAGGAGCGTTATAGTGGTCGCGTCTTCACTCGCAACCCGTCCCCGGCCATCGCTCGGCTGTGGATTCGATGTCACATCGCGGGATGAATGGGGATGGGTCGTGGAACATTCATCTGCGCCAATCTATGTATCGACTGAAAGGACGCGAAATCGATGAGTCGCCAGCGCGACATGAAGGCGAAGTGGAGCGTGGCGTTTGCCGCGGCCAGCCTTCTGTTGCCTGCGTCGGTCGTCATTGCCGCGCCGAAGTCGAGCGCCAAGCGCCCGCCGGCCGTGTCCCTTAGCTTCGACAGCGGTTTCACCCCGGCGCAGGCCGATCCGCGTCTCGCCGCGGCTCTTGCCAGCCGGCCCTCGCTCGGGTCCGATCTTCGATTCACGCCAGCAGCGAGCAGTCAGCGGCCGTCGCAGATCCGGATCGCGGTGCGCGCGCGGGCGACGACTCCGGCGCAGGTCGCGCTGCGTGATCGCGCGGCCGCCGCGGCGCCGATGGGCGGCACGATGACGCTGACCCCCGCCTCGTACAACCTCGGTGCGGCCGTGGGCTGGAAGCGGTTTGCCGTGGCCGCCGACGTCAGCAAGTCGCAGGGAGCGACGCCCGCGCTCAGCGCCCGCGAGGGTGCGGCGGTGGGCGTGAGCTATAGCTTGAAGCGCTTCACCGGCAGCGTGTCGGCCAGCGCCGATCGCGCCGCGCGCGAACGGACCTCGGCGATCGTGGACCCGACCTCTTACGCTCTCGACGTGGGCGGTGCCTACAACATCAGCCGCAACGTGGCGGTGACCGGCGGCGTCAAGTACAAGATCGAGCGCGAGCAGGTCGCGACCCTGCGCGACCAGCGCCGTGACAGCCAGGCCGTCTACATCGGCACGGCGTTCAAGTTCTGAGCCAACAGTCGATTCCCGCCCAGCCGTGGAAACCGCGCTCCATGAGGGTGCGTCCACGCCGATCATCCATGCCGCCGAGCGCGATGGCGGGGCGGCCGGCCATGAGCATCAGCTCGATCGCCCGTTCTTCGCCGAGCGGCCTCGCCCCTTCGTGCGAACGGGTCTCGTGAACGGGTGAGATGAAGACAAGGGCCGGACGGCGTTCGGCAGCGAGGCGTGCCTCCGCGTCGTCATGGACCGAAAGGCTGAAGGGAAGCTCCGTCGCGCAAGCCAGCGGATTATGGATGAGCGCAGCGCCGACTTGGGCGGCAAGCTCCACGTCCCTTGCCACGGCGAGAACCGCACCAAGCCCCTTCACCTGCTCGGCGAGGCCACGCCGGCGCTCGGGGGAACTGCGGTGGTGCCGCACGACAATCCCCGCGCCGGCCGCGGCTGCCCGTCGCATCGCGTCGTCGAGCTCGCGGTCGATCCGCTCGTCGGTGAAGAGCCAGGCCGTCGGCCAGTCTTGCCTTTCCATCCCCTAGCCCCCTAGCAGGCCCGCATGTCGCATGCAGCCGCCCGCCTCGCCGCCATCCACGATCGCATTGCGCAAGCCGCGCGCGCCGCCCGGCGCGAACCCTCGGCGGTGACGCTCGTCGCGGTCAGCAAGGGTCGCTCGGCGGAGGAGATCGAAGCGCTGATCGAGGCCGGCCAGCGCGACTTCGGCGAGAATCGCGTGCAGGAAGTGGCGGACAAGTGGCCGGCCCTGCGCGCGCGCTATCCCGACGTCCGGCTGCACATGATCGGGCAGCTCCAGTCGAACAAGGCGCGCGAGGCCGCCACGCTGTTCGACGTCATCCATTCGCTCGACCGGAAGAGCCTGCGCGACGCGCTGGTGCAGGCGGGATGGGCCGGGCCGACCTACGTGCAGGTCAACATCGGCGAGGAGGAGCAGAAGGGCGGAGTGGCGATCGCCGAGCTGCCGGCATTCCTGAGCGAGCTTCGGGAAACCCCGCTGAATCTTGCCGGACTGATGGCCATCCCCCCGGCCGGGGTGGAGGCGAGCCCTTATTTCGCCCTGCTGGCGAAGCTCGCGCGGCGCCATGACGTCACTCGCCTGTCGATGGGCATGAGCAGCGATTTCAGCGCTGCGGTGATGCTCGGGGCGACCGTTATTCGCGTCGGGACAGCGTTGTTCGAAGACTAATCGAGATGCCCGCTCTTGGCCTTCTTGGTCGCGAGATAGTGGGCATTGTGCGGATTGGTCGGGAGATGATGCGGCACGCGTGTCGCGACGATCCCCGCCTGGGCGAGACCCTCGAGCTTCGCCGGATTGTTTGTCATGAGGCGCACCTCCGACACGCCGAGCGCGCGGAGCATGGCCGCGGCGAGACCGAAATCGCGCTCGTCATCGCCGAATCCGAGACGGAGATTCGCCTCGACGGTGTCGAGCCCGCGATCCTGGAGGGCATAGGCACGGATCTTGTTGGCGAGCCCGATCCCGCGGCCTTCCTGCCGGAGGTAGAGCAGGATCCCGGCACCTTCCTGTTCCATCAGTTGCATCGCGGCGCGAAGCTGCGGCCCGCAATCGCATTTGAGGCTGCCGAAGACGTCGCCGGTCAGGCATTCGCTGTGGAGGCGGACCAGCGGCGGCCGCCCGCCCGGCGCGCCGACCAGCAGCGCGACATGCTCGGAGCCGTCTTCCTCCGCGCGCATCACGACGATCTGGGTCGGCACCTCGAGGCCATTTACGGGGAGCTGCGCGCGCGAGACGATCGAGACGTGCGACCGCGAGGCCGCTTTTGTCGCCTCGGACGACTCCACGGCCAGCGCCGCCTGAGCCGGCAGCACCCATAGCGCGGGCATCAGCCCGGCGAGGCGCGCGAGGACCAGCGCGCCGCGTGCCGCCTCAAGGTCGCCCGGCGCTTCGGAAGCCAGTGGCCCGGCCGAGAAGCGGCCAAAGTCCTGCGCGGGATCGACCAAGGCGCGGACCGCGCGCGCGTCGAGCCAGTCGCGCCGCGCGATCACCACCGGGGCATGGCTGTTCGCGGCCTCGCGCTGGTTGCCCAGGCCGATCGCCGACGCCCGCTCGCCGCTGAGCAGGATCGGGGCGGACCCTTCGGGATCGAGCATGGCGAGCAGGTCGTCGGTGGCGGTCTCGACCGCGGCGACGGTCAGTGTTCCGACCGTCACCGCCCGGCCGGCCCGCAGCGCGGCAATGGCCTGGGCCGCCTTGCTCAAAGATCGAGCTCGATCACCAGGGGCACGTGGTCCGACGGCCGTTCCCACGCACGGCAGGGTTCGTGGACGCGGTGCGCCACCGCCTGCGCGGAGACGCTCGGGCTCGCCCACATGTGGTCGAGCCGCCGGCCGCGATCGTTCTTGGTCCAGTCGGGCGAGCGGTAGCTCCACCAGGTGTAATTGCGCTCGGGCGCGGGGACGAACTTGCGGCCGAGATCGACCCAGTCGTGCGCCTGCTGAAGCCGCGACAGCGCCTCAACCTCGATCGGCGTGTGGCTGACGACATCGAGCAGCGCCTTGTGGCTCCACACGTCGCATTCGAGCGGCGCGACGTTGAAATCGCCGACGATCAGCGTCGGCTCCTTCAGATCCTCGGACCAGCGGGTCATCCGCTCGATGAAGTCGAGCTTCTGCCCGAACTTGGGATTGAGCTTGCGATCGGGAACGTCGCCGCCCGCGGGCACATAGACATTCTCGAGGCGGAGGCCGTGCGGGAGCTGGACTCCGACGTGGCGCGCCTCGCCATTGTCCTGCCAATCATGCCGGCCGTGCGCCTCGAGCGGAATCTTGCTGAGGATCGCGACGCCATGATGCATGCGCTGGCCATTGAGCGCCTGATGGACATAGCCGCGATCGGTGAAGAGCGCGGCGGGGAAGTCCTTGTCCTCGGCCTTGGTTTCCTGAAGGCAGAGGACGTCGGGCTGCTCCTCGTCGAGGAAGCGCGAGACGATCGGCACGCGGGCGCGGACCGAGTTGATGTTCCAGCTGGCGATCTTGAGACGGGTCACTCGGCTCCCCTAGCGCGGGCGGCGCCCCATAGGCAAAGGCCCCCGCTCCGGGGGCATGGAGCGAGGGCCGACCAAGCGTTCGTCACGCGAGGGACCTGACGGGGGCCTTGGTAACAGGGGGAAACCCAAGCCACGCCGCCGGTCAAATGCGCTACTATCTCATGAAGCCTGAAGCTCCAATGAACAGTAGCGAAATGCATACGTATTTACCGACGCTTGCGCGGTTCGGCGTAGGTGAAGGCGCTGTCGGGGAGGGCCACGTTGTAGCGCTGCCCATCGAGCTTGACGGTCGTCTTCTTGTTCTGTGCGTCGATCGCGGTCCAGCCCTCGAGCATCAGGCCGCCCGGCGCGCCAGCCTGCCGCGAGAAGGCGAGCAGCAAGGTTCCGAATTCCGGACGACGGGCGTCCCGGGCACGGACGATCACGATGTTCGGATTGGCCTGCTTCTCGATCCGCGCGATACGCGACAGATTGGGTTGCGGCGACAGAAGCACCGAGAGCGGCGACTTGGCGATCGGCCACGCCGACTTCTGCCCGACCTCGTAGTCGAGGAACGTGAGGTTCTTGCCGTCGCCGACCAGCAGGATGTTGGCGCCCGCCCCATATTCGAAGCGGATCTTGCCGGGACGCTTGAGGCTGAGCGTGCCCGACTGGCTTCGGCCGCGCCCGTCCGTCTGAGTGAAGCGGGCACTCATCGACTGGGTCGCGCCGAGGCTCTGCTCGACCTGGCGAAGCGGGTCGGCGGGCTGGGCGAGCGCGGCCGGGGCAACCAGCGCGAGCGCCGTGGCGGGCGCGAGCAGGCGGGCCGAGAGACGGAGGAAAGACATGGGTTCTCCTGAAAGTTCGTTGGCGCTTGGCCTAGGGTTCGACCCTTGAATGCCCTCTGAACTTGGCGGTTCCCCGCCGTTCAGGCGAGGAAGCGTTCGCGCAGCGCCAGAAGCGACAGCGCCGCCTCGGCCGCACCGCCGCCCTTGTCGAGTTCGCCCGGGTCGGCGCGGACCAGCGCCTGCGCCTCATTCTCGACCGTCAGGATGCCGTTGCCGATGGCGAGCCCGGTCAAGGTCAGGTCCATGATCCCGCGCGCGCTTTCGTTGGAGACCACCTCGAAATGATAGGTTTCGCCGCGGATGATGACGCCGAGGGCAACGAAGGCGTCATAGTCGCCGCTCTCGTCGGCGATGGCGATCGCGGCCGGCACCTCGAGCGCCCCGGGGACGGTAAGGATCTCATGCTCGTGACCCGCACGCTCGATCGCGGCACGCGCCCCGGCAAGCAGCATGTCGTTGAGGTGGGCGTAGAAGCGGGCCTCGACAATGAGGATCTTCGCCATGGTTCAGGCCTCCTGTCCGATGCAGCGTTCCTCGACGATCGCGAGGCCGTAACCGCTGAGTCCCACGGGCGCATGACGGGTGTTCGACAGCAGGATCATGTCGTGGATGCCGAGCGCGGCGAGGATCTGCGCGCCGATGCCGTAGCTGCGGAGCGCTTCGCCTTCCTCGACGTCCTTGCCCGCGCGGCGGTCGGCGGCGCGCGACAGCGAGCCCGGGCTCGCGGCGTGAAGCGCGACGACTACGCCCGAGCCTTGTTGTTCGATCATCCGCATCGCGCCGGCGAGGAGCCCGCCGCGATCCGATTTCTCGCCAAGCACGTCGGCGAAGAGATCGAGGCTGTGCATCCGGACCATCACCGGCTGCTCGGGATCGAGCGGCCCGAGGATGAGCGCGAGCTGCTCGGCGCCGGTCGCCTTGTCGCGGAAGACCTGCGCCTGCCATTCGGTGCCGCTGGCCGAGAGGAACGGGCTGGCGGCGACGCGCTCGACCAGGTGGTCGCGGCGGAGGCGGTAGGCGATGAGGTCGCGGATAGTCCCGATCTTGAGGCCGTGGGTCCGGGCGAAGTCGATCAGATCGTCGAGTCGGGCCATGGTCCCGTCCTCGCGCATGATCTCGCAGATGACGCCGGACGGGTTGAGGCCGGCGAGACGCGACACGTCGACCGCCGCCTCGGTGTGGCCCGCGCGGACCAGCACGCCGCCCGGCCTTGCGACCAGCGGGAAGACATGCCCGGGCGAGACGATGTCGTCGGGGCCGTTGGACGCGTCAATCGCGACCGCGATGGTCCGCGCGCGGTCTCCCGCGCTGATCCCCGTCGAGACGCCGGTGCGCGCCTCGATCGACACGGTGAAAGCGGTTTCGTGACGGGTGCCGTTGGTCCGGGTCATCATTGGCAGGCCGAGCTGGTCGACCCGGTCCTTGGTCAGCGCAAGGCAGATGAGGCCGCGGCCATGGCGGGCCATGAAGTTGATCGCGTCGGGCGTCGCCATCTGCGCGGGAATGATGAGGTCGCCCTCATTCTCGCGGTCGTCGTCGTCGACGAGGATGTACATGCGCCCGTTGCGCGCCTCATCGATGATCGCCTCGGGACCGACCAGCACCTCGGCGGTGCCCCGCTGGAGCAGCTTCTCGAGGCGGACCAGCGTGTCGGCGGTCGGATTCCAGTCCGCCGAGCCGAGCTTCCTCAGCGAATTGGGATGGAGGCCGGCGGCGCGGGCCAGGCCGGACCGGCTGATCTCGCCGGTCTCGATGATCGCGTTGAGGCGATCGATGAGGGAAGTGGACATAACCGTCCAATATCACATCGCAATGTGACGCGCTAGCACCGCAATGTGCCCTGCAATGTGAATTAGCGAGCCGCGACCATCCGCTGGAGGTAGCGGGCAAGGACATCGATCTCGACGTTGACGCGCTGCCCGACGGCAAGATCACCAAGCGTCGTCTGCTCCCAGGTGTGCGGGATGATGTTGACGCTGAAGTGGGTGGCATCGTCCTGATCGCGGACGTCGTTCACGGTCAGCGACACGCCGTCGAGGGTCACCGATCCCTTGGCGGCCAGCATCGGGCCAAGCTCTTTGGGGACGGCAAGGCCGATCCGGCGGCTGTCGCCCTCGGGGCAGATGCCGATGACTTCGGCAAGGCCGTCGACATGGCCGGTCACGAGGTGTCCCCCAAGTTCGTCACCGAGGCGAAGCGCGCGCTCGAGGTTGAGGCGTGCGCCCTCGTTCCACAGTCCCGGCGCGGTGCGCGACACCGTCTCACCGCTCAGGTC
Source organism: Sphingomonas rosea (assembly GCF_039538065.1). Classification (NCBI taxonomy): domain Bacteria; kingdom Pseudomonadati; phylum Pseudomonadota; class Alphaproteobacteria; order Sphingomonadales; family Sphingomonadaceae; genus Sphingomonas; species Sphingomonas rosea. The sequence continues at coordinate 913,912 of NZ_BAABBR010000001.1, forward strand.
GACCGCGAACCAGCCCGGCCCCTTGTCGACCACCGTCAGGCAGGCGCCCGAACAGGCGATCGAGGCACCGAGCGCGACCCCGTCCATCTCGTAGGCGGTCTCGATAACCAGCCGGAGGTCGCCCCGCTGTTCGGCGCTGCGAACGCGGCCGATATCGGTGATGATCCCGGTGAACATGGGTCAGCCTTCTGCCTGGTTGGAGCGAACGCGCTCGTAGACTTCGAGCCGGTCGATGCCAAGGCTGCGGCCGTCGCGCGCTTCCCAGCGGCCGTGCGCGTCACCAATGGCGTCGAGCCCGATGTAGCCGACGCTCTGCCGACCCTCGCCGATGATGATCGGCGCGCGATAGAGGAGGATCCGGTCGACGAGGTCGGCGGCAAGGAAGGCGGTGGCGGTGGCCGAGCCACCCTCGACCAGCAGGTCGTTGACGTCATGAAGCCGGAACACGTCCTGCGGCGAGCGCAGCATCTCCCAGCCGGTCACCGCTTCGCCGCGGCTGAGCAGGGCACGGCGGGGCGAGCGTTCCTCGAGTCCCGGGAGGCGGACGTCGAGCCGCGGCGTGTCGGCCTGAAGCGTGCCCCGACCGACGAGGATCATGTCATGGTGCGCGCGTTCGAAGTGGACGTGGGCGCGAGCGTCCTCGCCGGTGATCCACTTCGATTCGCCCGAGGGAAGGGCGATCTTGCCGTCGATCGACAACGCGAGCTTGAGCGTGATGCGCGGACGTCCGAGCCGCTGGCGGGTGAGCCAGCCCGCCATGCTGTCGCGCGCCTCGTCGGCGCACACGTCGGTCGTCACCGCGATGCCGGCGTCCTCGAGCCGCTTAAGGCCCGCGCCCGCCGTCCGCGGATCGGGGTCGACGATACCGACGACGACACGGGCAAGGCCGGCCTCGACGATCAGTGCCGAGCAGGCTGGGCCGCGCGGGCTGCGGTGATTGCACGGCTCGAGCGTGGTGAAGAGCGTGCCGCCGCGCGCGCGCGTCCCCGCTTCTGCCAAGGCGAGCGCCTCGGCATGCGGCCGCCCTCCGGGCGCCGTCGCGCCGCGTCCGACGATCGTGCCGTCAGCATCGACCACGATACAGCCGACATTGGGATTGGGCGCGCTCGTTCCCTGCGCGTCGCGGCCGAGCGCGACCGCCGCGGCCATCAGCGCGCGATCGCTACTTGATGCCGAAGGTATTGGCGATCTCCTGGAACTGCGCCTGCCGCTCCTTGGCGCGCGCCTCGGCTTTCTTCTGGTCCTTGACCTGGTCGGCCTTGATGTCGGCATCGGTGCGATTGGCCGAATAACTTTCGACATAGGTGATGGTCGGCGGCGGGGCCGTGTTCACCTTGGCGTCGATGAAGAAGATGAAGATGATCACGACCGTGAACAGCAGCGCGAGGCCGAGCGCGATCATGTTCTCCCGGCTCCGGCGCGAGAGGAACGCCTTGAGGTCGCGATAGACGACCTTGGGGTTTTGCAGCGGCGGAAGAACGGACATGGATGCGATGTAGGGTGGCGGGCGCCGCTCGGCAAACGGCGCCCGCCCTCCCTTATTCCTCGAGCTCGAACTTGAGCGTCACGACGAGATTGGTGGTGACCGGCCGGCCGTCGTCGGTCGCGGGCTTGTAGCGCCAGTAGCGGAGAAGATGCGCCCGGGCCGCGGCGACGAAGGCGGGATCGGCCGCGCCGACCGGATTGACCGCCGTCACCCGCCCGCGCTCGTCGACCGAGAGGCTCAGCCGGAGCGTCGCTTCCTCTTCCGAGCGCCGCTTCGATTCGGGATAGGGCGGGCGAACGAGGTCGGCCGGGGTGGCGAAACGCGCGGCTTGGTGCACGACGGCAGGCTTGGGCGGATCGATGGGGCCTGGATCGAGCGGCGTCACGAGCGACGGTCCGATGTCGGGCGGGTTGCTGGCGCTGCTCGGGCCGAAATCCACCGACGGGCCGCTTCCCTGCAGCGGCAGGACCGGCGGCACGACCTCGATGTGACTGTCGGGCGGCGGCGGCTTCGTTGTCTGGGTTTCGACTTGGGGCTGCGGAGGGGGCGGCGTCGGAGGTGGGGGCGGCTTGAGAGGAACGTTGTAAATCTGGGTGTCCGGCCCTTTCGGGAGGATCGGCACCCCCATCTTGGCCATGGCGACGAGGGTCAGGGCGACGGCGTGGACGCCGACGATCCCGACGAGCGTCGCGGGGCTCAGCTGACGATGGGTTCGACGATGCGCGGTGTAGGCCAGCATGACAGTCTCCTCATCCGAGTCGATGGGAGAATGTTACATCATATCATTTACCGCGCAAGTCAGCTTGCCGAGCGTCAAGAACTCAGGTGGATTGGGCGGCGACCTCGAGGCGCCGAACCACGCGCTCCTTGCCGAGCAGCCGCACCAGCGGACCCATTTCGGGCCCCGAATCCTGCCCCGTGATCGCCTTGCGCAGCGGATGGAACAGCGCCCGGCCCTTGCGACCGGTTTCGGCCTTCAGCGCATTGGTCAGCGCGTGCCAGGGATCGGCTGTCCAGTCGGTCGAATTGGCGGCGCCGGCGGCGGCGGCGACGAAGGTTCGGTCCTCCTCCGATAAAGAAGGTACCGGAATGTCGCCTGCGACGACTTCATGCCATTGGTCGATGTCGGACAGGCGGGTGAGCGCCGAGCGCAAGGCAAGCCAGCGATCCGCGTCGACCCAGTCCGGCAGGCGGGTCGCGACTCCCGCATAGTCGTGCTGATGAAGCAGTCGCGCATTGAGCTGGCCGACCTGCTCCATGTCGAAATGCGCGGGCGCGCGGCCGAAGTGGTCGAAGTCGAACGTGGCGGCGAGTTCCGGAAGGTGACCGATCGGCTCGACCGGCTGGCTCGTCCCGAGACGCGCGAGCAGGCTCAGCAGGGCCATCGGCTCGAGCCCTTCCTCCTGCATCTCGCCGACCCCGACAGCACCGAGCCGCTTCGACAATTTGCCCTCGGCGGCAACCAGCAATGCCTCATGGGCGAATTGCGGCGGGTCGGCGCCGAGTGCCGCGAACATCTGCAGCTGGACTGCGCTGTTCGAAACATGGTCCTCGCCGCGCACCACGTGGGTGACGCCAAGATCGATGTCGTCGATCACGCTTGGCAGGAGATAGAGCCAGCTGCCGTCGGCGCGGCGGATCACCGGATCGGAGATGAGCCGCGGATCGAACTTCTGCTCACCGCGGATGAGGTCGTCCCAGCCGATCGGTGAATCATGGTCGAGGCGGAAGCGCCAGTGCGGGCTGCGGCCCTCGACGGGCGCATTCTCCTGCGCCGGCCGCTCATAGACCGGGGGCAGGCCGCGCCCCAGCAACACCTTGCGTCGCAGGTCGAGCTCTTCCGGCGTCTCGTAGCAGGCATAGATCCGGCCGGCGGCGCGTAGCCGCTCGAACTCGCGCTCGTAGAGGTCGAAGCGGTCCGACTGGCGGAAGACGGCATCGGGTGCGAGGCCGAGCCAGGCAAGATCGGCGTGAATCGCCGCTTCGGCCTCGGCCGTCGACCGCTCGCGATCGGTATCGTCGATCCGCAGCAGGAACCGCCCGCCGTGCTTCGCTGCGAAAAGGAAATTGTGCAGCGCCGTCCGGATGTTGCCGACGTGGAGCCGGCCGGTCGGGGAGGGGGCGAAGCGGGTGACGACGGTCATGCGCCGGTCCTGAAGGCGTTGGTGATCGGATAGCGGCGGTCACGCCCGAAGTTGCGGCCGCCGAGCTTGACGCCGGGCGGGGCCTGGCGCCGCTTGTACTCGGCGCGAAGGACCAGTTTCTCCATCTCGGCGACGATCGCGCGTTGCTCGCCGGTTTCCGCGACGACCTCGCTGACCGACAATTCGCGATCGATGAGGCCGTGCAGGATCGGATCGAGCCGGTCGTACGGCGGCAGGCTGTCCTCGTCCTTCTGGTTGGCGCGCAATTCGGCCGTGGGCGGCTTGGTGATGATCGAATCGGGCATCACCTTGCCCTCGGGGCCGAGAAGACCGGCGGGACATTGCTCGTTGCGCCAGCGCGACAGCTTGAACACGGTCGTCTTGTAGGCGTCCTTGAGCACCGAATAGCCGCCCGCCATGTCGCCATAGAGGGTGGCATAGCCGACGCTCATCTCGCTCTTGTTGCCGGTGGTGAGCAGCATGTGGCCGAACTTGTTCGACAGAGCCATCAGGGTGACCATCCGCAGGCGGGCCTGGATATTCTCCTCGGCGAGGTCAGGCTTGCGACCGGCGAACGGCTCCTTGAGCATCGCTGCCAGGGCGTCGACCGCGCCGCCGATCGGAATGACGTCATGGCGGATACCGAGCAGGCGCGCGTTTTCGGCGGCGTCGCCGAGGCTCGTCTCCGAGGTGAAGACCGAGGGCATCATCACGCCCCACACCTTGTCGGGGCCCAGCGCATCGACCGCGACCGCGGCCGAGAGCGCGCTGTCGATCCCGCCCGACAGACCGAGAAGGACGCCCGGAAAGCCGTTGCGCTGCACATAATCGCGCAGCGCCACGACCATCGCGCGATAGACGTCCTCGGGATAGGGCGCGAGCGTGGCGACCTCGCTGGTCTCGCAGCGCCACCGGCCGTTGGTGCCCCGTTGCCACCGGGTCATGAGCAACTGTTCCTGCCAGTCGCGCATCTGCACGACCCGCTCCCCGTCGGCGTTGATCACCATCGAGCTGCCGTCAAAGGCGAGCTCGTCCTGCCCGCCGACGCGATTGAGGTAGGCAATGGGAAGACCGGTCGCGGTGGCGCGTTCGCTGAACAGGCGCCGGCGCAGGTCGTCCTTGTCGATCTCATAGGGACTGCCGTTCGGACTCAGCAGCATTTCGGCGCCAGCGGCCGCGAGGTGGTGCGGAACGTCGCGAAGCCACATGTCCTCGCAGATCGGAAAGCCGATCCGGACGCCCTTGAAGGTGAACGGCTCGGGCAGCGGCCCGGCCGAGAAGACGCGTTTCTCGTCGAACGTGCCGTAGTTCGGAAGTTCGCGCTTGCGGGTGACGAACAGTTCGCGGCCCTCGTCGGCGAGGATCATGACATTGTACGCCTTGCCGTCGACCACGCGGATCGACCCGAAGGCAATTGCCGGCCCCGGCGCGCTCGTGGCCTCGACCAGCCGGCCCGCGGCCGCCTCGGTCTCGCGCAGGAAGGCGGGCTTGAGGACGAGATCCTCGGGCGGATAGCCAGTGAGCTGGAGCTCGGGCACGAGCAGCAGATCGGCGCCCTCGGCCCGAGCGCGCATGTCGAGGATCGCCGCTGCATTGGCCGCGAGGTCGCCGACCCGCTGGTTCATCTGGGCAAGCGCGATTGTCAGGCGGTCGGTCATGACATGTCCCTAGCGACTGTCGGGCTTTCGTCCAACGCAGGCCGCCGCTAGGAACGCGCCAGGCAGCCACACGGGGAATGCGCACGATGAAGCTTTTGGCCGGCAATTCGAATGCGCCCCTGGCGCGCGCCATCAGCGATTATCTCGAGCTGCCGCTGACCAAGGCCAGCGTTCGCCGTTTCGCCGACGAGGAGATCTTCGTCGAAATCCACGAGAATGTCCGCGGCGAGGACGTGTTTCTCATCCAGTCGACCAGCTATCCGGCGAACGACAATCTGATGGAGCTGCTGATCTGCGTCGATGCGCTGCGCCGCGCTTCGGCCCGCCGGATCACCGCGGTACTCCCTTATTTCGGCTATGCTCGGCAGGACCGGAAGCCGGGACCCCGAACGCCCATTTCGGCCAAGCTCGTCGCCAACCTCATCACCACCGCCGGCGCCAATCGCGTGCTCTCGGTCGATCTCCACGCCGGGCAGATCCAGGGGTTCTTCGACATCCCGACCGACAATCTGTTCGGTGCACCGGTCATGAGCGCGGACATCCAGGCGCGCTTCGGCGACCAGCCGATCACGGTCGTGTCGCCCGACGTCGGCGGTGTGGTTCGCGCGCGCAGCCTTGCCAAGCGCCTCGCCAACGCCCCGCTCGCGATCGTCGACAAGCGCCGTGAGAAGGCCGGCGAATCGGAAGTGATGAACATCATCGGTGACGTCGAGGGGCGCTTCTGCATCCTGATCGACGATATCGTCGATTCGGCCGGCACCCTGTGCAACGCCGCCGCCGCGCTGAAGGCGCAAGGCGCGATCGGGGTGGTCGCCTACGTCACCCACGGCGTGCTTTCGGGCGGCGCGGCCGCGCGCGTGGCGGCGAGCGAGCTTACCGAGCTGGTGGTGACCGACAGCATCTATGCGGGTGAGGCCGACCTGCCGGGAACCAAGATCCGCCGCCTGACGATCGCCCCGCTGCTCGCCGAGGCGATCCGGCGCACCGCCGACGAATCGAGCGTGTCGAGCCTGTTCGACTAAGGGCGGGCGCGGCTGGCGATCGACGCCGCGCCGGTTGCAGTCGCGGTCGCCGAGCCGAGGCGCAGCGGCCGGCCATGGATCCATGCACGGCCCGCACCGAAGCTTGCGGCCGGTTCGAAACCCGAGCGCCGTTCGGCCAGGACAGGCTGGTCTCCCTGCTCTTCGAGGAGCCACCAGCGGCCCTCGGCCTTGGCGACGAGCATGACATAGTCGCCGCGCACCCGGTCGCGGCCCATCATCAGATAATAGTCGTTCCGCGGATAACCGAGCTCGCGAAGCGCCTGGAACTTGAGGATCGCGCGGTCGTCGTCATCGCCGCGTCCCGACGCCAGGGTCTCCGACGAACTCGCCCAGTAGCTTCGCGCGCCATATTGGGTCGCGTCCGAACGCCAGCCGACGCGATGATCGACTTGCGCCTGGAGATAGCGAAGCTGCTCGAGACGGCCCATGCTGCGGGCCGGCGCGACCAGCGCGGCCAGCGCGCGATCACCGGCGAGGTCGCCCATGACCTTGCGCCACTTGTCTGCCCAGCGCCCCTGCGGTCCGGGAATGGCCACGGTTCCGAACAGGTTGGGCCGGGTCGGCGCCGTCACCGTCACGCTTTCGGCGTCGGGCGCGGAGGCCGACGCCGCGACATCGGCGGAGACGGGAACGGCGAGACTGACGAGGACGAGCATGAGCCCGACCCTCGCGGTCCTGTGACGGTGCAAATCCGGCATCCACCCTCCTGGCTCGGGCCCCCACGGCGAGCCGAAGGCGGAAGTAGTTCATGCGGGAATGCGTCACGGAAGCGCATGGTTAACAGGAAGATCAAAACTTTCGCCGAACCGAGGCAACGGTGCGGCAAGTTGAGCGAAGAGCTATTGCTATACTGATTGAGGTTAACCTGGTGGTACCGGCTAAATCGCGTAGGTGGCGGATTTCTCCCGTTCGAACCGATGCTTCGGTGCCGAATCATGCGTCGGGTGCGAGCAAGCCGGCGGCGATGTAGAGCACGAGAGCGATCGGTCCCGTGACCATGACCGCGAGAATGATGGCGAGACGGACGATCAGCGGGTCGACGCCGGTCATGTCGGCGAGCCCGGCGGCCACACCCATCACCTTGGCGTCAGACTTGTTCAGCGAGAAACGGCGTTCCACGGTTTATTCCTTTCGAGACTGAGGCGGTCAGGCGATCTGCAGCGGGCCGACGGCGGCGCTGACGAACAGCATGGCGGTGATGAAAGCGCCCGCGAGACTGACGGCGAACTGGCGGTGGTCGATGGTCTTGGTCATGATGAATTCCCTCTGTCTGGTCCGGCGAAGCTGCCGATGACCTTGGTAAGCAGAGGGCGTGCCAGAACCGCGATTTGGACCATTATTCAGAGAGTTGATCTGAAACAGTGGCTAATAGCCGTCGCTGAAGAGCAGGCGGATGTTGGTGAAATCCGCCACGCCTTGGGCGTCCGCCAGAATTCCCAACGCGCGGTTAACCATTCTCGCGAGCAAAGCTGCAAGGCCCCAAGGTTAATGACCGGCTTACCGCGTTCGGGGCATCTCGCCCTCGATCGCTCGGTGTGGGGACTGAAGACTTATGAAGAAGATTCTCGTTGCTGCAGCCGCCATGGCTGCGTTCGCCGCTGCCGCGCCGGCCGCGGCACAGAATGCGCCGGTCAGCGCGCTGACCAAGGCGACCGCCAATGCTCGACTGATCAAGCCGCTGACGCTCACTGCGCTGCGCGACCTTAACTTCGGCACCATCGTCATGGGCAACCTGACCGGCAACGATACGGTCAGCATCAGCGGCGCGGGCGTCGTCAGCTGCGGCGCGTCGGGCAACCTCACCTGTGCGGGGACGCCGACCTCGGCGGGCTATCGCATCACCGGCACGCAGGGTCAGGTCGTCGTCGTTTCGTCGGCCGCCCCGAGCTTCCCGCTCACGGGCAGTAACGGTGGCACATTGAGCTTCGTGCCGAGCTTCCCGGCGACCGTCACCCTGGGCGCGGTCGGCAGCGCGGCCAATGACTTCAGCGTCGGCGGCTCGGTGGTCATCGGTGCGACCACCCCGGACGGCGTCTACAAGGGCGACATCGATATCCAGGTTGCCTATCAATAAGCGTCCGGTCTTCTGACCGGACCTGTCGAGGGCGGCTTCCGCGAGGAGGCCGCCCTTCTTCATGAGCCCTTGGCGCCGCCATGGTTAGCGCTTCATCAACCATTGGCTGCGAGAAAGCTCCGAAATGGCGGCGATTGGGCCGTCACCGTTGGAGCCGCTCGACCCATGAAGACAATCGCTCGTTTCGCTCTCGCCGCTTCGCTGCTGACGCTTGCGCTGCCCGCGCAGGCGGGCGTCGGTGACCTTCTGGTCGCGCCGACGCGGATCATTCTCGACGGCGGCAAGGGCACCGAGGTCATCCTCAACAACATCGGTGACGAGACCGCGGTCTATCGGATCTCGGTCGAACTGAAGCGGATGCGCGAGGATGGCAGCTTCGAGGACGTCGCGACGCCGTCGGCATCCGAGACCGCCGCCCGCGACATGATCGTCTATGCGCCGCGCCGCGTCACCCTGCCGCCCAAACAACCCCAGACGATCCGCATCGCGGCGCGTGCGCCAGCCGGCCTCCCGGACGGTGAATATCGCGTCCACATGCTCTTCCGCGCCGTTCCGCCGCCCCAGCCGCCGGTGCAGACCCCGGCCGACTTCAAGGGCATCGGCTTCGCGCTGACCCCGGTCTATGGCGTCACCATCCCGATCATCGTCCGCCTCGGCAACCTTTCTGCCACCGCCGGGATCGCCAAAGTGACCAAGGTCGATGCCGGCGGCCGTCCCGCCGTCAGCCTCGAGCTCAGCCGCAACGGCTCGCGCTCGACCTTCGGCGAAGTCCGCGTGATGAAGGCCGGGATCAAGGAGCCGATCGCGGTCCAGCGTGGCATCGCGGTCTACACCGAGCTTGGTCATCGCACCGTCACCGTGCCGATCGACGAGCGCTTCGCCGCCCAGGCCTCGGGCCCGGTCACCGTCCAGTATCTCGAGGCCGCCGACGGCGCCACCACGACGCTCGCCGAGACCAGCGCGGTCCTGCGCTAGAGCTCGGGACGGGGGCGGGCAGGACATAATGATGCTGGCGCGCTGGTGCAGGCTGACGCTGGGAGCGCTCGTCGCTGCCGGTCTCGGCCTCGCCGCGCCGGCTTCGGCTCCGCCCGCAGCCACGCCGTGGAGCGCCGATTCCGACAGCCAGTTCCTGCTCGACCTCCAGATCCGTCAGCATACGCTCGGGGACGGAATCCGCGCCTATCCGGTGCCGGGCGGGACGTGCCTCATCTTCGGTGACATGGTCACCGCACTCGACCTGCCGATCAAGATCGACCTCGGCGCACGCCAAGCCGCCGGCTGGGCCTTCCAGGAACAGAACAAGCTCTTCATCGACCGCGCGGGCGGCGAGGTTCGCTTCGCCGGCAAGGCCGAGAAGCTCGCGCCCGACGTCATCCGGGACGCGCCGGAGGGCTGGTGCGTCGAAAGCGGCGCGCTGGCGCGCTGGCTCAATCTCAAAATCGAGCCGCGAACCGATTCCGCGCTCCTCCTCCTCGACAGCGAGAAGAAGCTGCCGGTCGAATTGGCGGTCGAACGGCGGGAGCGGGCCGCGCGACTGAGCCGGGCGACGCTCGACCTGTCGAGCCTGCCCAAGATTCGCCTGCCCTATCGCATGTGGCGCACGCCGAGCGTCGACGTCATGATGGACGCCGGGCTCACCTATTCCGCCGCGAGCGGCGCCCGGATCGACCATCGCGCCAGCATCCTTGCTGCCGGCGAAGCGCTGCAGATGAGTTATGAGGCGCGGATCGGTACCGACCGGCGCGGCCTTCCGACGAACATCCGCTTCCAGGCCTATCGCTCCGATCCCGAGGGCGGCCTGCTCGGCCCGCTCAAGGCGACGCATGTCGCGGTCGGCGATGTCGAAAGCATCGGCTCGCCGCTCGCCGCGATCGCCGGCACGGGGCGCGGCGCCGTCGTCACCAATCGCCCGCTGTTCAAGGCCGTCGCCTTCGACCGCACGCAATTCAGCGGCGAGCTTCCACCCGGCTGGGATGCCGAGCTCTATCGCAACGGCGAGCTCGTCGCCTTCGCTGCCGGCCAATCCGACGGCCGCTACAATTTCGCCGACATCGCGCTGTCCTACGGCGACAATCGCTTCGAGATTTTGACCTACGGCCCGCAAGGGCAGGTGAAGAGCCGGATCGAGACCGTGACCGTCGGCCCCGACGCCGTTCCGCCTGGCGAGACCACCTACTGGGCCGGTGTCGTCGATCCCGGCCGCGACCTGCTCGACTTCACCCGCAGCCGCGCCCCGCCCGATCGCGAAGCGGGTCTGCGCGCCACTGCCGCCGTCGAACATGGCCTCGACCAGCGCACCTCCGTGGCCGCGCTGGTGCAGACCTTGAGCGTCAACGACTCCCGCGTCACCTATGTCGAGGGCACGCTCCGGCGCTCGATCGGTCCGGCGATCGTCGAGGTCGGCGTCGCGCGCGACGACAAGGGCGGCATGGCCTATCGCGGCCAGGCGCTCGCCAGGATCGGCGCGGCCAACATTTCCTGGAGCAGCTTCCTCGCGAGGAATTTCGCCGCCCGCCCCGACGGCATCGGCGCCACCGCCGAACATCGCCTCGGCGTCGACCTGCCGATCAAGTTGAGCAAGGATTTCGCCGTGCCACTGCATGGCGACGTTCGCCTGTCCGAACGACGCGACGGTGGCCGGTCGATCGAGGCCAGCGGACGCACCAGCATCATGCTCAGCCGCTTCAATCTCGCCGCGCTGGTCCGGTACCGCGAGGATCGCTCGCTGGGCGATCCGGTCGCGCGGCGCGATGCGGAAGTGGGGCTGATCGGCAGCGGCCGAATCGGCCCCGTCCGACTGCGCGGCTCGACCGACTGGGAAGTCGCTCCGCACTCACGGCTGAAGCGCGCCGAGCTGTCGGGCTATTGGAGCCGCGGCGGCGACGCCGACTGGGAGGGCGCGGTCGCCTATGAGGGTCAGGAACGGCGCGTTCGCGCGCGCCTGACCCATGTCCGCCGCTTCGACCAGCTCGCCGTTGCGGGCACGCTCGAGGCGGCGAGCGACGGCTCGGTCGCGGCCGGCCTCAACCTCACCTTCTCGCTCGACCGGGGACACGGCGGGTGGCGTTTCAGCCGCCAGTCGCTCGCCGGCACCGGCAGCGTTCGCGCGCAAGTCTTCCGCGACACCAACGGCAACGGGCTTCGTGACGACGGCGAGGAAGCGGAAGCAGGGGCGCTTCTGACGGCCGGCATGCGACCGGCCGACAAGCCGACCGGCAAGGACGGCTGGGCCTCGGTCGCGGGGCTCGACAATTACCGCCCGGTCGCGATCGGTGTCGACACCTCGTCGCTGAGCGATCCCAACCTCGTGCCCACCCGTCCGGCGCAGCTGATCGTGCCGCGGCCGGGCGTGTCGGCCGAATTGCTCATTCCGCTCAGCGGCGGCGGAGCGATCGAGGGTGTGCTTCTCAAGGACGGCGGCGGCGCCTTCCAGGGGCTCGACCTCGAACTGGTCGACGCGGCGGGCAAGGTCGTCGCCTCGGTCCGCAGCGACTATGACGGATACTTCCTGTTCGATCGCGTCGTGCCGGGAAGCTACCAGCTCCGGCTGAGCGAAGTCAGCCGCGTGGACGCCAAGGCATTGTCGCCGGTCGTCCAGGCGACGCTCGAGCTCAAGCACGACCAGGCGGTGCTGCGGCTCGGGTCGCTGGTGGTGAGGGCGGCCCCGAAGATGGCCGTTAACCAACAAGTCGTCTTAGGCGACTTGGCCCTGAGCAACTAGCTCAGGGACAGATCGGATACTTCATCCTCCGGATGAAGTGGTGCGGTCGAGAAGACTCGAACTTCCACGGCCTTTCGGCCACAGCGACCTCAACGCTGCGCGTCTACCAATTCCGCCACGACCGCACGTGATCGACGCTCTGGAGCGAGCGCCCTTGGCAAGGCGTGTGCCCCTAGCAGCGCCTTTTGGCGAGCGCAACAGCCACGTGGATCGCTCCGATATGAAACAAAGGTAAAGCCCGAATTTACCTTTTGCCGTCTCAAACGTAGCCTGCTTGTCATGCTCGTTCCGACGATCCTCGCGGCCGCAGCAGCCCTCGGTGCCAATGCCACCAGGGAGCCCCCGCGCGTGGCGCGCGCGCAGGTCGCGGCGTTCGTCCGGATCATCCAGGCGGCCGAGATCAGGGACGGGCATACGGACGTGCCGCATCGCCGCCGTATCGCGATCGACACGGACGGGACGCGACGGATTCTGATCGAATTTGAATGACTTAGGTGCCGACCGTGTCGCTCTTGCGGCACGGGCCGGGGCGGCGCTCGTCACCCGCGAGCATGATCTCGAGGCAGAGTTCTTCCGACGGCACGTTCAGGTTCGCGCTGTTGAAGCTGGCGCTTCCGCCGGGGCCGAGACGCGGCGCGGGCGGCGGGATCGTCCACTTGTAGACGATCTTCTGGTCGAGGTTGCGGAGCTGGGCGTTTATCGCCGGCACCGGCACGGTTTCCTCGGTCGGATTGCTTATCGTGCCGCTGACCTCGAGCAGGCTGTTCCCGCTCGCCAGTTCCTGCCGGCTGTTGTTCTGGACCTGGAGAAGCAAATTCACGCTTCCGCTCGCCTGTGCGAGCCCGAGCCGATTCTTGACCTCGGCCGGGGCCAGGAACCAGATACCCGCGGCGACCGCGGCGATCACCAGCAGCACGGCGAGGATCACCATCGGCCACTTGCGACGCGGCGAGACCTCGTCCTCCTGCGCGGCGAACGGGCTGTAGAGGTCGTCGGCCTCGACCCGGCCGGCGCGCAGCGGATGCGTGGCGCGTACCGGCTCGGCCTCTGGTGCGTCGACCGGCACCACTTCCTCAGGGTAGGGCTCGGATGCCGCCACCGCCTCGGCCGGCATGGTCGCCGCCTCGGGCTCGGCCGCATCGGTGTCTTCGGCAAGCGCGCCCGCCGATTCCTGATGCGTTGGCGTGGAGCCGGAAAGCGGATCACTGTCGACCGGATCGCTCGAGGCGGAAAGGTCGGGATGCGAATGATCGCTGCTCGCGTCGGTTTCCGCGACGCCACGCTCGTCGCGGGTCGGATAATCTGATGCCGGCGCCTCGCCGAGGTTCGGCTGTCCTGCCTCGGGAACCTGCTGCACGGGTTCGTCGACCGACGCGCCGTCGACCAGCGCCTCGGGCTCCTGATGCCAGCTATGCTTGCACTGCGCGCAGCGCACCGTGCGACCCTCGGGCGGGATGGCGCCGTCCTTGACGACGTAACGCGTACCGCAAGACGGGCAGGTCAGGATCATGTTCGGCCGCTTTCCCTAAAACCGTCAACGAAATTGGTGCGTAACCTTTTCGTGAATCCATTGGCAAGCTAGAGCGGCAAGAAGAGGCGAATTGGGGGGCGAGACTGGCTGCGCTGGTCGAATTCGAAGGCGTTGGGCTGCGTTACGGGACCGAAGCCGAGGTATTGGCCGGGCTCGACTTCCGCTTGGCGCCCGGCGGCTTTTATTTCCTGACGGGGCCGTCCGGCGCCGGCAAGACGTCATTGCTGAAGCTTTTGTACCTTGCCCAGCGCCCGACCCGTGGCCGCCTGCGCCTGTTCGGCGAAGATCTGACCGACGCCCCGCGCGAGGATCTGCCGGCCTTCCGCCGCCGGATCGGGGTGGTGTTCCAGGACTTCCGCCTGATCCGCCACCTTTCCGCATTCGACAATGTCGCGCTTCCGCTGCGGATCGCCGGGCAGAGCGACCGTGAGATCGAGGGGCCGGTGCGCGAGATGCTCGCCTGGGTGGGCCTCGCCGACCGGGCGAGCGCGCGGCCGCCGACGCTGTCGGGCGGTGAACAGCAGCGGGTCGCGATCGCCCGCGCGGTGATCGCCCGGCCGGAGCTTCTCGTCGCGGACGAACCGACCGGCAACGTCGACGCGGCCATGGCCAACCGACTCATCAACCTGTTCGAGGCGATGAACCGGCTCGGCACGACGGTCGTGGTCGCGACCCACGACATGTCGCTGATCGCGGCGGTCAAGGGCGCGCGCCTCATGCGCCTCGAGAACGGGCGGCTCGCCGATCCCACCGGCGAGCTTCGCCATCCGCCCTCGCTTTCGCGCGAGGCCGGCGCATGAGGCACTGGTTCATGCCCCCGCCGGCGATGCGCCGCCTGCTGCCCGAGCAACGTCGTCGTTCGGCTCCGTGGATCGTGGGACTGATGACCTTCGTCAGCCTGATCGTCGGCGCCGCAGGAGTCGCCGTCATCGCCGGCGTGTCGGACCTTCGCGCCGATGCCGCCAATCGCTGGTCGCTCCAGGTGACGGGTACCCCCTCGGACGCGCTCCGTGCCCAGGCGCTCTTGCGTGGCGATCCCGCCGTGGCGAGCCTGACACCCGTGCCCGAAGCCGATCTGCGGCGAACGCTGCGGCAATGGCTCGGGCCCGCGGCCGACGCCCTCGACCTCCCGCTGCCCTCGCTCGCCGACGTCACGCTACGCGACGGCGCGGCGGGTGCCGCCCTGGCGACGCGCGTCGAGAGCGTGGTGCCGTCGGCGCGACTGACCTCTTATGGCGCTGAATTGCGCCCGCTGCTCGCGACGCTGCAGGGCCTCGCCGCGCTTGCCGCGGGCCTGCTCCTCGTGCTCGCCGGCGCGCTCGCCGCAGCCGTGACTCTGGCCGCGCGCTCGAGCCTCGATACCAATCGTGCCACTCTCGAAGTGCTCCACGGGGTCGGTGCGACCGACCAGCAACTGCTCGCCATCGTCCAGCGCCGGATCGCGCTCGACGCGCTGATCGGCAGCCTCGCCGGGGCCGCCGCGGCGACCTTAATACTCCTCCTCGCCCTCATCCCCGCTCGCGGCCTCCTCGCCGGATGGTCGGGCGGCGCCGCTCTGCCGCTGGGCGGGATCGCGCTTCTCGCCCTCTTGCCGCTCGCACAGGCGCTGCTCGCCACCGCCGTCGCCCGCCGCGCGCTGCGCCAGTCGCTGGCGGGGACGCTATGATCCTCCGCCTCTCCGCCTTGGCGGTCCTGCTCTACGCGCTCGGCTTCGCGTTCTTCTCGGTCTCGCTTCCCGATCCCGCGCCGCGCGGGAAGACCGATGCGATCGTTGTTCTCACCGGCGGCAAGGGCCGGCTCGAGCGCGGAATGGCGGTGCTCGCCGACGGACAGGCGAGGCGGATGCTCGTCGCAGGCGCCGACCCCAGCGTCACCCGCGCCGATCTCGCCCGACGCCTCGGCAAGGGAAGCGGCAAGCTCCTGCGCTGCTGCGTCGACCTCGGGTCGGAATCGGTCGACACCCGCAGCAATGCCGAAGAAGCGCGCCGCTGGATGACGAAGCGCGGCTACAGCTCGCTCCGCCTCGTGACGAGCGACTGGCACATGCACCGCGCGGCCTATGAATTCCGGCAGGACCTGCCCGAAGCGCGGATCGTGATCGACGCGGTGCAGACCCGGCCGAGCCTGTTCATCCTGTTCGCCGAATATAACAAGTATCTGCTCCGGCGCGCCGCGCTGTGGCTCGATCTCTAGGGAGCTCGTTTCCGTGTCCGCGCTGCGTTCGCTGCTTTATTTCCTGATCTTCTATCCCGGCACGGTGGTCTACTGCCTCGCCACGCTCGCCGTCGCGCCCTTCGGCAGCGGCCCGATCCGGCGGGTGATTCACGGCTGGGCGGATTTCCATCACTTCCTCGTCACCCGGCTGCTCCGGATCCGCTTCAACTTCGAAGGGGAGGTGCCGCCCGGACCCTATCTGGTCGCGGTCAAGCACCAGGCGATGGTCGAGACGATCGAGGTCCTGCGCTTCGTCGACACGCCCGTGGTCGTGATGAAGCAGCAATATGTCAGCACGCCGCTGCTGGGGCCCGTGATGCGACACTATGGCGTCATCGGGGTCGACCGCGAGGCGGGGGCGAGTGCGCTGCGCGAAATGATGGCGCGCGGCAAGCAGGCCAAGGCCGACGGCCGTCCGGTGGTGATCTTTCCCGAAGGGACCCGCGTTCCGACCGGCGAGACGCCGCCGCTTCGCCCCGGGTTCGCTGGTCTGTACCGGGCGCTCGGCCTGCCGGTCGTGCCCGTCGCGCACGACAGCGGCCGGCTCTGGCCGAAGGGCTTCGTCAAGCGCCCGGGGGTCATCAACCTGCGCGTCGGCGAGATCATTCCCGCCGGCCTCAAGCGTGACGAGATCGAAGCGCGCGTCCACGCCGCGATCAACGACCTCAGGATCTAGCTCCGCAGCGTCGCGCCCAGCTTGGCCGCGGCCGCAACGACCTTCTCCGACACAGCCAGCAGGTCAGCCTCGGTGAGTGTCCGCTCGAGCGGCTGGAGCACCACTTCCAGCGCGAGGCTGAGGTCGCCGCCGTCGGGCTGGTAGCGATCGAACAGACGCACGTCGGCAATGAGGCCCTTGTCGGCGCCGCGCACGGCCCGCACGAGGTCGCCCGCCGCGATCGTGTCGGGGAGGACGAAAGCGAAGTCGCGGGTTACCGGCTGAAGCGTCGGTGGGCTGAAAGCGCTGCGGGCCCGGCCCTTGTCTCGCGCGGCCGGAATGGCGTCGAGGAAGATCTCGGCGACCTGCGTCGTCAGCGGCAGGTCGAAGGCCTTGGCCAATGTCGGATGCAGCTCGCCGAAGCGTGCCAGCTCCGCCTTGCCGAGCCGGAAGGCGGCCGAGCGTCCGGGATGATAACTGTCACCGGCACCCGCCGAGAGCTGGAGGTTGGCGACCGGTGCGCCGGCCTCGGCGAGAAGGTCGGAAACTGCCGCCTTGACGTCAAATGGCCCGAACGGCTCGGCCTTGCCGCTCTGCCAGTGGCGCGGCCGTGCCTGACCGGCGAGGACCAGCGCCAGCGTCGGACGTTCACCCTCCGCCAGATAACGCCGTCCGACCTCGAACAGCCGGACACTGGTGGCGCCGCGCGCGAGATTGCGCGCCGCTGCCCTGGCGAGGCCCGGCAGCAGCGAAGCGCGCATCACCTTCATGTCTTCGCTGATCGGATTGGCGAGCCGGTGCGGGGCCCCGCCAAACGCCTCCGCGTCGGTGTCCGAAATGAAGCTCCAAGTGACCGCCTCGTGCAGCCCGCGCGCCGCCGCGGCGCGGCGAGCGCGGCGCTCGAGCTTTTGCGCGGGAAGCGCGACCGCGCTGGCAACGCCCGGATCACGCGGAAGCGGAGTCGAGGGTAGGCGCTCGTAACCGGCGACGCGGGCGATTTCCTCGACAAGGTCGGCCTCGCCGTCGATGTCGGGGCGCCAGCCGGGGACGACCCAACCCTGCCCTTCCTGCCGGAAGCCAAGCGAGGTGAGGATCGCAGCCTGCTCGTCCGCGGCGACCTCGACCCCCGCGAGGCTGGCGACGCGCTCGGGGCGAAGGGTGACGATCTTCGGCGCAGTGATGTCGGACCAACGGGCGCTCGACGCCAGCGTGATCTCGCTCGCCTCGCCGCCGCAAAGGTCGACAATCATCGCCGTCGCTGCATCGATCATCGCCTCGAGGCGCGTGGGGTCGACCCCGCGCTCGAAGCGGGCGCGCGCATCGGTATTGACCTGGTGCCGCTGGCCGGTGCGGGCGATGCTGACGGGATCGAACCACGCGCATTCGAGAAGCACGTCGGTCGTCGCGTCCGAGACGCCGCTGCTCTCGCCGCCGATGACGCCGCCGAGCCCGAGTACGCCCGACTCGTCCGCGATCACGCAGTCGTCCGCGCTGACGGCATATTCCTTGTCGTTGAGCGCGAGGAAGCGCTCGCCCTCGTGGCCCCGGCGCGCGACGATCCCGCCTTGGAGCTTCGCAGCGTCATAGACGTGAAGCGGACGGGCATAAGCGAGCGAGAAGAAGTTGGTGACGTCGACCAGCGCCGAGATTGGCCGCAGCCCGACCGCGATCAGCCGCTGCTGGAGCCATGTGGGCGAGGGACCATTGCGAACGCCGCGGATCAGCCGGCCGGCGAAGGCTTCGCAGCCGCTGCCGTCCTCGACGGCGATCGCGACGGGGTTGGCGCCGCTGGCGGCGACGGGCGCGTGGCGCTGCTCGGTGAGAGACCCGATCCCGCCGGCCGCGAGGTCGCGGGCAATGCCATCGATCCCGAAGCAGTCGGGCCGGTTCGGCGTGACGGCGATGTCGAAGACCGGGTCCTCGAGCCCCGCATAGGTCGCGAAGCTCTGCCCGACCGGCGCGTCGGCCGGGAGCTCGATGATCCCGTCATGACCCTGGCCAAGCTCGAGCTCGCGTTCCGAGCACATCATGCCATTGCTCTCGACCCCGCGGATCGCGGCGACCTTCAGCGTGAAGTCGCTTCCCGGGACATAGGCGCCCGGCGGCCCGAACACGCCCTTCATGCCGGCGCGGGCATTGGGCGCACCGCACACCACCTGCATCGGCCCGTTCCCGGCATCGACCTGCAGGACCTGCAGCTTGTCGGCCTGCGGGTGGCGCTCGGCCGAGACCACCTCGGCGACTACGAAGGGCGCAAGCTTCTCGGCGGGATTGTCGACACCCTCGACCTCGAGCCCGAGCGAGGTGAGCTTGTCGGCGATCGCCTCCACCGAGGCGTCGGTGGCGAGGAAATCCTTCAGCCAGGAAAGGGTGAACTTCATGCGCCCACTCCCGCGCTCAGCGTCGGCACCGACAGTGCGTTGAAGCCATAATGCTTGAGCCAGCGCAGGTCGCCGTCGAAGAACTGCCGCAAGTCGTTCATTCCATATTTGAGCATGGCGAGGCGATCGATCCCGGTGCCGAAGGCGAAGCCCTGCCATTCATCGGGGTCGAGACCGGCGGCGGCGATCACCTTGGGATGGACCATTCCGGAGCCCAGCACTTCCATCCAGCCTTCGCTGCCGCCGACCACGCGCCGGCCGTTCTCCATCGACCAGCCCACATCGACCTCGGCCGAAGGCTCGGTGAAGGGGAAGTAGGACGGACGCAGCCGGATCGCGATGTCGTCGCGCTCGAAGAAGGCCTTGAGGAAGGTCTCGAGCGTCCACTTGAGGTGGCCCATGGTGATGTTCCGGTCGATGACCAGTCCCTCCACCTGGTGGAACATCGGGGTGTGGGTGGCGTCGCTGTCCGAGCGATAGACCCGGCCGGGCGCGATCACCCGGATCGGCGCGCCATGCTTCTGCATCGCGCGGATCTGCACCGGCGAGGTGTGGGTGCGAAGGACGCGGGTCTCGCCGCTGCCGTCGGGCTCGAGGTAGAAGGTGTCGTGCATCGCCCGCGCCGGATGGGTCTCGGGCATGTTGAGCGCGGTGAAATTATACCAGTCGCTTTCGATTTCGGGCCCTTCGGCGACCGCGAAGCCGAGATCGGCGAAGATTTCCGCCAGCTCGTCCATCACTTGGCTGACCGGGTGGATCGAGCCGCGCGGGGTCTCGGCTGCGGGAAGCGACAGGTCGACCCGCTCGGTGGCGAGCTTGCGCTCGAGCTCGGCCGTTTCGAGCGCGGTCTTGCGCGCCTCGATCGCGTCGGCGACCGCCGCCCGCTGCCCCTGGATCTCGGGGCCCCGCACCTGACGCTCCTCGGGGCTCATCTGGCCGAGCGTCTTCAGGAGCGCGGTCACCCAGCCGCTCTTGCCCAGCGCGGCGACGCGCTCGGCGTCGAGGGTCGTGAGGTCCGAGGCGGCGGCGATCCGCTGCAAGGTCGCGTCGAGGTCGTGCATGGCCGCGCCTGTAGCGGGCGCCGCTTTGCGCGTCACCCTCTCGCGCGGGTCAGGACACGAAGGGGAAGGGGGAGATGGTCTTGCGGTGCTCGTGCACCGCGAGCGGGCGGCCCGCGGGCGGCGTCGCGCGATAGGCACAGTCCAGACGCGGACAGATCGAGCAGGCTGGCCCGACCGGGGTCACCGGCGCCTTCTCGAGGTCGATGCCGGTCGCGCAATGCAGCTTGTGGGCATGTTCGATGCTGCAGCCGAGGCCGATTGCGAGGAGGCCCCCCGACAGCTCGGTCTTGATCGGCCGCTCGATCGTCCGCGCCACGGTGAAATAGCGATGGCCGTCAGGGGTCTCGATCAGCTGGGTCACCGCCTGCCCGGCGGCCTGGAAGGCGGCGTGGAGGTTCCAGCGCGGGCAGGTCCCGCCGAATCGCGAGAAGGGGAAACGCTCGCCGGCATAGCGCTTCGACACATTCCCGGCGGGATCGATCCGAAGCATGAAGAACGGAATGCCGCGCGCCCCTTGCCGGCCGAGCGTGGTGAAGCGGTGCGAAACCTGCTCGACGTTCGCCCCGAACTCGGCGCACAGCCGGTCGATCGACCAGCGATATTGCTCACAGGCCGCGAGGAACTTGCCATAGGGCATCATGATCGCGCCCGCCGCATAGTTGGCGAAGCTCATGTGGAGCAGGTGGCGCGACCCGGCATCGGGCGGACGCGCCTGGTCGACCAGCCGGGCGATGATCGGGTGAAATTCGAGCAGCGACAGCTGGTAGGCGATACCAAACGTCTTGTTCTCGGGCCGTAGCAGCGACGACAGGAGCAGCAGGCGCCGCTGCGGGTCATAGACCTGGCTCGCGCCTTCCAGTTCCTCGGGGCTGGCGACCCGCACTTCCACCCCATAGGCTTCCTTCAGCCGGCGGCGGAGCGGTTCGGCCACCGACAGCGGATCGCCGAGCGCGCCGCCCAATGTCTCGGCGCCCTCCTCGAGGTCGGGGAAGTGGTTGAAGCGCGCGCCGATGAAGTCGCGCACCCATGTTTCGGGCGTAATCAGCGCGCGCTCATTGCCTTCCGAGTCGCCGATCTCCGCCGGCGCCAGCCGCCGTTCGCGCAGCGCGGTGTAAAGGCGGCTCACGCCTTCGGCGATGCTCGGGCTGTTGTCGCTGAGGTCGAGAATCTCCTGCCGCCCGATCTGGAGGTCGGAGAACATTGGATCGGCGAAGACCTCGGCGAGCTGCTCGGCCGACCCCTGGTCGCCGCTCTCCGCCGCGAACTGCCGGATGTCGATTTCGAACGCCTCGGCCAGCTTGAGCAGGATCCCCGCCGTCACCGGCCGCTGGTTGCGCTCGAGGTGGTTGAGGTAGCTTGGGCTGATCCCGAGTTCGGCCGCCATGGCGCTTTGCTGCAGACCGCGATCGCGCCGCAGCCGCTTCAGCCTTGCGCCGAGGAAGAGCTTCTTCGCCACCCCTGTACATTGTCGCGAAATTCACAAGATGACAAGTCACGCTTTGACGTGTCAGCCTTTTTCGTCGCTCCTTTTCTTTCCGCTCGATGTTTGAACCCGCTCAGCAATCACGCGGCGGCGCTTCTTCGTGCCCCGCCCAGGAAAGCCGGGAGCAAGATCATGGGTCATCGTTACTGGGTCATCGGCGGCGAATATCGCGACTGCGCCTTCAACGAGATCGAGCCGGGCACCGAGCGGGTCAGCGGCCCCTTCGGCGACGAGCTCAAGGCGCGGATGGAATGGCAGCGCCTGACCTTCCGCGACAATTGCGCCGCCACCGAGCGCTACACCATCGCCGTCGAGCCGCGCCTCGGCCGCGCCTGATCAGATCACGACCGACGAGTTCAAGGGGTAAGGGTTTGACGTATCAATCTGCGATTTCGAGTGCCGCGCAACTGATCGGCGGCAATGGCGCTACCTGGAGCGGGATCGATGCCGAGGCAGTGGCGCGGATGCGTTTGCAGAACCGCTTCCGGTGCGGAATCGACATCGCCCGCTACACGGCCGGGATCATGCGCCGCGACATGGCGGCCTATGATGCGGATCCCGCGGCCTACACCCAGTCGCTCGGCTGCTGGCACGGCTTCATCGCGCAGCAGAAGATGATTGCGATCAAGAAGCATTTCGGCACGACCAAGGGCCGCTACCTCTACCTCTCGGGCTGGATGATCGCCGCGCTGCGCAGCGAATTCGGCCCGCTGCCCGACCAGTCGATGCACGAGAAGACGAGCGTCCCCGCGCTGATCGAGGAGATCTATACCTTCCTCCGTCAGGCCGACGCGCGCGAGCTCGGCGGCCTGTTCCGCGAGCTCGACAAGGCCCGGTCGGCCGGCAACGAGCTCGAGGAGCAGCGCCTCCTCAAGGCGATCGACAATCACGAGACCCACGTGGTTCCGATCATCGCCGACATCGACGCGGGCTTCGGCAATGCCGAGGCGACCTATCTCCTCGCCAAGAAGATGATCGAGGCAGGGGCCTGCGCGATCCAGATCGAGAACCAGGTTTCGGACGAGAAGCAGTGCGGCCACCAGGATGGCAAGGTCACCGTTCCGCACGAGGACTTCCTCGCGAAGCTCCGCGCGGTCCGCTATGCCTTCCTCGAGCTCGGCGTCGACGATGGCATCATCGTCGCGCGCACCGACAGCCTCGGCGCGGGCCTCACCAAGCAGTTCGCCGTCAGCAAGGAGCCGGGCGATCTCGGCGACCAGTATAACGCCTTCCTCGATTGCGAGGAGCTGGACGACATCAGCCAGGCCAATGGCGACGTCCTGATCAATCGCGACGGCAAGCTCATGCGGCCCAAGCGCCTGCCTTCGGGCCTCTACCAGTTCCGTCCCGGCACGGGGGAGGACCGCTGCGTCCTCGACTGCATCAGCTCGCTCCAGAACGGCGCGGACCTCATCTGGATCGAGACCGAGAAGCCGCACATCGCGCAGATCGCGGGCATGGTCGACCGGATCCGCGAAGTCGTTCCGGACGCCAAGCTCGCCTACAACAACAGCCCGTCGTTCAACTGGACGCTCAACTTCCGCCAGCAGGTGTACGATGCCTGGGGTGCGGAGGGCCGCGACCTGTCCACTTACGATCGCGCGAAGCTGATGAGTGTCGACTATGACGACACCGAACTTGGCCGCGAGGCCGACGAGCGGATCCGCACCTTCCAGCGCGACGCCGCCGCACGCGCGGGCATCTTCCATCACCTGATCACGCTGCCGACCTATCACACGGCCGCGCTGTCGACCGACAATCTCGCCCGCGAATATTTCGGTGACGCGGGCATGCTCGGCTACGTCAAGAACGTGCAGCGCGAGGAGATCCGCCAGCAGATCGCCTGCGTGAAGCACCAGAACATGTCGGGCTCCGACATCGGTGACGACCACAAGGAATATTTCGCCGGCGAGGCGGCGCTCAAGGCGGGCGGCGCCAACAATACGATGAACCAGTTCGCGGCCTGACCCCACCGCCTGGTTCACAAGCGGAGGCGGTCCGGGCTAGCGTCCGGGCCGCCTTCGCCGTTGCTCACTCCGACATCTGAGAAAGTGCCAGCGTTCATGGAAGCTTCGACCCGTTCCGCGATTCTCGTCGATCCCGTCCTTCGCGCCTTCGTCGACAACGAGGTGCTTCCGGGCCTCGGCATCGACGGCCACGAATTCTGGCACGGCGCCGAGGCCATCTTCGAGCGCTTCGCCCCGCGCAACGCCGAGCTTCTTCAGAAAAGGGACCGTCTGCAGGCCGAGATCGACGGTTTTTATAGCGAGCGGCGGGGCCAGGCGCCCGATGCCGATGCGACCGAGCGCTTTCTTCGTGACATCGGCTACCTCGTCGACGAGCCCGCCCCCTTCGCCATCGGCTCGACGAACATCGATCCCGAAATTGCCAACCTTGCCGGGCCGCAGCTCGTGGTCCCGATCCTCAACGCGCGCTTCCTCCTCAACGCCGCCAATGCCCGCTGGGGAAGCCTTTACGACGCGCTTTACGGCACGGATGCGATGGGGACCTTGCCGCCCACCGGTCCCTACGACCGCGAACGCGGGGCCGAAGTCGTTGCCCACGCCCGACGCTTTCTCGACGAGGCCATCCCCGGCTGGGAAGCGGCAGTCCAGGGCGGCACGTCCGAGCACCTTGTCGGCCGGCGCGAAGGCGGGCTCCTCTTCCGCCATCACGGGCTTCACATCGAACTCGGCATCGATCCCGATCATCCGATCGGCCGCGACGACCCACTCGGCCTTGCCGACGTCATTCTCGAAAGCGCGCTCAGCACGATCTGCGACCTTGAGGACAGCGTCGCGGCGGTCGATGCCGAGGACAAGGTCGCGGCCTATCGCAACTGGCTCGGCCTGATGCGCGGCGACCTTGCCGCCAGCTTCGACAAGGGCGGCAAGACCCGGACCCGCACCCTCGACGCCGATCGCGCTTGGACCGCGCCCGACGGCAGCGCCTTCACCTTGCCCGGCCGCAGCCTGCTCCTCGTCCGCAACGTCGGCCACCTCATGACCAACCCCGCGGTCCAGTTGCGCGGGAGCGAAGCGCCCGAAGGCATCCTCGACGCCATCCTGACCAGCCTGATCGCGCTCTACGACCTGCGCGGGCTCGGCCGCTTCCGAAACAGCCGGGCGGGGTCGGTCTATATCGTCAAACCCAAGATGCACGGTCCCGAGGAAGCGGCCTTCACCAACGACCTGTTCGATGCGGTCGAGGATTTGCTCGGCATGGCCCGCAACACGCTCAAGGTCGGGGTGATGGACGAGGAGCGCCGGACCTCGGCCAATCTCGCCGCGACCATCCATGCGGTCCGCGACCGGATCTTCTTCATCAATACCGGATTCCTCGACCGTACCGGCGACGAAATCCACACCGCGATGCAGGCCGGCCCGATGGTTCGCAAGGCGGGCATGAAGGAGAGCGCCTGGATCAAGGCCTATGAAGCGCGCAACGTCGCCATCGGGCTCGCCTGCGGGCTGGGCGGAAAGGCACAGATCGGCAAGGGCATGTGGGCCGCGCCCGACCGGATGGCCGACATGATCGCGCAGAAGATCGGCCACCCCCAATCGGGCGCCAACACCGCCTGGGTGCCGAGCCCGACCGCCGCTACGCTGCACGCGATGCACTACCACCAGCTCGACGTCTTCGCCCGCCAGGCGGAACTCGCCGATGGCGCAATCCCGCCCCTCTCCGATCTCCTGACCGTGCCGCTGTCGCCCGGCACGAACTGGTCGGAAGAAGAGGTGCGCCAGGAGCTCGACAACAATTGCCAGGGCATCCTTGGCTATGTCGTGCGCTGGGTCGACCAGGGCGTCGGCTGCTCCAAGGTCCCCGACATCCACGACATTGGCATGATGGAGGACCGCGCGACGCTTCGCATCAGTTCGCAGCACATCGCCAACTGGCTGCTCCACGGCGTCTGCAGGCCCGCCGAGGTCGAGGCCGCGCTTCGGCGCATGGCTGCGAAGGTCGACGCGCAGAATGCGGGCGACCCCCTTTATCGGCCGATGGCGCCAGATCCCGAGGGAAGCATCGCCTTCCAGGCCGCCCGCGCCCTCGTCTTCGAGGGTCTCGAACAGCCCAACGGCTATACCGAGCCGCTCCTCCACCGCTTCCGCCAGCGGGTGAAGGCCGCCGCGTGAGTTGGCCAGCGCTCGATCCGACGCGCGACGCCGGCACCTGGCGGCACCTTCATCTCGCCAGCCAGATGCTCGGCAAGCTCCGGATCGCGCATGCCGACTGGGTCAACCACGGTTGGCACGCCGCGCTGCAGCCAAGCGCCAACGGCCTCGCCACGGCTCCGATCGCGGCGGGTAAGCGTCGTTTCTCGCTGTCGATCGATCTGTGCGACCACCGCCTCCACCTCACCACCAGCGAAGGGGTGACCGATGCGATCCCGCTCGCCCAGCCGTCGATCGCAAGCCTCCACCGCGAATTTGTCGCGCTGCTCGACCGCCACCGGCTGCCGAGCAACTTCCACGGCCGCCCGAACGAGGTCGAGGATGCGCTGCCCTTCGCGGCAGACGAGCGCCCGGTCGACTATCGCCCGGAGAGCGCCGAACGCCTGCGCGATGCGCTCGCCCTCATCGTCCCGGTGTTCGAACGCTTCCGCGCGGGCTTCGCGGGCAAGGTCAGCCCGGTCCATTTCTGGTGGGGCAGCTTCGATCTCGCCGTGACCCGCTTCTCGGGCCGCCCGGCGCCGGCACATCCCGGGGGCATTCCCGGCCTGCCCGACCGGGTGACCCGCGAAGCCTATAGCCACGAGGTGTCGAGTGCTGGCTTCTGGCCCGGCGGGGTCGCGGGGGCCGACCCCATCTTCTACAGCTACGCTTATCCCTCGCCGGCGGGCTTCGCCGACGAGCCGGTGACGGCCGGCCGCTTCGACCCGTCGCTCGGCGAATTTGTGCTCCGCTACGACGAGGTGCGCCAGGCGGACGACCCCGAGGGCCTTCTCCTCGGATTTCTCCAATCGACCTATGGCGCCGTCGCGGACCTTGCAGGCTGGGACCGGTCGAGCCTGGAGCGCGACCCGGTCGCCCCCTGACCGCCCCGGCTCGTCAGCCCGCGCACACCCGGATGACCGCCTGCACCTTGCGCCCGTAGCGCTCGGCGAGGCTCGGGCCATTACCCTCGCTTAGTCCCACCACCGCCAGCGCGATGTCGTTGCAGTCGAAGCGGGCAAAGCTGAGCAGCGGGGCGAGGTCCTCCGGTCGGCCGCTCCACGGGTCGGCATTGCCGCGTGGCTGCGGAAAGTCGAACGGCTCCGTCGGGAGTCGGATCAGGAGCAGTGGATGATCGAGGGACGGTGGCTCATTGCGGCGATTGAGATCATCGAGGATCGTGCGGACGCGCTCATGAAGCGTGAGGGCGAGTTCGATGCCCGTCCACTGGAGAGAGCTGCGGAGATAGGCGTCGTAAATGGGGGCCTCGGACAGCGTGGCCCTAGCGGCGGGCAGGACGGTGGAGGCGTAGCGCAGCCGGAGCGAGGCCGCGCTGATCGAGCCCTTCGCCATCAGATCCGCCGGCTGCTCGACCGGCCTCGCCAGCGGCGCCGTCCAGTCCGTCGCGAATCCCCATTCGAAGATCGAATGTGCGTCCGACAGTCCGCGATGGCCGCCCGCGACGAGGAAGAGGGAGAGGCGCGTGGTGGCGAGGGCCGCCTCGACGTCTTGATCCTCGATCACCGGCGGACGAGCCCGGAAACGCGCAAACAGAACCATGGGCCCGTCTAGCACCAAAGGGCGGCCGAAATGAAAAGGGCGCCCCGGTTTCCCGGAGCGCCCTTGTTCGTCACCGAAGCGAAAAGCTTAGGCTGCGGCCTGCGCCGAGCGGTCGCCGTCGTTCGGAAGCGCCTTCTTCGCCTGCGCGATGAGCGCGGAGAAAGCCGCACCCTCGTGCATCGCCATGTCGGCGAGGACCTTGCGGTCGAGGTCGATGCCGCTGAGCTTGAGCGCGTGCATGAACTGACCGTAGGTCAGGTTCTCGGCGCGGACCGCGGCGTTGATGCGCTGGATCCAGAGAGCGCGGAAGCTCCGCTTCTTCACCTTGCGGTCGCGGTAGGCGTACTGCCCGGCCTTTTCGACCGCCTGGCGGGCGATGCGGATCGTGTTCTTGCGACGGCCATAATAGCCCTTCGCCTGTTCAAGGATGCGCTTGTGCTTGGCGCGGGTGGTTACACCCCTCTTGACGCGTGCCATCTGTCAGAACTCCTTACTTGAGACCGTAGGGGGCCCAGAGCTTCACGCGCGCCGTATCGGCGTCGGCGAGAACATCGGTGCCGCGGTTCTGGCGGATGTACTTGGCGTTGTGGCTGATCAGCCGGTGGCGCTTGCCGGCGACTCCGTGCTTCACCTTGCCAGTGGCGGTGAGCTTGAAGCGCTTCTTGACGCCGCTCTTCGTCTTGAGCTTGGGCATTTTCGTCTCCTGTGTAGCCCCCGAAGGAGCGACGTTTCTCACCTGACACGGCAGCCCTCACTGGCCGGCCGGGTGGTTTTTCCAACGATCTGGAAAGACGGGCCCCCTAGCGGGCGAGGGGGAGATTGGCAAGGGTCGCGGGCCTTGCCCGACCGGCAGGTGAAATTCCCGTCATGTTGGGCGAAGCTCCTCGGAAACCGTTTTCTCCTCTGTCCGACAAAGGAGTTCACCTATGACCAATCGCACATTAGCCGCGGCCGCGCTGGCGCTCGCCGCCTTGGCCCTTCCCGGGACCGCCGAAGCCAAGGGCTGCCTCAAGGGCGCCGCCGTCGGCGCGGTCGGCGGCCACATGGTCGGCAAGGGTCATGCGCTCGCCGGTGCGGCGGTCGGCTGCGCCGTCGCCCACCACCGCGCAAAGCACCGAGGCTAGCGACGCACCCGCAGCACCTTCCGGGTCACCAGGGGACCGTCTTTCCCTGATAGTCGAGGAAAGCGCCGCCGGCGGTGGGGCGCAGTCCCTCGATCACCTTGCGCATGCCCGCGATGCTGTCGTCGGGCGTGACCGGCGCGCTCGCCCCGCCCATCCGGGTCTGCACCCAGCCCGGATGGAGCATGGCGACCGCCAGGTCGGGATTGGCCAGCGCCAGCGTCTTCCACGCCATGTTGAGCGCGGTCTTGCTGCTCCGATAGGCAAGGAAGCCGCCGCTGTCGTTGTCGGCCAGCGAGCCCATCCGCGTGCTCACCACCACGAGCTTGCCGCCCGCCGCGCGCACCTCCGCCAGCACCGCCTTGGCGAGCAGATAGGGCGCGACGGTGTTGACCGCGAAGGTGTCGAGCCATTCCCTGGCACTCGCCGCGTCGTCGGCATCGCGCGGGCCATAGGTCCCGGCATTGGCGATGAGGAGGTCGAGCGGCCGGCCGGCCGCGAAGCGGCTCACTGCCGCGGCATCGCCCATGTCGAGTTGTCGGACCTCGGCGCCGAGCGCGGTCAGTTCCTCGGGTGCCTCGGTGCGCACGGTCGCGATCACGTCCCAGCCCGCGGCCCGATACTGCCGGACGAATTCGAGCCCGAGGCCGCGGTTCGCGCCAGTGACGAGGAGAGTGGGCATGGCTTCTTGGTTCCTTCCTGTGTGGGACATCCGCCCCAACGCACGAGCGGCCAAGCCTGTCCTTAGGGCGGGGGTTCGGGCCCGCTCGCCTCGGTGGTTGGTTTGCTATACACTGGGAACTGTCTTCGTTTTATCACGAGGGAGAACCGACATGAGTGCGGAAGAGCGTCACTACAGCGCGGAGCAGGTGACCGGAGCACGCCAGGAGGGGGTGGTACGGTGGATTTTGGGAATATCGCTCCTGCTGATCGTGGTGGCCATGTCGGTCATCTGGATCCTTCCAGCCCTCATCGACTGAGTCTCGCCCGCTTCGTCGCGGCGCAGGGCGGGGTCTATGAGCTGGCGCTGGCCGAGCTTCGGGCCGGCCAGAAGCGCACGCACTGGATGTGGTTCGTCCTGCCCCAATTGCGCGGGCTCGGCTTCAGCATCATGGCCGATCGCTATGGCCTCGAAGACCTCGACGAAGCCCGCGCCTATCTCGCGCATCCGGTCCTCGGCGCCCGCCTGCGCGAATGCGTGGAGGCCTTGCTCACCCATGCCGAAGAGCGGAAGGCGGGCGAAATCCTCGGCGTGGTCGACGGAATCAAGCTCCATTCCTGCCTGACCCTGTTCGACGTCGCCGGCGGCGGCGCCCTGTTCGGTCGGGCGCTCGACGCCTTCTTCCACGGCGAACGCGACCGCCGGACCCTGCAGCTTCTCGAGGGCTGACAAATGTTGGTCGTTGCGGGAACGAAAAGGTGAGTCGTTCTTTTGTGACCTTCGGATGAGCACGCATCCCGGGCGCCGAGGTCCAGGACCCGGCGCCCGTTCGCCATTACACGATACAGGGAACGCACCTCATGAACCGTTTCAAGCTGACCATGGTCGCCGCCGGCATCGCGGCGCTGGCCGCCTGCAACAACAACACCCCGCAGGAGCAGAAGGCCGACAACATCGAGGCCAATGCCGAGATGACCGCGGACAACCTCGAGGAAGCCGCCGATAACGCGACCACCGAGGCTCGCGAGGACGCCCTCGAGAACCAGGCCGACAAGGTCCGCGAGCAGGGCGAAGAGAAGGCTGACGCGACCCGCACCAGCGCCGACATCGACGGCAACAGCGCCGACGACACGGTCAGCGGCAACAGCGCGACCAAGTAAGTCTCAGAAGAGGGTCGTTCGCCAGCCGGCGGGCGGCCCTTTTTTGCGCCTGCGCTCCGCACCCTTGCCAGCCCCGCCCCGCGCGGCTGTAAGGTGGGCGTGACGAATACCGCCCTTCCGCTCTCTCGCCCTGCCACCTTGGTGAAGCGCGCCCTGCTCGGCTGGTTCGAGCGCGGCCGGTGGGATGTCGAAGGTGCCCTGCCGCTTCCGCCCAAGGCCGTGATCATGGGCGCGCCGCACACCAGCAACTACGACTTCCTGATCTTCCTCGGCGCGATGGAGAAACTCCGCGTCGAGGGTCGCTACATCGGCAAGGCAAGCCTGTTCCGCTGGCCGCCAATGGCCCGGTTCATGCGCGCGGTGGGCGGCATCCCGGTCGACCGCACCGTCAAGAACGACCTCGTGGCGCAGGCCGCGGCCGAATTCGGCAAGAGCGATCACATGCTCCTCGTCATTGCGCCCGAGGGCACGCGCGATCCCACGACCCAGTGGCGCATGGGCTTCTACCGGATCGCGCTTGCCGCCGGCGTGCCGATCGTCTGTGCCGGTCCCGACTACACCCGCAAGGTCGCGATCTTCAGCGAGCCGATCGTCCCCACGGGCGACATGGAGCGCGATCTTCAGCCTGCGTGGGCATTTTTCCGGACCTTGAAACCCCGCTTTCCCGACAAGGTCCTTTTCCCGGATGGTACCGGCATGGACGGGCGGCAAAGAGGGGCCTAGCCTCGCCTTCAGATCATCCTCTGCCAGGAGCCAGTCCCATGCGCCGCCGCCTGCTCGCCGCCCTTCTCGTCCTCACCTCCTGCGCGCCCGCTACCGCGGCGCTGCCGGTCGGTTCGAAGGCCCCGGACTTCACCACCCAAGGTGCGCTTAACGGACGCGAGTTCCGGCTGCACCTCGCCGAGCAGCTCAAGAGCGGCCCGCTGGTCCTCTATTTCTATCCCAAGGCCTTCACCGAGGGCTGCACGCTCGAGGCCAAGGCGTTCAGCGATGCCATGCCCCAGTTCCGCGCGGCGGGTGCGCGCGTGGTCGGGCTCAGTGCCGACGGGCTCGACAAGCTCAAGAAGTTCAGCGTCGAGGCGTGCCGCGGCCAGTTCCCCGTCGCCACCGCCTCCTCGGCGATCATCAAGGCCTACGACGTCAAGCTGCCGATCGTGCCGATGAGCAATCGCACCAGCTATGTCATCGATCAGAGCGGAAAGGTCGTGTTCGTCCACTCCGACCTCAGCTGGAAGGACCATGTCGCGCAGACCCTGGCCGCCGTTCAGGCGCTCAAGGCCAAGCGCTAAGGGTCAGCGCCGAGGCTTCGGCGCCTGGTCCTGCCCGGTGATCTCCTTGCGGACGATCCCCTGCATCTCCTGCTTCTGCCGGCCGGCGTAGCTGCGGATGTCGCTTCGGTAGAGCGCCTTGAGGAAGGCGACGTCCCACTCGGTCACTGACTGGGGGACCTCGCTTCCCATCGGCGCCGCCAGCGCCGACAGGATCGAGCCCGGCGAATCGGGGCCGAGCCGCGCCGGATCGGCCCGCGCGAACAGCCGCATCGCCGCATAGTCGGCCAGTTGCAGCGCGGTGAGGCCGGTCACCGCCTTGGGTTCGACCAGCATCGCCGAGGCGGTGAAGGTCCGGCTCGCCTGCGGCCGGATGCGATCGGACGTGTAGATTTCCGACTGGTAATAGCCGCCGTCCCCGTCGCCGATGTCCTTCTTGGCACCGAGCTGCTGGCCATTGGCGTCGACTTCGCCCTCCTGATGGAGAACGGTCGCAAAATCGGTCTTGGCGCCGCGCTCGGGCCGCTTGCCGAGGCCATTCTCCCAGGCGCCGCGGATCTTCTCGGCCAAGGCGTCGCGGTCGTCGGTGAGCACGACCCAGAGGTTGGGCTTGCACCCCGGCTTGGCGAGCGGCACCCCGACCGCGCGCCCGACGTCGCGCAGCCGCGCGGCGATCGCCTTGCCCTGCGCCGCCTCGAAGCCGAGCGCGCCGGGGCAGACGTCCGCCGAAAAGCGCACCAGCCGCTTGTTGAACCGGCCGGGCGCGAGCTGGTCGATGAAGGTCCGGATCTGCGCCTCGCGCTCGCGCTTGCCGCGCACCACGATGGCGCCGGGGTCGGTGGCCGCGGGAGCAGGCGCGGGAGCCGATTGGGCGAGCGCCGGAGCGGCCAGCGACAGCCCGGCAAATAACAGCAACGACCTCGACCCCAGACGCACGGCTCACCCCTTCATTCCCGCCGGGACCGACGGGTTGCGACGCTCCTAGCAGCGCCCGGATGAACGCGCCCCCCTTTGCTCGACCAAGCGTCGCTCCGCTTCGGCAAAGTCCCGCCCAAGTCGTTGTGCCCGCGAATTTAATTGAACCCTCGCCCGGTCCCGGACGCTGTTGGCCGACACAAACGATCCAAAAAGGGGTTCAACCGATGCGTTTCACCAAGACACTGCTCGTCGCCGCCGGCGTCACCGCCCTTGCAGCCTGTGGCAGCAACGGCAACGAGGCCAACAACATGGCCGATGCGAACATGATGACCAGCGACATGAACACCATGGACGCCAACATGATGGGCGCCGACATGAACGGCAGCATGGGCGGCACCATGAACGGCGGCACCGCGGACATGAATGGCTCGATGGGCAGCAGCGGTTCGATGAGCAACGGAGCGATGGGCAATGGCGCCATGAGCAACGGAACGATGACCGGCAACACCAGCATGGGCGCCGGCACGGGGACGGGCTTAAGCAACGGCTCGACCACCACGACCAACACCACCGGCAACAGCGCCTTCGGTACGGGCGCCGGCGTCACCCAGCAGTAAGCTCCGCCGGCAACGGTTTGCGAGGGCGTCCTCCCGGTGGGGGCGCCCTTTCTTTCGCCGCCACAAAGCGAAAATCACCGAAGGCGGTGCTTCGCTTCACCTTTTGGCAGCAGGTTGCGGCTAGAAGCGAGGCATGACCCCAGCCGCCCCCGCCTCTGCCGTCGCGGCCGACCCCTTCGCCGACCGCCGGGTTCATCCGCGGGTCGCGGTGGCGCTGCCGGCGTTCCTCGGCATCGGGGGAGAGCGGCACAAGGTGCAGATCGTCGACCTGTCGGGCGGCGGCGCCAAGCTCCACGGCGCCTTGCCGCCGGTCGCGGGGTCAAAGGTCGTCCTCGATTGCGGCGGTGCCCCGAGCGAGGCGACGGTGCGCTGGCAGGACGGGCCCTATGTCGGCGTCAGCTTCACCCGCGAGATGAGCCCGCGCGAGGTCGCGGCGCTCGCCGACCGCTCGGCCGCGCTCGTCAAACGGATGCGCGCGCAAGGCTAGGGAACGACTACGCCGCCGGACCGTTCATGTCGTACGTGCAACGATCCTGCGAGAAGTCCCATCCGCACCACCGACATCATCGTCCGCGCCTATGAACTGGCCGCGGAAACCGGAAACCTCGACGAGGTCCGCCTGAAGCTCCGGCGCGAAGGCTTCTCCAACGTCGACGCGCACCTTTCGGGCGCGCGGATCAAGGCCGACCTCAAGAAGCAGTTCGTGAAGAAGCCGGAAGCGGTGCCGGAAGTCTGACGCCCGGGGCCGACGGCCCATCCGAAGCGACGCAGAAAAGGGAACAGGCGATGGCCAAGGGCCAGGTGAAATCGAACAAGGAAGCACGCAAGCCCAAGGCGAAGAAGGAAAAGACAATCGCCGCCAACCCGTCCACCAAGGGCACCCCGAAGCGCGAGGATTGAACATGGCCGAAGCCTGGTGGAACGACACGCTGATTGCCAAGAGCGACGACATCGTCACGGTCGAGGGCAATGCCTACTTCCCGGCCGACTCGGTGACCCCGGGCGTCCTCAAGGACAGCGCCACCACGAGCTTATGCCCGTGGAAGGGCACGGCGCATTATCATTCGATCCATGCCAACGGCGCCGAGAACCGCGACGCCGTCTGGTATTATCCCGACCCCAAGCCCGCCGCGAAGGAGATCGCGGGGCGCGTCGCCTTCTGGAAGGGCGTCGAGGTCCGGGCCTGAGCCCCCGCCGGCGAACCGGCGGGGACCCATGACATCACGACGCTCTAGCGGACCTGGATCCGGACCAGCGGACGGTTGGCGCGGTAGGCGACCGGCTCGTAGCGCAGGCTGACGCTCGCGACGTCGCGGCGGTTGCCGCGCAGGTCAACCGCCCGGGTGCAGGTCCCGGCCTCGAGCACCGAGCGCGTATTCACGTCCTGGCGCCCGCCATTGGCGAAGCGGATGTCGAAGGCGCGCAGGCGCAGCGGGGCGTTCAGCGCGCAGACGCGGATCTCGCGCTGGCGGGTGAACCCGGGGAGCTGGACCACGTCGCGGTCGCGGCCGTCGACCCTTGTAGTGCCGATGGTCCGCCAATTGCCCTCGTTCCAGCG
This sequence comes from Sphingomonas rosea, assembly GCF_039538065.1. Classification (NCBI taxonomy): domain Bacteria; kingdom Pseudomonadati; phylum Pseudomonadota; class Alphaproteobacteria; order Sphingomonadales; family Sphingomonadaceae; genus Sphingomonas; species Sphingomonas rosea. Next base: position 948,380 of record NZ_BAABBR010000001.1, read on the forward strand.
CCACTGCTGGGCGGCGGCCGGGGTGACGGCGGTGAGCGCGGCGGCGGCGCCGGCGAGGCCGAGGATCAGACGCTTGTTCATGACCATGTCTCCTTCGTTGCGGATGCCGGGCACCCTGCGCCCGTCGAACGGTCCCTCGCCTGAACGCCTCGTTGGGCGAGGGTCAGGTTTGCGGCGTCCGAGGGCGGGCGGCGAAGGGTCACGAAGGTCCAAGGGTCCGCAGGTGCGCCAGTGACCCGCCCGCGCGGGTCATGCGGAGGGCGAACCAGGGGTCGAGCGGGTCACGGCGAAGGTCCCGTACTGTGACCCCGTTGATCGCCTTGCGCGCCATGATCTCGTCCCACATCAGGGCGAACAACCCGCCCGGATCGCGCTTGCGACAGCGATAGGCGCTTTCGCGCGAGAGGCCGGCCGCCTTCGCCGCCATCGTTGCGCAGCGCGTCCGGTCGAGGGTCGCGAGAAAGAGGAACTGCCGCTGCGGCGTCCAGCGCTTGTGGAGCTTTGCGGGCGGCGGCGTGGCGGAAGAGGAGTCGCTCATCCACCAGCGTAGATCATGCGAAATCCTACTAGTGAAGGGGGAATTGTTTACGAAATTGCCGCGGAGGGCGCCGGACCCGCTGTTGCGGGTCCAGCGCGAAACTCGAACTACAATCGACGGCATTCGAGGCAGAGCGGCTTCCCGCCCGTACCTGCCCGAAGGTTCTCACGTTCGATGTTGTTTCCGGTGTTGCAGTTCGTATCGTTGTGGTGAACGTAGGCCTTCACCGAATGCCAAGCTGATCGCTTCGCCACTGTAAGCTCCATCTTTTGACTAAACGTCTATCGAAAGATACCTACGGCTGCGCGAGGCCGAGATCGTTCAAGGCCTCACGAGCCGTAGCTTACGTTATGGCCCGGGCCATGTACCACATGGCGCACCTCCTTCCTTCGGGAGAGGCAGGGCACGAACCTTCCTAGGGGCATACGTGCTCTGCTGGAGATAGGGGCGGTGGTTGATCATGGATCAGCCACCGCCTCATCAGTGGAATTTGTGTCCTCGCGAAACCGACGAAACCAAATCGAGCCATTCCGGTCGATTTTGTGCTCGGCGCGTAACCGCGAGAGTTGCGGGCTCAGACTTGTACGAACAATTTCTGGTCGGCCCCAAGCATTCCCGAAGAGATCAAGGAGTTGCTGTGCCGTCGCGCCGGAAGAAAATTGCTCCTCTAGCGCCTTAAGTACCAATGCTTTGATGGTGAGGTGGGCATAGGGCGAGGATGCACGTTGCGCCTCAAGCTCCTTGTATTGCCGCCAGACCTCGCCAGCTTCGGCACTCCTGAGCGGCGCTTCGGAATCGGTCGCGAAGAGCCGTTCTTGGAGCGGTTCGCTGCTCTGCTTTGTTACGGCGCGACGCGCGACACGGACTTCAAAGAGCTCGCGCTCCAATGGCGCAAGCTTCATGCGAAGCTGTTCGATCGCTCTGACGAGCTCCTTTTCAAGGTCGTCCAGATATGACCGAAGTTGCGCCATAGCGAAGTATGTAGTCCGACTTGCATGAGTGCGCAAGGCCATCGGAGTCCGAACAGAAAAAAGAAGACTAAGTTAGTGAGTTAACAGGATTCTTTCGAGTCGGATTGGGCGGGTTAGCGGAACGGTTTGGCTCGGTTCATGAGCTATCACATCCGCTTCAACGTCGTCCGGTTGCGCACCAGCCACGCCTCTCCCTGATCGTCGATAAAGTCGACTTCCTTGAGCGTGACCATCGTGTCGCCGGTGCGCGTCGTGGTTTCGCGGAGGCGGGCGGGGCGGTTGTCGTCGGTGGCGGTCTGCTCGGCGACCAGGGTCCAGTTCGTGGCCGAGGCGGGACCGGGCTTGAGGGCGAGGCGGGCGGTGTCGAGGCTGACGTCCTTGCCCTTGCGGAAGCTCGCGCCGGTCTCGGTGACCCCGTCCTTCGCCAGCATCGCAACGCCGGTGATGCGGACGATGCCGGTCCTGGGGCCGTCGTCGAAGTCGGCGGTGCGGATCTGCGTCACGCCGTCGCCCGCGTCGCGGATGTCGACCTTCATCGGCAGGCCGAACCAGGCGTCCGCCTGATAGTCGCGATATTCGAGCTTGCCCTCCCAGCGGCCGACCATGCTGGCGCGGGCCTCGGCGACGGTAAGGGGCGCGGCTTGCGCGAGGGCGGCGGCGGCGGCGAGGAGGAGGATCATTCGGCGTCTCCCGGACAAGGTGGGAGCGAGCCTAGGCGCGGTGGGGGCGGAGTCCAGCGCGGCTCGAGGGCCGGGTCGGGCCGGCGACCGAACGTCCCTCGACTTCGCTTGGGACCAGCGGGGTGGGCGTGTCCCGTCCTTCGACTTCGCTCAGGACGAACGAGTGCCCTCCCCGCGACTTTCGCGGCGGGGAGGGAAGCTTGTCAGTCGTGCTCGCGGTCGCCGGCGCCGATGTAGAGCTCGCGCCCGGTCTCGTTATAGACGCGGCTCATCTCGGCCATGCCGGCTTCGGCGGCCTCCCCCTCGACCGGGGCGCTGTTGAGGAGGCCGGCCTCCTGCTTGGCGGCGAAGTCGCGGACTTCCTGCGTGATCTTCATCGAGCAGAATTTCGGCCCGCACATCGAGCAGAAGTGCGCGGTCTTGGCGCCTTCGGCCGGGAGCGTCTGGTCGTGGTAGCGCTCGGCCGTGTCGGGATCGAGGCTCAGGTGGAACTGGTCGCGCCAGCGGAACTCGAAGCGGGCGCGGCTCAGCGCATCGTCGCGGACCTTGGCGGCGGGGTGGCCCTTGGCGAGGTCGGCGGCGTGGGCGGCGAGCTTGTAGGTGACCACGCCGGTCTTGACGTCGTCGCGGTCGGGGAGGCCGAGATGCTCCTTGGGCGTGACGTAGCAGAGCATCGCGGTCCCGAACCAGCCGATCATCGCGGCGCCGATGCCGCTGGTGATATGGTCGTAGCCGGGCGCGATGTCGGTGGTGAGCGGCCCGAGCGTATAGAAGGGCGCCTCGCCGCAGCTTTCCAGCTGCTTGTCCATATTCTCCTTGATCTTGTGCATCGGCACGTGGCCGGGGCCCTCGATCATCACCTGGCAGTCGTGCTCCCACGCCTTCTTGGTGAGTTCGCCCAGCGTGTACAATTCGGCGAACTGGGCTTCGTCATTGGCGTCGGCGATCGAGCCGGGGCGCAGGCCATCGCCGAGGGAAAAGGCGACGTCATAGGCCTTCATGATCTCGCAGATCTCGTCGAAGCGCTCGTAGAGGAAGCTTTCGCGGTGATGGGCGAGGCACCACTTGGCCATGATCGAGCCGCCGCGGCTGACGATCCCGGTGACGCGCTTGGCGGTCAGGGGCACGTAGGGCAGGCGGACGCCGGCGTGGATGGTGAAATAGTCGACGCCCTGCTCGGCCTGCTCGATCAGCGTGTCGCGGAAGATCTCCCAATTGAGGTCCTCGGCGATGCCGCCGACCTTTTCGAGCGCCTGGTAGATGGGGACGGTGCCGATCGGCACGGGCGAGTTGCGCAGGATCCACTCGCGCGTGTCGTGGATGTTGCGGCCGGTCGAGAGGTCCATGACCGTGTCGGCGCCCCAGCGGATCGCCCAGACCATCTTGTCGACTTCGCTCGCGACGTCGGAGGCGACGGCCGAGTTGCCGATGTTGGCGTTGATCTTGACCAGGAAGTTGCGGCCGATCGCCATCGGCTCGGTTTCGGGGTGGTTGATGTTGTTGGGGATGATCGCGCGGCCCCGCGCCACCTCGTCGCGGACGAACTCCGGGGTGACATAGTCGGGAATGGCGGCGCCGAACGATTCGCCGTCGCGCTTCAGCGCTTCCTTGGCCTGGCGGCGGCCGAGATTCTCGCGGATCGCGACATATTCCATCTCGGGGGTGATGATGCCCTTGCGGGCATAGTGCATCTGGGTGACGTTGTGGCCCGCCCTGGCGCGCAGCACCTTCTTGCGGACGTTGGGGAAGGGCGGGACGCCGCCCGAGCGGTCGGGGCCGAGCTGGCCATTGTCCTCGGGACGGACCTCGCGCTGCAGGACTTCCTCGACGTCTCCGCGGGCGCGGATCCAGGTCGACCGGAGCTCGGGGAGGCCGGCCATGATGTCCACGCGGTGCGCGTCGTCGGTGTAGGGGCCGCTGGTGTCGTAGAGCGTGACGGGGGGCTCGAGGCTGGTCGGCTCGAGCTCGACGGCGCGCATCGCGACGCGCAGGCCGTCACGGCCCTCGACGTGGATCTTCTTCGAGCCGCGGATCGGGCCGGTGGTGACCTTGAGTTCGGTGCGGGCGTTGATGTCGGCCATGCGTCATTCCTCTCCATGCGGAGGGTCGACGTAGCGGCCGGCCCTCCCTACGCCGGTGTGAGCCGGATCAGGTTCGACGGGTCGGAGGATGCAAAGCCTCCCTCTCAGCCCATGCAGGCTCCCCGGGGATGGAGGCGTCTTAGGCGCAATCGCGCCGCCGCGCAGCAAGTTTCTGGCCGTTCGCGAGCGGGACCCGATCGGCGGCGTGCCGCGTTTGGGGCGGACAACAAAGGGAGAATCAACATGCGTGCTCTGATCCTGGTCGCCGGTGCGGCGCTGTCGCTCGCGGCCTGCGGCTCGAACAAGGATGCCGTCGACAATGCCGACGCCAACCTCATGACGATCGACAACACCGGCATGGACGCCAACATGGCGACACCGATGGATGCGAACATGATGGACGCGAACATGATGGGCGGTGCCGACGGCAACGCGATGACCAACGGCTCGACCGAGGCCAACATGATGGCGAACGACATGAACACCAACGACCGCGACACGAACCTCGCCAACGGCATGTAAGGCCGCGCGGGAACAATGGTTTCGAAGAGCGCTCGCCTCGCAAGGGGGCGGGCGCTTTTTCGTGGCCTCGGCGCCATCGTCGGCGGTCATCCTTACGGCGCTGCAACCAACCTTATCGTCGCGGGTTCGGTTGGCCATGACCAAGCTCATCCTTGCCGCCGCCGCCTCGGCCCTGCTCCTCCCCGCCGCCGCCCATGCGCAGGCCTATGTCGACGAGGGCAAGCCCGACATCCGCGTGCGGATCGGGCTCGGCGGGCAGGTGAAGCCCAAGTTCATCGGCTCGGACGAGGTCGACCTCGCGCCGCTGATCCGGGTGGCCGTCGCGCGCGGCGACGCCGATTTCCGCTTCTCGGCGCCCGACGACGGCTTCGGCGTCAATCTCGTGCGGTTCGGCGATCTCGCGCTCGGCGTCGCCGGCAATCTCCAGTCGGCGCGCAAGGACAAGGATGCCGGGATCGCGATCGGCAAGGTCGACCGGACGGTCGAGCTCGGCGGCTTCGCCGACTATCAATTCTCCGACAGTTTCCGGCTCCGCGCCGAGCTGCGCAAGGGTCTCGGCGGTCACGACGGCCTCGTCGGCCAGGTCGGCGCCGACGCGATCGTCCGGCAGGGCGACCATTACACGCTGTCGGTCGGCCCGCGCCTGCTGCTGTCGGACGGCCGCTACCAGCGCGCCTATTTCGGCGTCTCGCCCGAGGCGGCGGTCCGGACCGGGCTTCCGGTCTATCGCCCGAGCTCGGGGGTGTATGGCGTCGGCCTCGTCAGCGGGCTCGCCGGCCAGATCGGCAACGGCCCTTGGGGCATCGTCGGCTATGCGCGCTACGACCGGCTGGTCGGCGATGCGGGCAAGTCGCCCTTCATCCGCGGCTACGGCTCGCGCGACCAGATCGCGGGCGGCCTCGCCCTCAGCTACACCTTCCGGGTGAAGCGCTGAGGGCGGCGCCCTCGCCTAGGCCTCAGTCGCCCTCGCCGGGTTCGGGCGAGAAATAGGCGTCGTACTTGCCGTCCTTGCCCTTGAACTCGTCAGCGTCGGCCGGGCTGTCCTTCTTGCGGGTGATGTTCGGCCACTGCGCCGAGAAGGTCGAATTGAGTTCGAGCCACTTCTCGTTGCCGCTCTCGGTGTCGGGCAGGATCGCCTCGGCCGGGCACTCAGGCTCGCACACGCCGCAGTCGATGCACTCGTTGGGGTTGATGACGAGCATGTTCTCGCCCTCGTAGAAGCAATCGACCGGACAGACCTCGACGCAGTCCATATACTTGCAGCGGATGCAGGCGTCGGTGACGACGTAGGTCATGGGTCTTCTCGCTCCTGTTGTTGAGGCAAGCGCTATTGCGGGCCGCTGCCGTCGTCAACGCCGAGCTCGGCATAATGCGACCGGGCTTCGGGCGCGGGTCCGCGCCGCTCGGGCAAGCCGAGCACCCGGATGACCCGGATCGCGCCCCTCAGCGGCAGGGTGATGGTCGAGCCGACGCGGACGATTTCGGAGGTCTTCTCGACCCGGCGGCCGTCGATCCGGGTGCGGCCTTCCGCGATCAGCGCCTGCGCCATGGTGCGCGACTTCAACAGGCGGATGCAGAACAGATATTTGTCGAGGCGCATGGGCCCTAGCGCTTGAGACCGGCGAGGGCGGCGAAGGCGTTGCCGGGGCGGGCGGGAGCCGGCCGGGCGCGGGTGCGCGGGCGGGTGCCGCGCCAGTGCCAGGCGCTGTCGGTCTGGCGGAAGCCGACCTCGGCCATCAGCGCGGCGAGCGCCGTCTCCGACAGGCCGAGCGAAGTGACGAGGTCGCGGTCGACCGGCTCGAGCGGGGTGCCGGCGGGACGCTCGGCGGCGCGGGCCTGGTGGGCGAAGGCGGCGAGGCGGTCGGCGAGGTCGACCCGGAGCCAGGTCTCGCCCAGCCGGCGATAGGCGAGCGCCGCACCGTTGCGATCGGAAGCGCCGTCGAGCGTCGCGGCGCCGGGCCGGGGGAGCGCGGGCATCGGCCGGCCGGCGCGGACCGCGAGGAGGGCCGCCCGCCAGCGCTGCGCCTCGGGCTTCATCAGCGAGGTCGCGAAGACGTCGAGCGCGCCGAGCCGGACCCGGAGCTTGTGCAGCGCGGCGCGCATCGGCCGGTCGAGCTGGCCGATCGGCTCGGCCAAGGCGCGGCGGGGCATGAGGCCGCCGGCGTCGTAGAGCATGGCGGTGAGCGCGCGGACCGGGGCGCCGAGGTGGCGGTCGGTGGACGCGGCGCCGAGGCGGACAAGGTCGCCGCAATGGCGCTGGACCTGCCGCTCGAGCCAGGCTTCCATCCGCGCGCGGAGCTCGGCGCGAGCGGGAGCGGACAGCCGGTCGAGCGCGCGGGCAGTGCGCAGCGCGGGCTCGGTCAGGCTCCGGCCGGGCGCGAGGCGCGCGAGGAGATGACCGTCGGCGGCGATCCCGATGTCGCCGCCCGCCGGCGCGAACAGGGTGAAGCGCTGGTCCTCGTCGGCGCAGAGCGCGCGGGCGCGGCGGTCGAGTTCGTCGCCCAGCCGGCGCTCGGCCGCGGCGAGGAGCAGGCGCTTGTCGGCAAGCCGGGCGGCGGGATCGACCTTGAACTCGAAGCCGGTGAGGTGGCCGATCGGCTCGGGGCCAACGCTGACTTCGCCGTCGGCGGCGACGGTGACGGGCAGCGCATCGGCCCCGCGCGCGCCGATGTCGCGGACGAGGACGGCGGTGCGGCGGTCGACGAAGCGCTGGGTCAGCCGCTCGTGGAGCGCATCGGACAGGCGCGCCTCGACCTGGCGGGTGCGCTCGGCCCATTTGGCGGGGTCGGCGAGCCAGTCCGAGCGGTGCGCGATATAGGCCCAGCTGCGCACCCCCGCGAGGCGGTCGGCGAGCGCCTCGATGTCGCCCGAGACATTGTCGAGCCGCGAGACTTCGGCCGCGAACCAGTCCTGCGCGAGATGCCCGCCGTCGGCGATGTAGCCGAACACCCGCCGGACCATCCGGGCGTGGTGCATCGGACCGACCTTCCGGAAATCGGGCAGGCCGCACGCTGCCCACAGCCGCCGCGCGGCGATCCCCTTGCGGTCGGCGATGGCGGGATCCTCGGCGATGAGCTTCAGCACCGCGAGATCGATCGCGAGCGGCGCGGAGCGCAGGACGGGATCTTCGCTACGCATCTCGAGGCTCCGGATCAGCGCGGTGACGTCGGTGAAGTCGAGGTCGCTGTTGCGCCAGTAGAGGTGATCGAGGGGGCGGAAGCGATGCTCCTCGATCGCGTTGATCTCCTCGTCGGTGAAGGCCGGACCGTTGTCGCCGCCGAGCCCCAGCGTCCCGAAGGTGCCGTCGCGCTGGTGGCGGCCCGCGCGGCCGGCGATCTGCGCCATCTCGGGGATGGTGAGGCGGCGCTCGCGGCGGCCGTCGAACTTCTCGAGGCCGGCGAAGGCGACATGGGCGACGTCCATGTTGAGGCCCATGCCGACCGCATCGGTGGCGACGAGATAATCGACCTCCCCGCGCTGGAACATCGCGACCTGCGCGTTGCGGGTGGCGGGCGAAAGCGCGCCCATCACCACCGCCGCCCCGCCCTTGAAGCGACGAAGCATCTCGGCGAGCGCGTAGACCTGCTCGGCCGAGAAGGCGACGATGGCCGAGCGCGGGGGGAGCCGCGACAGCTTGACCGACCCGGCGTAGCGCAGGGTCGAGAAGCGCGGCCGGCTGACGATCTCGGCCTCGGGGATGAGCTCGCGCACCATCGGCTTCAAGGTCGCCGAGCCGAGGATCAAAGTCTCCTCGCGGCCGCGGGCGCGGAGCATCCGGTCGGTGAAGACGTGGCCGCGCTCGGGATCGGTGCCGAGCTGCGCCTCGTCGATCGCGCAGAAGGCATGGTCCTGGTCGGTCGGCATGCTCTCGACGGTCGACAGCCAGTAGCGCGCCTTGGGCGGCACGATCCGCTCCTCTCCGGTCAGCAGCGCGACCGAGGCCTCGCCCTTCAGCGTGACGACCCGGTCGTAGACCTCGCGGGCGAGCAGCCGCAGCGGGAAGCCGATGACCCCCGACGAATGGGCGCACATCCGCTCGATCGCCAAGTGGGTCTTGCCGGTGTTGGTGGGCCCGAGGACGGCCCGGATGATGCCGTCATTACGCGCGGCCATGGGTCCCATGTTGGCAGCAACGCCGCGGCGCGCAAGTCGGCGCGTCATCGTTTCGTCGCTTAGCCCCGCGTTAACCTTGTTGGGCGAGAAGGGCGGGGATGTTTCAGTCGCCTCGTCCCCTGGTTGCCGCCGCGCCGCTTCCGGCGTTCGGACGGGCGGCTGCGCTGAAGCCGCCGCGGCCGCCGTTCCGGCTGGTGGTGGATCTCACGCAGGCGCCGTTCAGCCGGACCTGGTGGCGCGGGGCGGCGACGCTCCTTGCGCTGATCGCGGGGGTGATCCAGCTCGCGCCGACGATCGAGCCGCTCCCCGCGGGCATTCCCGAAGCCGCCGGGGCCGACCAGGCGCGGCAGGAGGCGGCGCTCGGCCTCGCCCCGCTCGGCGCGGGCTCGCGTACCGGCATGACGATGGGCGAAGGCCCGCTCGCGCGCCCGATCGCCAGCGCGCCGCTGCGCCAGAGCCGCAGCCTCGACCTCGTCTTCGCGGCCGGCGACGACATGGTTGCGCTGCTGACCCGCAACGGCGTCAGCCAGTCCGATGCGGTCCGGGCCGCGAGCCTGGTCCGGGCCGAGGGCGCGGTGCCGCCCGCCGGGACCACCTTGTCGCTGCGGCTCGGGACCCCCGACGCGGCGGGACGGCGGCCGCTCGACGAACTGCATTTCCGCGCCCGGCTCGATCTCGAGCTGACGATCCTCCGCGCCGGCGATGGTCTCGCCGCCAGCCGCAAGGCGCTGGCGATCGACCGCACGCCCTTGCGCATCCGCGGCAGCGCGGGCGGGGGGCTCTACTGGGCGCTGCGCTCGGCGGGGGCGAGCCCGCAACAGGCAGCGGACTATCTCCAGGCGATCGGCGACCGGCTCGACGTCGGGAGCGAGGTCGCCGCGACCGACCGCTTCGAACTCGTCATCGCGCAGGCCCGGACCGCCAGCGGCGAGGCCAATGCCGGTCCGCTGCTCTATGCGCGGCTCGACCGCTCGGGCGGTGCGCCGATCAGCCTCGTGCGCTGGCCCGTGAGGGGCCAGCTCGCCTGGCTCGACGAGGCGACCGCGCCCGAGCCGACCCGGAGCGGGCTGCTGCGCCCGGTCGATGGGCCGATCACCTCGGGCTTCGGGTCGCGCATGCACCCGATCCTGCACTTCCTGCGGATGCACAAGGGGATCGATTTCGGCGCGCCGATGGGGGCCCCGATCGTCGCCGCCGCCGACGGCCAGGTGATCCGTGCTGGCTGGGCCGGGGGCTATGGCCGCCAAATCCGGATCGCGCATGCGGGCGGGCTGGTCACCACCTACAACCACATGAGCGGCATGGTCGCGTCCGAGGGCAGCGTCGTCCACCGGGGCCAGTTGATCGGCTATGTCGGCTCGAGCGGACTCTCGACCGGCCCGCATCTTCACTACGAAGTCCTCAAGGACGGGGTGCCGGTCAATCCGCTCGGCGTGACCTTCGTCACCCGTCCGATCGTCGACGCGGGGCTGATGGCGGCCCTGCGGGCACGGGTGAGGGCGCTGCGCGGCGTCTGAATGCCACGGCCTGGCGCAAGTGTCGAACGCATCACGCTTAATCGCAGTTAACCACTAGCCTCGCCTGCGCGCAGGGGCCAACGTCGTCCCCTTCCATTATTGCTCCGGGGTGGGGACCAGTTTCATGCGTAGCCTGTTCGGCCTGTCGTCGCGCGACATCGCCATCGATCTCGGGACGGCCAATACCGTCGTCTATGTGCGCGGGGTGGGCATCGTCAGCAGTGAGCCGTCGGTCGTCGCGCTCGAGATGGTCGACGGAATCCAGAAGGTTCGCGCGGTCGGCAACGACGCCAAGCTGATGCTCGGCAAGACCCCGCGGGGCGTCCGGACCGTGCGCCCCTTGCGCAACGGGGTGATCGCCGATCTCGAGACCGCCGAGGAGATGATCAAGCATTTCATCCGCCGTGCCGGGGGCGGGCCGAGCCGCTTCGGGCGCGGGCCCGAAGTCGTCATCTGCATTCCCTCGGGCGCGACCAGCGTCGAGCGGCGCGCGATCCGCGACGCGGTCACCAATGCCGGCGCCGATTCGGTGTCGCTGATCGAGGAGCCGATGGCGGCCGCGATCGGGGCGGGGCTGCCGGTGACCGATCCGATCGGCTCGATGGTGGTCGACATCGGCGGCGGCACGACCGAGGTCGGCGTCATCTCGCTCCAGGGCCTCGCTTATTGCCGCTCGGCGCGGGTCGGGGGCGACCGGATGGACGATGCGATCGCGAGCCACGTCCGGCGCAAGTTCAACCTTCTCATCGGCGAGGGGACGGCCGAGCGGGTCAAGCTCGAGATCGGCACCTCGCTGCGCCCGGGCGACGGGATCGGCCGTACCACCATCGTGCGCGGGCTCGACGTCAGCCGCGGCGTGCCGGCCGAGATCGAACTCAACCAGGCGCATGTCGCCGAAGCCTTGTCCGAGCCGGTCAACCAGATCGTCGAGGTGGTGCGCACCGCGCTCGAGCATACCCAGCCCGAAATCGCGGCCGACGTCATCGACCACGGCATCACCATGACCGGCGGCGGCTCGCTGCTGACGGGAATCTCGACCCTGCTTCACGAGGCGACCGGCCTGCCCGTGCACATCGCCAACGAGCCGATGAACTGCGTCGCACTGGGCGCAGGCCAGACGCTGGAGAACCAGGTGCTTCGCGGCGCGCTGATGACGGCCTGAGCCGTCAGGTCGCGGCGAGGATCAGCGCGGCGGCCTTGTCGGGCTCGTCCCACATCGGGAAGTGGCCGCTGTGGTCGAACCAGTGGAGTCGCGCGCCCGGAAAGGCCGCGAGCGCACGGTTCGCCTGAACCGGCAGGCAGAGGCGATCGTGGCGTCCCCAGCCGATCGTCACCGGCCCCGACGCGGCGGGACCGGTCTGGGCGGCACCGTCGGCAAGATCGCGGATCAGGGGCTCGGCGGTCTTCGTCCGGGCGAGGCCGACGAGTTCATGCGCGACGAACCCGCCGTCGAGCGCCCATGGCCGGGCCGACAATTGCGCGAGGAGCGCGCTTCGGCCGACGGGATTGCGGGCGAGCGGGCGGACGTTGCTGCCGAGCGCGCGAAGCAGCTTCACCGAGCCGAGCAGGGTCGTCTTGACGAGCGTTCGCTCCCAGCCCTCCCAGAAACCGCCGGGATCGAGCGCGACCACGGGCCCGCTCACGCCGCGCCGCGCCATCTCGAGGACCAGCCGTGCGCCGAGCGAACTGCCGACCATCGCGACGCCCTTGAGGTCGCTCTCGCCGAGCCACGCGTCCAGGCTCCGCGCAAGCCCCGCGAAGGTCCCCGAGTCGGGCTCGGCCTGGCTCGCACCATGACCGGGCAGGTCGATGAGGATGAGCTCGCGGTCCGGAACCAGCGACAGGATCGGGTTCCAGGCCGCGCGTGAGCTGCCCAAGCCGTGGACGAGGAGAAGCGGTTTGCCGCTCCCGCGGCGCTCGAAGGTGATGGTCATGGGGCGGCAACGAACGGCACCGGCAATCGGACTGCCCTTGCCCCGGATTCATTGTCGCGACCGGCGCGGAGGAGTATTGGCGGGCTGCTCACAAGGGAGCAGGGCAATGACCGACCTCGCCGTCATTGCATGCCTTGCCTTCGATCATCGCGCATCCGCCGAGGAGCTGCAGCGATTCAAGGCATGCATCGTTCAATGTCCGCAGGTCGTGCGGACGATGGAAGTCTGCGGGCCATTCGACCTGATCGTCGAGGGCCGCTGCGCCGACATGGTCGAGTTCAACGCCGGCCTCGATCGCCTCCGAACCACGCTTGCGCGGCTGGTGAGCCGGATCGAGACGAGCTTCGTCGCCAACGTGATCGAACGTTCGTCGCCGCGCGACGAGACGCAGGCCCTGTGGATCCCGTGCCGCGGCGGCCGCCGCCGCGTGCCGCTGGCGCGGATCGACCGGATCGTGGCCGAGGGCGACTATATGCGGGTCCACGTCGGCGACTGGAGCGGGCTGCTCCACCAGACGCTCGGTCATCTCGCCGGACAGATGCTCGGCGCGGGTTTCGTCCAGCTCCATCGCTCATGCCTCGTGCGGATCGCGTTCATCGAACGGCTGGTCCACGACGGGCGACGCTGGACCGCGCGGCTCGCCGACGGCACGGCCATCCCCGTCGCCAAGAGCCACACCCACGACGTGCTGCGGATCATGGGCGGCGAGTCGTCGAACGGCGGGGCCGGTTCGGCGATGGCCGCGCCGATCGGCGAAACACCGGCCGCGATCACCGAAAACGACCTGACGCTGCTTCAGTAAGGCGGCACCTGTCGGCTTCACCGGCGCACTGGTGCGCCGGATGCAGGGAGGCTCTCATGGACCGCCGGAAACTCGTTTGCCTGACCACCGCCATTGCGATGGGGATCAGCCTTGTCGGGGCCACGGCGATGGCGGCGGCCGACCCGCTGCAGGACGTCGTCGTCCGCGGCCAGAAGATCGACCCCGCGTTGCAGCGCACGGTGTCCTACGACGATCTCAACATCGCGTTCGCGCCGGGGCAGCGGGAGCTGTCGTCGCGGATCCGCAAGACAGCCGACGGCCTCTGCTGGGATCTCAACGGCGATTATTATCTGCGCCAGTGCACCGACGACGCGGTCCGCAGCACCGACGAGCAGTTCGCCGCGGCCGTCACCCGCGCGCAGCGGCAGATGGCCGGGCTGCCGGTGGGACCCGCCGTCGCCATTTCGATGGTGATCGGCGCTCGCTGAGTGGGGGCATGGGGGGAGCGGCACTCGCCTGCTCCCCCCGGCTCAGTGCGAATTACCGGCCGTGGCCGCGCCAGCGCTTGACGGTGCGGGCGATGATCTCGGCTTCGCCGCCGGTCTCGCGCCACAAGGAGGCGAAGCTCGGGTCGCTCGAGGCCGGGCGCTTCTCGGGCTCGAGGTCGTCGAAGCGGACGCGGATCGGAATCGCGACGCCTTCGCCGCAGACGATGCACTCGCGGTTGCGAAGCGCCGGAATGGCGTCGAGGAAGCCGCGCGCGCCTTCGGGCATGGCGGCGCGGACGCAGGCCTGGTCGCGGTCGTTGTTGAGGCGCATCGAGATGATCGTGCCGCACTGCGACAGCACGCCTTCGGCAAGGTCGGACGGGCGCTGCGTGATGAGGCCGAGGCTGACGCCATATTTACGGCCTTCCTTGGCGATCCGCTCGAGGATCTTGCGGACGGCCTGGACACCGTTGTTCTCGTCCTTGGGGACGTAGCGGTGGGCTTCCTCGCAGACGAGGAGGATCGGGCGCTGCGCCTCGGTCCGGCTCCAGATCGCATAGTCGAAGACCATGCGCGCGAGCACCGAGACGACGACGCTGGTGATGTCCGACGGTACGCCCGACACGTCGACGATGCTGATCGGCTTGCCGTTGGCGGGCAGGCGGAACAGCCGCGCGATGAAGCTGCCCATCGAATCGGTGATGTTCATGCCCGAGAACATGAAGGTGTAGCGCGGGTCGGCCTTCAATTCATCGAGCTTGGTCTTGAGGCGCTGGTAGGGCGTGGTGTCGCCGGCGCGATCGAGCTTGCCCATCTCCGCGACGATGATCGCGTTGAGGTCGGTCAGCAGATAGGGGATCGGCGAATCCACCGTCACCTTGCCGAACTGCTCGGAGAATTTGTTCTTGGTGCGCGCGGCGAGCAGGCACTTGGCGAGGATGTCCGCGTCGCGGTTGCGCTCGGCCCCCTCGGTGGTGAGCAGCACCTCGCAATGCTCCTCGAAGTTGAGCAGCCAGTAGGGCAGCTGCAGATTGTCGACGTTGAACAATTCGCCGCAATTCTTGAACGCCGCCGAATATTCGCCGTGCGGGTCGATCATCACGATGTGACCCTCGGGCGAATAGTTGGAGATCCGGTGCAGGATCAGCGCGACCGAGGTCGACTTACCGGTGCCGGTGCTGCCGAGGATCGCGAAATGCTTCGAGAGCATCGGGTCGATGTAGAGCGCGCCGCGGATGTCGTCGGTCGGATAGACGGTGCCGATCTCGACGTGGGCGCTGTCCGAGGCCGCGAAGACCTGGCGGAGGTCGGCGGTGGTGACCGCATGCACCTCGCAGCCCGGGATCGGGTAGCGGGTGACGCCGCGCCGGAAGCCCGACATGCCGCCGTCCTTGCCGCGGCTGCCCTCGCCGAGGAAGTCGATGGCCGCCACCACCGCGCCGCTATCGTCCATCTTCATGGTGCGGACGTTGGCGATCAGCCACGACGAGCCGACCGCCATCTTTACCTGGCTGCCGACCTGGCCCGACATGGCGACCGAGGGATCGGGGTGGCCCGACAGGTTCTGGAGCCGCGCGGTGTCGAACCGCACCTGGCTGCCCGACCCCGCGATATCCATGACTTCGCCCAGCGCCGGAAGCTTCTCCGGGTTGAGCGGGACCGCGGTATTGCCGTTGTCGTCCTCGGCGACGATCGAAAGCTCGTCGATGAGCTGCCTCAGGTTGACGTTTTCGTCCATCACGCGGGCCTGGTCCTTCAAGCGGGGTTAGTCGTTCGAGCTCCCGCTTAGCCTGCCCGTGGTTAAGAAGTTTCTAGCCTCGTCGGCCGAGCACCGCGGCAGCGCTCCAGCCGAGCAGCAGGCTCAGGAGCACGGCGGTCAGGCCGTAGAGGAAGCCGTGGCGCCGGGCGGCGGTGGCGACGAACCGCTCGAAGCCGGCCTTGCGGACCTCAACTTCCTTGGTCGAGGCGGCGATCACCTTGCCGCGGTCGATGAGGAAGGTCTCGGTCTCGTAGGTGCCGACCGGGACCTGGGAGGGGATGGAGATGCGCGCGCGATAGAGCACGCCGTCGCTGATCGTCACGCCGTGGGCGTCCTCGGCATAGAGGCCCTGCCGGGTGCGAAGCTCGAGGAGGCCGGTCTCGAAGCGCCGCTCCTTGTCGGGCTGCGCGCCGCCGCCGGGCGAAAGCTGGAGGTCGCCGACGCCGAGCTCGTAGACCGCGGCGGTGCGCTCATCGAGGATCTGGCGGAGCGGGCGATTGGAGGCGACCGCATAATAGGATGGCGCCGAGGAGAAGCGGTGGCTGTCCGCGTTCATCCAGATGCCCGCGATCTTCTGCTTCTCGCGCACCAGCAAGGGCTGGACCGGGCCCTTGAGCACCACCGCCACGTCGAGCTGACGGGTCGGGGTGCGCCCGCCGGGATAGAGGATCGCGCCGAACAGCAGGAGCTGCGCGCCGCTGAAACTGTAGCGAATCTCGATGTTGCGCGCCGAAATGTCGGGCACCAGCCGCGGCCCCGCCTGGCCGAGCAGCAGCGGCAGGCTCGCGACGAGGGGGAGGAGGCGCCGGACGCGCACCTTAGACATACTCGATCGAGAAGATCTCGTCGGGCCGGTAAGTGAGGCCGAGCGCCATGCGCAGCGCGACGAGCAGGATGATGATGGCGAGCGCGAAGCGCAGGAGGTCGGGCTTGATCTTGGTCGTCATCCGCGCGCCATATTGCGCCCCGACCACGCCGCCGACGAGCAGCAGGGCGGCAAGCACGATGTCGACCGAATGGGTGGTCAGCGAGTGGATCATGGTCGTGCCCGCGCTGACCGCGATGATCATGACGAGGCTGGTGCCGACCACCACGCGCGGGGCCATGCCGAGGATGTAGATCATCGCGGGCACCAGCACGAAGCCGCCGCCGACGCCGAGCAGGACGGTGAGGATGCCTGCGGCGAAGCCGAGCGCGAGGGGGGCGAGGGGCGAGACGTAGAGCCCGCTCGCATAGAAGCGCCAGCGCATCGGCAAGGCGGCGATGAAGCGGCGGTGACGGGGGCGCGGCTGGGCGAGCTCCTTCTTGGGCAGCCAGCCGAGCGCCTGGGCGGCGTCCTTGAGCATCAGTCCGCCGATGCTGCCGAGGAGGAGCACGTAGAGAAGGCCAATCAGCACGTCGATCTGGCCGCTCGCCTGCGCGAGCCGGAACAGGAATGCGCCGGCGAGGCTCCCGAACAGGCCGCCGACGATCATCACCAGCCCCATGCGGAAATCGACCCCGCCGCGCCGGGTGTGCGCCATCACGCCCGACACGCTCGCGCCGATGATCTGGGTGGTGGCCGAGGCGACCGCGACGCTCGGCGGGATTCCGTAGAAGATCAGCAGCGGGGTTGTCAGGAAGCCGCCGCCGACCCCGAACAGCCCGGATAGGATGCCGACCAGCCCGCCGAGCGCCACGATGAGCAGCGCGTTGACGCTCATGTTGGCGATGGGGAGGTAGATATCCATGCGAGCGCCTAGGAGTAGCGAAGCCGCCCCCTCCCGTCACCCCGCGAAGCATCGATCACGGCACCAGCTTGGCGCGGCGGCGTTGCGCCTCTAGCCCATGACCATGAACCCGACCCTCCGCTTCGCCCCCATCCTCCTTCTCGCCGCCTCGGCCTGCACCACCATGGAGCGGCCGAGCGCCCCCACGATGGCGCCCGCTTCGGCCCGCGCCGGCTTCGTGATCGCGGCCAATCCGCTCGCGGCCAAGGCCGGCATGGAGGTCCTCCAGCGCGGCGGCAGCGCGGCCGATGCGGCCGTCGCGGTGCAGGCGGCGCTCGGGCTCGTCGAACCCCAGTCGAGCGGGATCGGCGGTGGCGCCTTCATGACCTTCTACGATGGCAGGACGGGCACGGTGACCGCCTATGACGGGCGCGAGACGGCGCCCGCGGGCGCGACCCCGACCATGTTCCTCGGTCCCGACGGCAAGCCCTTGCCCTTCGCGGTGGCGGTATTGAGCGGCCGGGCGACCGGCGTTCCGGGCGCGGTCAGGATGCTCGGCCAGATCCAGCGCGAGCATGGCGCGCTTCCCTGGAACAGCCTGTTCGAAAGCACCGCGCGATTGGCCGACACGGGCTTCACCATCTCGCCCCGTCTCGGCAAGCTGCTCGCGGGCAATTACCCCGAACTCACCGCGCCCGACGTGGTCAAATATTTCAGCAAGCGCGACGGCTCGAAGCTCGTGGCCGGCGACCTTCTCCAGAACCCGGCCTATGCCATCTTCCTCCGTCGGCTGGCGCGGGGCGGCCCAGACGTCCTTTATCGCGGCGAGACCGCGGCGCGGATCGTCGCCAGGGTGCGCGAAGGGACCAATCCGGGATCGATGAGCACCGCCGACCTCGCCCGCTACAAGCCGCTCAAGAAGGAAGCCCTGTGCCGTGCGTGGCAGAGCTATCAGGTGTGCGTCCCGCCGCCACCCTCGAGCGGGGTCGCGACGCTACAATTGCTCGCGCTTCTCGACCGCACCGACATCGCGCAGCGGGGGCCGACCGACCCGGTCGCCTGGTCGCAATTCGCGCAGGCCTCGCGGCTGATGTACGCCGACCGCGACCGCTTCGTCGGCGATCCCGCCTTCGTCGATGTGCCGGTCGAGGGCCTGCTCGCGCCCGACTATGTCGCCGAGCGCGCCCGCCTGATCGGCGCCACCGCCGGCCCGCCGCCGGCCGCGGGCACGCCGCGCGGAGTCGTCACCGCTGGGCTCGACCGCACCGCCGAACCTTCGGGCACCAGCCACTTCATCGTCGGCGATTCCAGCGGCAACGTCGTCAGCATGACCACCACGGTCGAGAGCATCTTCGGCTCGGGCAGGATGGTCGATGGCTTCTTCCTCAACAACCAGATGACCGACTTCAACTTCTCGCCGGTGGACGAGGCGGGGCGGCCGGCCGCCAATGCCGTCGCGCCTGGCAAGCGCCCGCGCTCGTCGATGACCCCGCTCATCCTGCTCAACCCCGACCGCAGCTTCGCCGGCGCCTTCGGCTCGCCCGGCGGGAGCGCGATTCTCGCCTATGTCGGCAAGGCGATGGTCGGCTCGGTGCTGTGGAAGCTGCCGATGCAGGATGCGATCGCGCTTCCCAACCTCATTGCGCGGGGTCCCAACTTCAACGGCGAGGCGGGCAAGTTCGCGCCGGGCGTCCTCGCCGGGCTAAAGGCGCGCGGGATCGAGGTGAAGCCGGGGCAGGGCGAGGACAGCGGAATCCACGCCGTGCTGATCCGCCCCGATGGCCAGTTCGACGCCGGCTTCGATCCCCGCCGCGAGGGCGTGGTCCTGATCGACGACAAGCGGACCGCGGTCAGGCGCTAGAGCCGACCGCCTCCGCGAGCGTCGCAAAGCGCGTCTGACGGAGGCGCCGGAGCAGGTCGTCGGCGATGGCGCGGGCGATCCCCGGCCCCCGGTAGACCATCGCCGAATAGAGCTGGACGAGGCTCGCCCCCGCGCAGATCCGCCGCCACGCATCGCCCCCATCGGTGATCCCGCCGGCCGAGATGAGCGGCACCTCGCCGCCCGTCACCGCGTGAAACGCCTGCAACTGGTGCATGGCAAGGCTCGCCAGCGGCTTGCCCGAAAGTCCGCCGGTCTCGTCGCGGTGGCGTGAGCCGAGGGGCGGGCGGGTAATCGTGGTGTTGGAAACGATGATCCCGTCGATCCCGTGATCGCTGACCGCCCGCACGATCCGGATCGGATCGCCCTCATCGAGGTCGGGCGCCACCTTGAGGAACACCGGCGGGCCTCCCGCGCCCCGCGCCTCGCGCACCGCCGCCAGCAGCTCGGCGAGTTCGCCGCCCGCCTGGAGGTTGCGGAGGCCCGGCGTGTTGGGCGAGCTGATATTGACCGTCAGATAGTCGGCGACGGGCGCCATCCGCCGCACGCCCTCGGCATAATCGCGGATCCGGTCCGCGCTGTCCTTGTTGGCGCCGATATTGACGCCCACGATGCCGCGGCGCGGTCCCTTGAGCCGGGCGAGCGCCGCCTCCTGCCCGCGGTTGTTGAAGCCGAGCCGGTTGATCACCGCCGCGTCCTCGACCAGCCGGAACATGCGGGGCTTCGGATTGCCCGCCTGGGGCCTGGGGGTCAGCGTGCCCACCTCGACGAAGCCGAAGCCCATGCCCAGCATCGGTCCGAAGACTTCGGCATCCTTGTCATAGCCCGCGGCGAGGCCGACCGGCGAGTGGAAGCGCAGGCCCGCCACCTCCATCGCCAGCGCCGGGTCGAAGACCGGCGGCGCGCCGGCCGGCAGCGCCTTCAGGCCCGCGATGCTCAATTTGTGCGCCCGCTCCGCGTCGAGCGTGAAGACGAGCGGGCGAAGGAGGGAATAGAGGGCCATGCGCATCCGCTGTTGGTCGAACATTCGTCGGGCCGGCCTTGAGCCGGGGTGCCGCCGCCTGCAAGAAGCAAGCCGCTGGCCGGGTCAAGCCCGGCGACCAACCGGAAAGGCCCGACTTGAAGCAGCTCCTTCTTCTCGCCTCCACCGCCCTGCTGGCGGGATGCGCGACCACCACGCCCGATCCGCTGGTGGTCCCACCGCCCGAAACCGCTGCTGCCGAGGCGGCGCCCGCCGCAACCGCCCCGGCGCCGGTTCCGGCGCGTAATGCGCAGCTCGCCGCCTTCTTCGAGGAATATGACAAGGCCAGCCTCGCCCTGTCGCCGCTGTCGAAGGCCTATCGCGGGATCAAGGACGCCGATTACGGCAAGTGGGACGAGCTGAGCGACGCCGCCGAGGAGCGCGACCGGGCCCTCGACCGGCGTTATCTCGCAGATCTTCGCCAGCGCTTTCCGCGCGCCTCGCTCAGCCCCGACGACCAGCTGAGCTACGACCTGTTCGAATATCGCATCGCACGCAGCGAATCGCTTTATCCCTATCGCAAGAACGGGCTCGTCTTCGACCAGATGAACGGCGCGCAGAGCGACGGGCCGGCCTTCCTCATCAACATCCACAAGGTCGCCAGCGTCGCGGACGCCGAGGCCTATGTCAGCCGCATCTCGGCCATCGCCACCTATCTCGACCAGTCGGTGGCCGAGGCGAACGCGCGTGCGGCCAACGGCGTGCTCGCGCCCCGGTGGGTCTATCCCTACGTTATCGCCGACAGCCGCAACCTCATTCGCGGCGCGCCCTTCGACAAGGGCGCCGACAACGACCTGTGGGCCGACTTCAAGGCCAAGGTCGGCAAGCTCGACGCCGATGCCGCGACCAAGGCGCGGCTGCTCGAGGCGGGGCGAACGGCGATGGTTCGCGACCTCAAGCCCGCCTACAGCCGTGTCATCACGGCGATGCAGGCGCAAATGGCCAAGGCCGGGACCGACGACGGCATCTGGCGCTTCCCCAATGGCGCGGCGGAATATCAGGCCCGGCTGAAATTTTACACGACGACCGACTTCACTCCCGACCAGGTCCACGAGCTCGGCCTCGCGCAGGTCGCGCGGATTCACGGGGAGATGACCGCGCTCAAGGACAAGGTGGGCTTCAAGGGCTCGCTGCAGGACTTCTTCAAGTTCATGCGCGAGGACAAGCGCTTCTATTATCCCAACACGGCGGCCGGAAAGCAGACCTATCTCGACGAGAGCCTGAAGGCGCAGCAGCAGGTCCAGGCGGCGCTTCCGCGCTTCTTTGGCCGGCTGCCCAAGACCGCGCTCCTGATCAAGCCGGTCGAGGCGTTCCGCGAGAAGAGCGCGGGCAAGGCCTTCTACCAGGACCCGCCGCCCGATGGTTCGCGCCCGGGCACCTATTACGTCAACCTCTACAACATGAACGACATGCCTTCGATCGAGGTCGAGGCGCTGTTCTGCCACGAGGGCATCCCCGGCCACCACCTCCAGGGCGCGCTGCTGAGCGAGCTCGGCGAAGGCGAGGTGCCGCCCTTCCGCCAGTTCTCGGGCTATACCGCGACCGACGAGGGCTGGGGCCTCTACGCCGAGAAATTGTGCAAGGAGATGGGGCTCTACCAGGATCCCTATCGCGACTTCGGGCGCTTGCAGCTCGAGCTTCACCGGGCGATCCGGCTGGTGGTCGACAGCGGCATCCACCACAAGCGCTGGACCCGCGCGCAGGCGATCAAATATGTCGAGGACAACAGCGCCGACGCCAAGGGCGGGATTGTCAAGGCGATCGAGCGCTACATCGTCTATCCGGGCCAGGCGACGGCCTACATGATCGGCAAGCTGAAGATCGAGGAACTGCGCGCCAGGGCCAAGGCGCAGCTCGGCGCGCGCTACGACGACCGCCAGTTCCACGACACGATCCTGCTCGCCGGCTCGATGCCGCTCAGCATGCTCGAAAAGCGCGTCGACGACTGGATCGCCCGGACCAAGGCCTAGGCCCCGCCCGGTTGTGAATCGGAGTGTTCCGGCCTAAATAGGACCGGAACACTCCACTATGCGACTGACCCACCTTGCCGACTATGCGGTCGTGATCCTGACCGCTGCCGCCCAGCACTCGGGCGAGGAGCGCCTCAACGCGTCCGCGCTGTCGGCCGAGACGGGGGTCCCGCTGCCCACTGCGCAGAAGCTGCTCGGCAAGCTCGCCGCGGCCGGTCTCCTCCAGTCGCACCGCGGGGTCGGGGGCGGAATAGCCTTCGCCCGCGCGCCGGACGCGATCACGCTCGCCGACATCATCGAGGCGGTCGAGGGACCGATCGCGATGACCCAGTGCAGCGGCTCGGACGAGGCCAGCGACTGCGCCCTCGATGCCCGCTGCCGGTTGAAGCCGCACATGAACATCGTCAGCCGGACGGTGCGCGACGCGCTCGCCGGCGTGACCCTCGAGCATTTGGCGTCTGAGCGCCGCATGGAAATCGCATGAACGAAGAGACCACCATCCGGAACCGCGAAGCCCACGAGGCGGCCGACAAGCTCGCCACCTACGAATGGGGCTTCGTCAGCGATATCGAATCGGATTTCGCGCCCAAGGGCCTGTCCGAGGACACGGTACGCTTCATCTCGGCCAAGAAGGGCGAGCCCGAGTGGCTCCTCGAGTGGCGCCTCAAGGCCTATCGCGCCTGGCTTGAGATGGAGGAGGTCGACTGGGCCAAGCTCTCGATCCCGCCGATCGACTACCAGGACGCTTATTATTACGCCGAGCCCAAGCAGCGGCCGACGATCGCGTCGCTCGACGAGCTCGACCCCGAGATCCGCCGCACCTACGAGAAGCTCGGAATCCCGATCGAGGAGCAGAAGGTGCTCGCCGGGGTCGAGGGCGCGCGCAAAGTGGCGGTCGATGCGGTGTTCGACAGCGTCTCGGTCGCCACCACCTTTCGCGAGGAACTCGATCGCGCGGGCGTCATCTTCCGCTCGATCTCGGAGGCGGTGAAGGAATTCCCCGACCTCGTCCGCAAGTATCTCGGCAGTGTCGTCCCGCAGCGCGACAATTTCTTCGCCTGCCTCAACAGCGCGGTCTTCTCCGACGGCACCTTCGTCTACATCCCCGAGGGCGTCCGCTGCCCGATGGAGCTGTCGACCTATTTCCGCATCAACGCCGAGAATACCGGCCAGTTCGAGCGCACCCTGATCGTCGCCGACAAGGGGAGCTACGTCTCCTATCTCGAGGGCTGCACCGCCCCGATGCGCGACGAGAACCAGCTCCACGCCGCGGTGGTCGAGATCTTCGCCCACGAGGATGCGGAGGTGAAATATTCCACCGTCCAGAACTGGTATCCGGGCAATGCCGAGGGCGTCGGCGGCATCTACAATTTCGTGACCAAGCGGGCGATGTGCTCGGGCGCGCGCTCGAAGGTGTCGTGGACCCAGGTCGAGACCGGCTCGGCGATCACCTGGAAGTATCCGAGCTGCATCCTCAAGGGCGACGGCTCGGTCGGCGAATTCTACTCGGTCGCGCTGACCAACAATCGCCAGCAGGCCGACACCGGCACCAAGATGGTGCACATCGGCAAGAACACCCGCTCGACCATCGTGTCGAAGGGGATTTCGGCGGGCCGCAGCGACAACACCTATCGCGGCCTCGTCCGCGTGCTGCCGGGCGCCGAAAACGTCCGCAACTTCACCCAGTGCGACAGCCTGCTCCTGGGCGACCAGTGCGGCGCGCACACCGTGCCCTATATCGAGGTCAAGAACCCGACCGCGACCATCGAGCATGAGGCGACCACGTCCAAGATCAGCGAGGACCAGCTGTTCTACGCCATGGCGCGCGGCCTCGACCAGGAGGCGGCGGTCGCCCTCATCGTCAACGGCTTCGCCCGCGAGGTGCTGAAGCAGCTGCCGATGGAGTTCGCGGTCGAAGCACAGAAGCTGCTGGGGATCAGTCTGGAAGGGAGCGTCGGGTGATGGTGCTGGCGTTCGTAGCACTTGCCGCGTCGATGCAGGTCGCCGCGCCGGCCCCCGGACCGGCGTCCGAAGTGGTCGTGATGGGCCAGAAGCTCAAGAACTGGCGCGCGTCGGTCCGCGACCGGAACGGCAGGGTCGACTGCAAGGTCAAGGTGTCGTCCGGCGACAAGGAAATCGACGCCGTCGGCTGTCAGGCCATGACGACCTGCATGGCGCAGATGCGGCCGCGTCTTCCCTCCACCATCGACAAGAGCCTTTCCGCGGCAGAGCGCGAGGCGAACAACCAGTCGCTGAACCGCGATCTGACCGCCTGCGTGAAGACCAATCACGATACCGGCCTCGCAGCGCTGGCCGAGCGCCGGTACCAGGCGCGGCAGGGCGCCCGGCGGTGATCGCGCTCGCCCTCCTCGCGTCCATCTCGGACGACATCGACACGCTCGGCACGGCGGTGGCGAAGTGCGATCGGCCGGTGGTCAACACCACCATGTCGGCCGAGATGGGTCGCCGCAGCGACTTCCTCCGGCAGGCATTCCGCGAGCAGGAGGCGATCGTCGCCGCGCGCCGCGACCTTGCCCAGCGCCGCCTCGCGCTGCGCAGCAACGTCGGCGCACAGGCGCCCGGCCTCGCCGCGCTCGATACCGAGGGGGCGATCATCGAAGACCGCCAGCGCGCATTGAACGACCAGCGCCTCCTCGAAAACCTTCGGCAGGAGTCGATGGACCAGCTCCGCCGACTCTTCCTCCAGAATTGCGCACCCGGAAAGAATTGATGCTCACGATTACCGACCTTCACGCGACCGTCGCCGACAAGCCGATCCTGAACGGCCTGTCGCTCACCGTGCCCGCCGGCGAAGTCCATGCGATCATGGGCCCCAATGGCGCGGGCAAGTCGACCCTCGCCTACACGCTCGGCGGTCGCCCGGGCTATGAGGTGACCGGGGGCTCCGTCAGCCTCGACGGGCAGGACCTGCTCGCGATGGAGCCGCACGAGCGCGCCGCCGCGGGGCTTTTCCTCGGCTTCCAGTATCCGGTCGAAATCCCCGGCGTCTCCTCGATGCAGTTCATCCGCGAGAGCCTGAACGCCCAGCGTCGCGCGCGCGGCGAGCCCGAGCTCAGCGGCGCCGAATTCATCCGCCTCGCCAAGGCCGAAGCGGCCGAGCTCGGCATGGACGTCGACATGCTCAAGCGCCCGGTCAACGTCGGCTTCTCGGGCGGCGAGAAGAAGCGCGCCGAGATGGTGCAAATGGGGATCATGCGGCCGAGGTTCGCCGTCCTCGACGAGACCGACAGCGGGCTCGACATCGACGCGCTTCGGATCGTCGGCGCGGGCATCAACCGGATCATGCGCGCGCCCGACCGCGGCGTGCTGCTCATCACCCACTATCAGCGGCTGCTCGACTATGTGCAGCCCGACCGCGTCCACGTGCTGACCGCCGGCCGGATCACCCGCTCGGGCGGGCCGGAGCTGGCCCACGAACTCGAGCGCGGGGGCTACGCCGAGGTCGCATGAGCGCCATCGCCACCCTTCCGACCCGCAAGGACGAGGCGTATCGCTACGCCGACTTCGCCGCGCTCGACCGCGTCTGGCACGAGCTTGCGCCACCGCGCGAGATCGTCATCCCGGCGGGCGAAAGCCACAGCCATGTGCTCGTCGCCGGGGCCGAACCGGTCGAGATCCACCGCGCGACGGTGATCGTCGAGGCCGGCGCGTCGCTGGCACTGTTCGCGCTCAATGGCTGCACCGAATATGGCCGGATCGAAGTCGACGTGACCGTTCGCGAGGGCGGGCACTTCACGCTCCAGGCGGCCAATATCGCGGGCGGGTCGGCGACCCAGGAGATCGTCACGGTCGTCCGTCACGTCGAGCCCGAAGGCACCTCCAACCAGGTCGTCCGCAGCGTGCTCGCGGGCAAGGCGACCGGCTCCTACCTCGGCAAGGTCGCGGTCGCGCGCCACGCCCAGAAGGTCGATGGCGAACAGTCGGTCAAGGCGATGCTCCTCGACCGCGGCGCCACCGCCAACTGCAAGCCCGAGCTCGAAATCTACGCCGACGACGTCAAATGCGCGCACGGCGCCAGCGTCGGCGAGCTCGATCCCGACCAGCTGTTCTACGCCTTGTCGCGCGGGCTCGATCCCGCCAGCGCCAAGGCGCTGCTGCTTGAGGGCTTCGTCCTCCAATTGTGGGACGAGGCGCCCGACGACCGGCGCGAGGAGCTGGTCGAGCAGACCCGCCGCCTGCTCCGGACGGTGTCCGCATGAACATCCAGTCGTCCCTCGCCGCGCCGCTCGACGTTCGCGACCAGTTTCCGGCGATCGCCGGCTGGCATTACCTCGACAGCGCCGTCTCCGCGCAGAAGCCGCAGGCGGTGATCGACGCCATCACCCGCGCCTATGCGCAGGATTATGCGAGCGTGCATCGCGGGGTCTACCAGCGCTCGGCCGACATGACGCTCGCCTATGAGGCGGCGCGGGCCCGCGCCGGCAATTTCATCGGCGGCGCGGCGGAGGAGACGATCTTCACCCGCGGCGCGACCGAGGCGATCAACCTCGTGGCGCAGCGCTTGCCGAAGAACGGCCGCACCCGGGTCCTCCTGTCCGCGCTCGAACATCACTCGAACATCGTGCCGTGGCAGCTCGCGGGCTATGCCATCGACGTCGTGCCGCTGACGCCGGACGGCCGGATCGACCTCGACGCGGCCGAGGCGATGATCAGCGAAGACCATCGCGTCGTCGCTTTTGCCCATGTTTCCAACGTCTTGGGCTCGGTCCTCGAAGCCCCCCGAACGGCCGAGATCGCGCACTCGAAGGGCGCGCTCCTGCTCCTCGACGGCTGCCAGGCCTCACCCCGCATAAGCGTGATGATCGATAAGATCGGCGCCGACTTCTATGCCTATTCGGGCCACAAGCTGTACGGCCCGACCGGCATCGGCGTGCTCTGGGGCCGCCGCGACCTCCTCGAAAGCATGCCGCCGTGGCAGGGCGGCGGGGCGATGATCGACCGGGTAACCTTCGAAGGCACCACCTTCATGCCCCCGCCGCAGCGCTTCGAGGCCGGCACCCCGCACATCGTCGGCGGGATCGGCCTCGCGTCCGCGATCGACTGGGTGGAAGGCATTGGGGTCGAGCGGATCCATGCCCACGAAGCCGCGCTCGTCGCCGAGACCCGCGAGCGTCTGACGTCGCTTGACGGCGTCACCCTCTACGGGCCCGAGGACAGCGCGGGCATCGTCAGTTTCACGCTCGACGGGGTGCATCCGCACGACGTCGGCACCATATTGGACGATGCGGGCGTCGCGATCCGCGCGGGCCATCATTGCGCGCAGCCCCTGATGGCGCTGCTCGGGGTCCCGGCCACCTGCCGCGCGAGCTTTGCGGCGCATTCGGACAGCAGCGACATCGACGCCCTCGTCGATGGGCTCAAACAAGTGAAACGGATCTTCGGATGAACGAGGAACGCAAGATCGCAATCGAAGAGGTGGACGCCGTGGCGCCGCCGCCCAAGGCGCGGGTCGAGCAGGAAAGCGCGGCCGAGACGTTCGAGCGCAAGCGCGACTATCTCGCCGGCTTCCTCAGCGAAACGCCGCCCGAGGCGCCGGTCGGCGGTGCGGGCGGCGACCTGCAGGCCGCGATCGTCGAGACGCTCAAGACCATCTACGATCCGGAGATCCCGGTCGACATCTACGAGCTCGGCCTCATCTACGACGTCAGCGTCACCGACGAGGGCGACGCGACCGTGCTGATGACGCTGACCACGCCGCATTGTCCGGTCGCCGAATCGATGCCCGGCGAGGTCGAGATCCGCGTCCTGTCGGTCCCGGGGGTCCGCGACGCCGAGGTGAAGCTCGTCTGGGATCCGCCGTGGGACCCGTCGAAGATGAGCGACGAAGCGCGGCTCGAATTGGGAATGCTGTGATGAGCGAGACCAAGCTGCGCGTGCGCCCCGCCGCGATTACCCTGACCCCGGCTGCCGAGCGCCGCGTCGCCGACCTGATGGCGAAGGCGCCTTCCGACGCGATCGGCGTCAAGCTCTCGACCCCGCGGCGCGGCTGCTCGGGGCTGGCCTATTCGGTCGACTATGTGACCAGCGAGGACAAATTCGACGAGAAGATCGAGACCCCGGGCGGGACCTTCTACGTCGATGGCGGCTCGATCCTCTATCTCATCGGCTCGGTGATGGACTGGCGCGAGGACGACTTCACCGCCGGCTTCGTGTTCGAGAACCCCAACGCCAAGGGCAGCTGCGGCTGCGGCGAGAGCTTCACCGTCTGAGGAAAGCGGCAAGCTCGGCAGCGAAGCGGTCGGGCTGGTCGAGCATGATGAAGTGGGCGCTGTCCGTGATCGGCACCAGCTTCGCCCTGGGCTGCGCGGCATAATCGCGAATATAGACCTCGTCGGTCGTGCTCGCGGGGTCGCTCTGGTGGAGGACGGTCATCGGCACCGCGATCTTCGCGATGTCCTTGCGCAGGTCCGTCACCACGTCCTCGTACATCGCCTGGCCGACCACCAGCGGATCGGCGTTGAGTGACCAGGCGGCGACCTTGCGGCGGCCCTCGGGGGTGTTCGACATGCCGTTCTGCGGATCGCCGGTGACCGGCTGGCCCGCGCGGGCGCGCATCGCCTCGGCGTTGCGCGCCATCATGTCGCGCATCATCGCCGCGCGGGGCTCGACGCTGGCGGCGGTGCCCTCGGGATCCATCAGCACGCCGAAGAAGGGCAAAGCGTCGACCACCATCAGCCGGTCGACCTGTTCGGGGTGCTCGATCCCCATGCGCATGGCGAGCAGGCCGCCGAGGCTGTGGCCGACGATGGCCGCCTTGCCGGGGTTCCTAGCGGCCTTCAGCTCGGCCGAGATGTCCGCCAGCACGCCGTCGAGGAGGCCCGGCTTCGCCGCTCCCTCGGGCGCGCGGGGGGTGGCGAAACCATTGACCTCGACCAGCAGGACGCGGTGATCGGCGGCGAGGGTCGGCACGACCCGGTCCCACACGGCCGCGGGTGACGAGAGGCCGGGGATCAGCACTACCACCGGGCCGCGGCTCCCGACCCACTTGAGGCTGGTCCGGGAAGGCATGGTCCTGGCTGCCGTTGCGCTGGCCTGGGCAAAGGCCGGGACTGCGGGGAGCGCAACCGACAGCACGGCAGCGGCGAGGAGATGGCGGATCATCGGATCAATCCTTGGCGGGAGGGGTGAAGATGGCTTCGATCGGCAGGCCGAAGATGTCGGCGATGCGGAAGGCGAGCGGGAGCGAGGGATCGTAGCGGCCGGTCTCGATCGCGTTGACGCTCTGGCGGGAGACGCCGAGCCGATCGGCCAGGTCCTGCTGGTTCCAATCCCGCTGGGCGCGGAGAACCTTGAGCTGGTTCAGCACGCGCTCTCTCCCTGGACGAGGCGCGCGATCCCGAGCCCGACCGCCCACACCGGGAACGCGGCCCAGGCATCGACCCGCGGCGCGACGTCGAAGGCGTTCAGGAAGCCGTAGAGCGTCGCGACGGTCAGCAGCACGCCGGTGGCGATCAGCGACTGCTCGACGAAACGGCTGCGCAGATATTCATCGTCCTCCTCGCGCAGCAGCAGCGCCATCGCCCGGATCATGAAGATCACCGGAAGCGCGGCGGTGAAGGCGAGCATCACCCGCACTGCCATGCCGGGCGCGTAGGTCCGGGCGATCCACATCGCGGCGAAGAACAAGGCGACGTAGGCCAGGCTCGCGACCATGAAGCGCCGCGAATAGCGGTCCATCGCGGCCGACTTGATGCCCTTTTCCGCCATCGAACGGCGGGTCGCTCGGGCCATGGGGATGATCAGCAGGAACGAGGCAAGGAATAGCACCCACGAGAAGGGGCCGTCGATGACTCCGGCGACCTTGAGCGCCCCGGTACCGAAGGTCGCTGCGAGAAAGGCAGCGACCCACCGGCGATTGCTTGGCGAAGGCTTCAACACGTCGTCGGTCATGGCAAGCACCCTTTTCATTCAGTAAAGGAAGCTTTCCACCATTAATTGCCCGATGTCAAGCGTCCTTTCCAGTGCCTCATCCGCGGTGGCGGGGGGTGCACAGGAAGGGGCGCCTCCGCTAGAGAGCGGCCCCATGTCCAAGATGTTTCGAATCTCGCTTCCCGATGGCTCCGTTCGGGAGATGGCGGAGGGATCGACCCCGGCGGACGTCGCCGCCGCGATCGGGCCGGGTCTCGCCAAGGCGGCGCTCGCCGCGCGCGTCAACGGAGAGGTGCGCGACATCATGCGCCCGTTCGATGGCGACAGCGAACTCGCGCTGATCACCGCGCGCGACGAGAAGGACGCGCTTGAGCTCGTCCGGCACGATTTCGCCCACGTGCTCGCCGAGGCGGTGCAGAAGCTCTATCCGGGCACGCAGATCACCTTCGGCCCGGCGACCGACGACGGTTTCTACTACGACTTTGCGCCCGCCGCCGACCGCGGTCCCTTCACCGAGGAGGACCTGCCGGGAATCGAGCAGGCGATGCGCGAGGTGATTGCCGCCGACGAACCGCTGATCCGCGAAGTGTGGACCCGTGAGGACGTGCGCGACTATTTTGCCCGCACCGGGGAGAGCTTCAAGGCCGAGTGGGTGATGGAGCTCCCCGCGGACCAGACGATCACCATGTATCGGTCGGGCAAGGGCGAGGACGCCTGGATGGACCTGTGCCGGGGCCCGCACCTCGCCTCGACCGGCAAGCTCGATCCGCAGGCGTTCAAGCTGACCCGCGTGTCGGGTGCCTACTGGCGCGGCGATCCCAAGAACCCGATGCTCAGCCGCATCTACGGGACGGCGTGGCTGAACAAGAAGCAGCTCGCCGAGCATCTGACGCGGCTGGAGGAAGCGGCCAAGCGCGACCATCGCAAGATCGGCCAGGCGATGGACCTGTTCCACCTCCAGGCCGAGGCGCACGGCAGCGTCTTCTGGCACCCCAAGGGCTTCCTCATCTGGCGCCAGCTCGAGGCCTATATGCGCCGCAAGCTCGACGCGGCGGGCTATCTCGAGGTCAAGACGCCGCAGGTGATGGACGCGCGCCAGTGGGAGAAGTCGGGCCACTGGGGCAAGTATCGCGAGAACATGTTCGTCATTCCCGACGAGGTGCCGAACACCGAGGACGAGGGCCCACTCGTCTCGGACGACGCCGAGTGGATGGCGCTGAAGCCGATGAACTGCCCGGCGCACGTGCTGATCTTCAAGCAGGGCATCACCAGCTATCGCGAGTTGCCGCTGCGCATGGCCGAGTTCGGCTGCTGCCACCGCAACGAGCCGCACGGCGCGCTCCACGGCATCATGCGCGTGCGCCAGTTCACGCAGGACGACGCGCACATCTTCTGCCGCGAGGACCAGCTCGTCCAGGAAGTGCGCGACTTCTGCGACCTGCTCGACGGCATCTACAAGGACCTCGGCTTCGACCAATATGCAGTGAAGCTCGCGCTTCGTCCCGACAAGCGCTTCGGCAGCGACGAGATGTGGGACAAGGCCGAGTCGGAGCTGCGCGAGGCGGTGATCGCCAGCGGCCGCGCGACTGAGGAATATGGCTGGGAGGAACTGCCGGGCGAGGGCGCTTTCTACGCGCCGAAGCTGGAGTTCCACCTGACCGATGCGATCGGACGGACCTGGCAGGTCGGGACCATCCAGTCGGACCGCGTGCTGCCCGAGCGCCTCGACGCCAGCTATGTCGGCGAGGACGGCGAGCGCCACCGGCCGGTCATGCTCCACCGCGCGATCCTCGGCACGTTCGAGCGCTTCATCGGCATCCTGATCGAGCATTTCGCGGGCAACCTTCCGCTGTGGCTGGCGCCCGTGCAGGCGGTGGTCGCGACGATCGTCTCGGACGCCGACGACTATGCCAAGGAAGTCGCGGCCAAGCTGCAGGCGGCGGGCTTCCGCGCCGAGGCCGACACGCGCAACGAGAAGATCAACTACAAGGTGCGCGAGCACAGCCTTGCCAAGGTCCCGCTGCTGTTCGTCGTCGGCAAGCGCGAGGCCGAGGAAGGCACCGTCGCGGTCCGTCGTCTCGGCAGCGAGGAGCGGCAGCGGGTGATCAGTCTCGACGAGGCGCTGGCGATGCTCCGCACCGAAGCCACCCCGCCCG
The DNA here is from genome assembly GCF_039538065.1 of Sphingomonas rosea. NCBI lineage: Bacteria > Pseudomonadati > Pseudomonadota > Alphaproteobacteria > Sphingomonadales > Sphingomonadaceae > Sphingomonas > Sphingomonas rosea. The sequence continues at coordinate 980,371 of NZ_BAABBR010000001.1, forward strand.
ACCTGCGCTAGGGATCAAGCCCTAGGCGGGGTCGCGGGTCGCGACCGCGTCGAAGTAGCGGTGCATCGTGGCGAGGCGCTGGTCGTCGCGGCTGCGGATGGCGGCCCGGGCGGCCTCGGCTTCCTCGCCGATCCGGACCAGCCGCTCGAGCGTCGGCGCGGCATAGTCGCAGCGCTCGTTCGGCCGCGCCGAAGCGCAGCGCTCGAGGCAGGTGTCGATGAGCTCGGGCACCCGGCGCTCGCAACTGATCATGAGCTGGGCTTCCTCGGGGGTCAGTGCGGCCGAGCCGCGTTCGGCGAGGAAGGCGCGGATGCGTTCGCGTGCAAGACGCGCGGCCTCGCGCTGGCGCCGGTCGAGATGGCTCGAGAGCTTCATCCAGCGCGGATCGGGCGGAAGCATGCCGCCGGCTGCGCCGCTGAAACCGCCGGCGAAGGCGCGGACGTTGCGAATCACGCGCCGGGCGATCCGGATGCCGAGCCACAGCAGGCCGAGCGTCACCACCAGGAACATCAGCAATATGGCACCGAGGACTTCAAGCATTGTCGATCCACTCCGAGCGCCTATGTAGGAAGGGCGCCGGCGCCCGACGAGGGGCGTCTGACGCCGCGCCGCCACAGCGGAGCGCAAAAATGAGCGGGCGCGACCGGCTGCCTCTTTTCAGCGCGGTTTTCAGCGCCTAGCTCGCATGCTCGTCGAATTACCTCAGGAGATTGCGTTATACGTCCGCCCATGATGCGCCGCCCGCTGGCGCCGCCCCAACTATCCGGTCCTCGCTACAACGAGTTCATCCAGAGCCAGAAGGTGCGGGTGATCGACGAGAATGGCGAGAACCTTGGCGTGATGTATACACGTGAAGCGATCGAGCAGGCGGCGGAAGTCGGCCTCGACCTGGTCGAGATCAGCCCCAACGCCGATCCGCCCGTCGCCAAGTTCCTCGATATCGGCCGCTTCAAGTACGAAGCCCAGAAGAAGGCCAACGAGCAGCGCAAGCGCCAGAAGACGCAGGAGATCAAGGAGATCAAGATGCGTCCGAACATCGACGACCATGACTACGAGACCAAAATGAAGAAGGTCGTCGAGTTCCTGGGCGACGGTGACAAGGTGAAGGTGACGATGCGCTTCCGCGGCCGCGAAATGGCGCACGGGCAGCTCGGCATGGCCGTGCTCCAGCGCGTCGCCGCCGAGACGGGCGAGATTGCCAAGGTCGAGGCCCATCCCCGGATGGAAGGCCGCCAGATGCTGATGGTGCTCTCGCCCAAGTAAGCGAGGGTCGGGACAAGGGGCCGCGGCGATCGCCGCGGCCCGTTGACCTAACGCAGGTTGAGTGCGGTTGCGTTGCTGCGCTGCAGCATGTTGCGACACTGACACACTCTGTAGACATTACCTTAAATCCCGACGGCGCCGCGCTTCCCAAGAGGCGCGGCGCTGCTCTACGCCCTCTCTGTATCGAGTTTCAGGAGGGGTCGTTTCAAATGCGCAAGTCCATCTGGCTGCTTTCCGCGGGTCTGTTCGCCATGGCGACGCCGGCGTTTGCCCAGTCCACCGACACCGACGGCAAGGGCGCGCAGCCGACCGACGGCGCCACCGCCGAAGCGGGCGCGGTCGCCAAGACCGACGTCCAGCCGACACAGCAGAGCGCGGACCAGGCGAACACCGCCGACAACGGCGACATCGTCGTCACCGCGACCCGCCGTAACGAAGCGCTGTCGGACGTGCCGCTCGCGGTCAGCGCCGTCACCGCCCAGACCCTCGAGAACAGCGGCGTCGTCGACATCCGCCAGCTGACCCAGGTCAGCCCCTCGCTCCTCGTCTCCTCGACCTCGTCCGAAGCCGGCGCGGGCGGCGCCCGTATCCGCGGCGTCGGTACCGTCGGTGACAACCCCGGCCTCGAAAGCTCGGTCGCGGTGTTCGTCGATGGCGTCTATCGCTCGCGCGTCGGCGTCGGCCTCACCGAACTCGGCCAGGTCGACCGCATCGAAGTGCTGCGCGGCCCGCAGGGCACCCTGTTCGGTCGCAATGCCTCGGCCGGCCTCATCTCGGTCATCACCGCCAAGCCGTCGTTCAAGACCTCGGTCAACGGCGAACTGACCGTCGGCAACTACGACCTGCGCCGTGTCGAAGTCGGCGCCACCGGCCCGATCAGCGATTCGCTCGCGGTGCGCGGCGACCTTGTCTACCTGAAGCGCGACGGCTTCCTCACCGACGTGGTCAGCGGCCGCGACGTCAATAACCGCGATCGCTACCTCATCCGCCTCCAGGGCCTGTACAAGCCGAACGACAAGTTCAGCTTCCGCCTGATCGGCGACTATTCGAAGCGCGACGAAGAGTGCTGCGCGGCGACCTACATCCGCGCCCGCAACTACAATGGCGCGGGCGTCGCGCTCGAGGGTCCGTCGACCATCGCCGCCTTCGAGCGTGCGCTGGGCGGAATCATCAACGACGACCAATATGCCCGCAAGGTGTCGATCACCCCGGGCCGCGACTTCGGCTCGAAGGTCAAGGACTACGGCCTGTCCGGTGAAGCGGTGATGGACTTCGGCGGCGCCGAACTGACCAGCATCACGGCCTATCGCTACAACAACTACAACCGCGGCCAGGACGCGGATTTCAACAACCTCGACATCCTTTATCGTGCGTCGGACGGTGGTGCCTTCAACCGCTTCAAGACCTTCACGCAGGAACTGCGACTGCAGGGCTCGACGCTGAACGACAAGCTCGACTGGTTGGTTGGCGGCTACTTCGCCAAGGAGCAGCTGCGCGTCGTCGACAACCTCAGCTACGGCGCCGACTACGAGCGCTTCGCCAACTGCCTGCTCGCGCAGTCGCTGGCGGCCTCGCCGTCGCCGGCCCCGCTGGTCTCGGGCGGCACCTGCAACACCATCTTCACGGGTGCGCAGGCGCAGATCCAGGGCGGCATCGCGCAGCTCCAGGCCGGCATCGCCAACCTGACCGCGGCGATCGCTGCCGCTCAGACGGCTGGCAACACCGCGCTCGTCACCCAGCTGACGGCACAGCGCGCCGCGCTCCAGACGCAGCTGACCGGCCTCCAGACCTCGTCGACCACGGCGATCGTCGGGCTGCTCAACACCATCCCGACCCGTCCGGGCTTCGCCTCGCTCCAGGCCGCCTTCGGCGTTCCCTCGGGCAACCTCGGCTTCAACGGCGTCGGCCTGCGTGACGACTACAACCAGAAGAGCACCAACTTCGCGCTCTTCACGCACAACATCTTCAGCATCACCGACCGGCTGAAGCTGACAATCGGCGCGCGCTACACGCACGAGCGCAAGACGCTCGACGCGAGCTTCCGCGACAACAACCTGCTGTGCCAGACGCTGACCTCGTTCGCCGCGCTGCCGACGACCGATCCGCGCTATGGCCTGCAGGCGCTGCAGCAGCTGCCGTGCGTCATCCCGAGCGTTCCGGGCGGTTCCTACAACCCCAGCGCGATCAAGCGGACCGAGTCCAAGCTGTCGGGCACCGCGGTCATCAGCTTCAAGCCGACCGACAACCTGCTCACCTATGCGAGCTACTCGCGTGGCTACAAGGCGGGCGGCTTCAACCTCGACCGCTCGGGCCTGCCGCGCACCCTGTTCGGCAACACCGCCACCAGCGGCGGTTCGCCGGGCGGCGTGATCCCGAACGCCTCGCTCAAGGCGCTCGAGTTCAATCCCGAGATCAACAACGCGTTCGAAATCGGCGCGAAGTATAACGGTCGCGGGTTCGACGTGAACGTCGCTGCCTTCCACCAGGCGTTCCGCGACTTCCAGCTGAACACCTTCAACGGCCTGTTCTTCTTCGTGGAGAACATCAACAGCTGCAAGACGAGCCTCAACGGCGCCGACACCGACAACATCATCGGCAACGGCAGCTGCGCCAAGGGCAACCTCAAGGCCGGCGTCGTCAGCAAGGGCGTCGAAATCGAGGTCTTCACCCGTCCGGCGCCCGACGTGGCGGTGAACGTGGGCGCGACCTTCGCCGACACCAAGTATCGCAAGAACCTGGTCGGTGCCGACGGTCGTCCGCTCCCGGCGCTGCTGTTCCTGCTCCCGGGCGGCCGCCTGTCGAACAGCGCCGCGGCGGCGTTCACGGGCTCGGTCAGCTTCAACCCGCGGATCACCGACAGCGGCATCCGCGCTCTGTTCTACGCCGACGCCCGCCACTCGGCGACGTTCAACACCGGGTCGGACCTCTTCAAGGAGAAGATCCAGCCGGCCTACACTGTGGTGAATGCCCGTGTCGGCCTGCAGGGTCCGAAGGGCCTGTGGGGCGTCGAACTGTGGGCGCAGAACCTGTTCAACGAGGAATATCAGCAGGTCGCCTTCAACGCGACGCTGCAGGGTTCGGGCAACCAGGCGGCGGTGCAGCGGGGCTTCATCCCCTCGTCGAGCCAGCTGTTCGGTTCGTTCCTCGCCGAGCCGCGCACCTACGGCCTGACGCTGCGCACGCGCTTCTAAGCCGCGCGCCGCTTCGAGACAGGGAGGGCTTCGCGGGCGACCGCGGGGCCCTTTCTCGTATGGGTCAGGCGGCGGCGGAGACGGGACGGTCGGCGGCGGCGGCGAGGAGCGCCGGACGAAGCGCCGCGACCTGCGCGGGGCCGAGCTTCCGGCCGTCCCCGTCGGTGAGATAGAAAACGTCGACCGCTTTCTCGCCGTAGGTGGCGATATGGGCAGAGTGGACGATCATGTCCGCCCGGTGGATCGCCAGGGCCAGCGCGGCCAGCAGGCCGGCGCGATCGAAGGCGCGGACCTCGACCACGGTGAAGCGGCGTGACGCATTGTCGGCGATGGTGACCGACGGGACGAGCGTGAAGGCATGGTCGGCGACGACGGGGGGCAGTACCGGAAGCTCGCTTCCCTCGAGCGCGCCGAGCACCGCCTTGACCAGCCGCGTGCGCCGGCGCCGGTCGACATAGGGGCGCCCCTGCGCGTCCTGGATGAGGAGGTTGTCGAGGGCCTTGCCGTCACGGGTGGTGTGGATACGGGCGCCGATGATGCTCGCCCCGCCCGCGGCCAGCCCCGCGCAGATGCGATAGAAGAGGCCGGGCCGGTCGCGCGCGAAGATGCTGACTCGGGTCGCGGTGTCGCTTTCGCCCTCGATGCGGACCGAGGGCGCCTCTGGGCCGCTCTCGGCCGCCGCAATCTGGCGGGCATTGTCGAGGATCCAGTCGGCCGGTTCGGCGAGCCAGTAACTGTCGGTGAGGCGGTCGGCGTGCTGGCGCGCGGCCGCGTCGCTCCAGCCAAGCGCCTTGGTCAGCGCTTCCTGCCGTGCCGCGACTTCCTCGGTCCGGCCGCGCTGGCGGTAGCCCGGCCGGAGGCGTTCCTCGGCCAGTTCGTAGAGACTGACGAGGAGCTTGCGCTTCCATTCGGTCCACACCCCCGGCCCGACCGCGCGGATGTCGACCACGGTCAGGAGGAGGAGCAGGCGCAGGCGTTCGGGGCTCTGCACTTCGGCGGCGAGGTCGTCGATCGTCTGCGGATCGGCGAGGTCGCGCTTGAAGGCGGTGCGGCTGAGGAGGAGGTGCTGGCGGACGAGCCAGGCGACGGTATCGGTCTCGCCCGCGTCGAGCCCAAAACGCGGGCAGAGCTCCCGCGCGACTTCCGCGCCGAGGATGCTGTGGTCGCCCTTGCGGCCCTTGGCGATGTCGTGGAGCAGCACGGCGACGTAGAGCACGCGGCGCGAGGCGATCTGCTTGAACAGGGCGGTGGCGACCGGATGGTCGTTACCGAGTTCGCCGCGTTCGAGCGCCGCCAGCAGCCCGACCGCGCGGATGGTGTGCTCGTCGACGGTATAGTGATGATACATGTCGAACTGCATCTGTCCGACGACACGGCGGAAGTCGGGGACGAAACGCCCGAAGACATTGGCCTCGTTCATCCAGCGCAGCACGAGCTCGGGATGATCGCGGGTGGTGAGCACCTCGAGAAAGCAGGCATTGGCCTGCGGATCGTCGCGGACCTGCTCGGCGAGGTGCGAATCGCGGGTCGCCGCGCGCATCGCGCTCGGGTGAATTTCCATCTTCTCGCGGGCGGCTAGCGCGAACAGGCTGAGCAGGCGGCGCGGATCCTCGCGGAAGAAGCGCTCGTGCGGAATGGCGAGCCGGCCGCGGTCGATGACGAAGCCGCCGAGGCGGCGCGGGCGACGGAGAAAGGTCGGCAGCGCGAAGCGGCGACCCTGCTCGCCGAGTTGCGCGTCGAGCTGGGCGAGGAACTGGCCGGTGAGGTCGCCGACCGTCCGCGCCTGCAGGAAATACATGTGCATGAAGCGCTCGACCGCGCTCTTGCCGGGCCGGTCGGCATAGGAAAGCGCGGTGGCGAGCTCGCGCTGGTGAGCGAAGCTCAGCCGCTCCTCGGCCCGCCCGGCGAGGCGGTGAAGCAGGCAGCGCACCGACCAGAAGAAGCGCATCGCGCGATCGAACCGCGCATATTCGCTGGGCGTGAGTAGTCCGGCAGTGACCAGCTCGGACGCGTCGTGGATGCCGTGGACGTAGCGCCCGACCCATAGCAGGGTGTGGAGGTCGCGAAGCCCGCCCTTGCCGTTCTTGACGTTGGGCTCGACCAGGTAGCGGCTGTCGCCGAATTTCTCGTGTCGCTCGTCGCGCTCGGCGAGCTTGGCGGAGACGAAGTCGGCGGCGGTCCCCACCACCACCTCGCGCCGGAAGCGCCCGTCGGCCTCGTCGTAGAGCGCGCGGTCACCGGCGAGGAAGCGGCCTTCGAGCATGGCGGTGCGGACGGTGAGGTCGGACCTGGCGAGGCCGATCAGCTCGGACGGGGTGCGGATCGCCTGGCCGACCTTCAGCTTGGCGTCCCAGAGCGCATAGAGCGTGGCCTCGATCACCTGCTCGCACCAGGGGGTCCGCGGCTGGGGGACGAGGAACATGAGGTCGACGTCGCTGAACGGCGCCATCTCCTCGCGGCCATAGCCGCCGAGCGCGACCAGGCTGACCTTCTCGCCCGAAGACGGATTGTGGTTGGGGTAAGCGGCGAGCGCCTCGGCGAAGGCGCTGCGCACGAGGTCGTCGATGGCGCGAGCGAAGTCGGCGGCGTGGCGGCGACCCTCGGACGGGGCGGCGTCGATGGCCGCAAAGAGCGTCGCGCGAGCTGCGTCGAGGCGCCCGGCGAGCTGGCTCACGCGGGCCGCTCCGCCGCCAGCCGCTTGATCGCGTAAAGTGCTTCCAGCGCTTCGCGGGGGGTCAGCGCATCGGGGTCGAGCGCGGCCAGCGCCTCCGCCAGCGGATCGGCGGGGGGCGCCTGCTCGGCCGCCGCGGCGAACAGCGGCAGGTCGTCGAGCCCCGCGGCGATCCCGCCGGTCGCGTCGCGGCCTGCCTCGAGCTTGGCGAGCACCGACTTGGCGCGGGCGACCACTGCTGGCGACAGGCCCGCAAGGCGCGCGACCGCGATCCCGTAGCTGCGATCGGCGGCGCCCTCGGCAACCTCGTGAAGTAGGACGAGATCGCCCTTCCACTCGCGCGCGCGGACATGGTGGAGCGACAGGCAGGGCAGCCGGCCAGCAAGCCGGGTGAGCTCGTGATAGTGGGTCGCGAACAGAGTACGGGCGCGGACCTCGTCGTGCATCGCCTCGACGACCGCCCAGGCGATGGCGAGCCCGTCGTAGGTCGATGTTCCGCGCCCGATCTCGTCGAGGATGACGAGGCTCCGGTCGGTCGCCTGAGCGAGGATGGCGGCGGTCTCGACCATTTCGACCATGAAGGTCGAGCGGCCGCGCGCGAGATTGTCCGACGCGCCGACCCGGCTGAACAGGCGGTCGACGAGCCCGACTCGCGCCCGGCTCGCAGGGACGAAGCTGCCGGCCTGGGCAAGCAGGGTGACGAGCGCGACCTGGCGCAGGAAGGTCGACTTGCCGCCCATGTTGGGGCCGGTGATGAGCCACAGTCGGTCGGCAGGCCCGAGGCAGCAATCGTTCGCGACGAACCGCTCGCCGGCTTTCGCCAGCGCGCGCTCGACGACGGGGTGGCGGCCGCCCTCGATCTCGAGGCAGGGCGCGGTATCGAGGGCGGGCCGGGTCCAGCCGCCTTCCTGCGCGCGCTCGGCAAGGCCGGCGGCGACGTCGATCCGGGCCAGTGCGTCGGCCGTGACCGCAATTTCCTCTGCGGTGCCAATCGCCTGCTCGGTGAGCCGCGCGAAATGGGCTTGCTCGAGGCTCAGCGCGTGCCCGCCCGCTTCGAGCACGCGGCTCGCTTCCTCGTGGAGCGCCGGGCTGTTGAAGCGGACCGCGCCGGCCATGGTCTGGCGATGGGTGAAGCCGCTGTCGGGCGCGAGCAATTTCTCGGCGTGCTTGGCGGGCACCTCGACATGATAGCCGAGGACCGCATTGTGCCGGATCTTGAGCGCGGCGACGCCGGTCGTGTCGCGGTAGCGTTGCTCGAGCTCGGCGATTGCTTTGCGGCCGTCGGTCGAGGCGGCGCGAAGCCGGTCGAGTTCGGGGTCGTGACCCTCGGCGATGAACCCGCCCTTGGCCGCATCCAGCGGTGGCGAGGCGACGAGCGCGCGCGACAATTGGTCGAGCAGGGCGTCGTGGCCGCCGAGATAGGGGAGCAGCGAATCGAGGAGCAGGGGCCGGAGCGCCTGTCCACCGAGCGCCCGCCCGAGATCGGCCGCGCCGCTTAGCCCGTCACGCAGCGAAGCAAGATCGCGCGGGCTGCCACGGCCCGCGACCAGCCGACCGAGCGCACGGCCAAGGTCGGGCAGGCTGCGGAGCGCAGCGCGGACCCGTTCGCGCCGGATCGGCTCCTCGGTGAACCAGGCGACGAGGTCGAGCCGCGCCTCGATCGCGTCGCGGTCGGTCAGCGGCGCGGCAAGGTCTTGGCCGAGCAGCCGGCGACCGGCGGCGGTGACGCAGCGGTCGACCTCGCCGAGCAGCGAGCCGGCAATCGCGCCTTCCTGCGTGCGGCAGATTTCGAGGCTCGCGCGCGTCGCGGCATCGATCGCCATGTGCGCCGAACGCTGGACCCGGCGGGGAAGGCCGAGGAAGGCGGTCGCCTCGCGCTGGGTCGCATCGAGATAGGCGAGGAGCCCGCCGGCAGCGGCAAGCTCGGCCCGGCCCGGCGCGCCAAGACCGTCGAGGTCGGCAAGCCCGAAGCGCCGCTTGAGGAGGCGCTCGCCCGCGAGGCTGTCGAAGCCCTCATGACCCCAGCGACCGTCGATGTTCGGCACCGGCTCCGCGCCGATGATCTCGGCCGGTCCCAGCCGCGCGAGTTCGGCGGACAGGTCGGTTGCAGCGCAGCCGATCAGCTCGAAGCGGCCGGTCGAGATGTCGCAGGCGGCGATCGCCCAGTCCTCGCCCGCATGGCCGATCGCGGCGAGCCAGTTGGCCGAGCCGCTCTCGAGCAGCGTCTCCTCAGTCAGCGTGCCGGGGGTGACGAGCCGGACGATGGCCCGCTCGACCAGCGCCTTCGAGCCGCGCAGGCGGCGGGCCTCGGCGGGGCTCTCGATCTGTTCGGCGATCGCGACGCGATGCCCGGCGCGGATCAGCCGGGCGAGATAGCTTTCGGCGGCATGGACCGGCACGCCGCACATCGGAACGCCGTCGCCGCGCTTGGTCAGCGCGATGTCGAGGCAGGCCGCGGCCACCTTGGCGTCGTCGAAGAACAGTTCAAAGAAGTCGCCCATCCGGTAGAACAGCAAGGAGTCACCGGCCTCGGCCTTGAGGCGGTGATATTGCTGCATCATCGGGGTGTCGGCATCGGCCCGGGCCATGTCATTGTCCTAGCTGCTCATCGCGCCGCGCGTAACCACTTCGTTCGTGCCGAGCGACGTCGAAGCACATTCGAGCCAAAGCCCTTCGACGTCGCTCAGGGCGAACGATCGTTGGGAAACATGGGCAAATCGGCTAGGGGCTCCCCCATGTCCGAAAGCAATGTGAAGTTCTCCGAAGCCGAAGCGCTGCATTTCCACTCGCGCGGCCGGCCGGGGAAGATCGAGATCGTCGCCTCCAAGCCGATGGCGACCCAGCGCGACCTCAGCCTCGCTTATTCCCCCGGTGTCGCCGTGCCCGTGCGCGCGATCGCCGAGGATCCGTCCAAGGCCTATGATTATACCGCCAAGGGCAATCTCGTGGCGGTGATCTCGAACGGCACCGCGATCCTCGGTCTCGGCGACCTCGGTGCGCTGGCCTCGAAGCCGGTGATGGAAGGCAAGGCGGTGCTGTTCAAGCGCTTCGCCGACGTCGATTCGATCGACCTCGAACTCGACACCCGCGATCCGCAGGCCTTCATCGATGCGGTCGCGCTGATGGGGCCGAGCTTCGGCGGCATCAATCTCGAGGACATTGCCGCGCCCGACTGCTTCGTCATCGAGCAGACGCTGCGCGAGCGGATGAACATCCCGGTCTTCCACGACGACCAGCACGGCACCGCGATCATCACGGCGGCGGGCCTCATCAATGCCTGCCTGCTGACCGGGCGCGAGCTCAAGGACGTCAAGGTCGTGGTCAATGGCGCGGGCGCGGCGGCGATCGCCTGCACCGAGCTCATCAAGGCGATGGGCGTGCGCGGCGACAATGTCCTGATGTGCGACCGCACGGGCGTCATCCACAAGGACCGCGACGACCTCGACCAGTGGAAGAGCGCGCACGCCGCCGACACGGACCGCCGCACGCTCGCCGAGGCGCTCGAGGGCGCCGACGTGTTCCTCGGGCTCAGTGCCGCGAAGGCGCTCAAGGCCGAGTGGGTGCTGACGATGGCGCCGCGGCCGATCATCTTCGCCATGGCCAATCCCGATCCCGAGATCACTCCGCCCGAAGCCAAGACGGCGCGCCCCGACGCGATCGTGGCGACCGGGCGCTCGGACTATCCCAACCAGGTCAACAACGTCCTCGGCTTCCCCTTCATCTTCCGCGGCGCGCTCGATGTCCGCGCGACTGCGATCAACGACGAGATGAAGATCGCCGCCGCCGACGCCCTCGCCCGGCTGGCGCGGGAAGCGGTGCCCGAGGAAGTGGCGGCGGCCTATGGCGGGATCAACCACAAGTTCGGTGCCGACTACATCATCCCTGCGCCCTTCGATCCGCGCCTGATGGAAGTGGTCCCTGCCGCAGTCGCCGAAGCGGCGATGCGCTCGGGCGTCGCGCAGCGGCCGATCGAGGATTTTGCGGCCTATCGCCAGCAGCTTCGCGCGCGCCTCAATCCGACCGTCAGCGTTCTCAGCCTCGCTTATCAGGCCGCCAAGTCGAACCCGAAGCGCGTGCTGTTCGCCGAGGGCGAGGAAAGCGTCGTGCTGCGCGCCGCCATCGCCTTCAAGGATGGCGGCTATGGCACCCCGGTGCTGGTCGGGCGCGAGGACGTCCACGATCGGCTGCGCGACCTCGGGGTCGACGACCCGTCGGGCTATGAAGTGCTCAACAGCCGCAACTCGCCCTTGGTGGGCCGTGCGGTCGACCATCTCTACGCCCGCCTGCAGCGCAAGGGCTTCCTGCGCCGCGAGATCGAGCGGATGGTCAATCAGGACCGCAATTACTTCGCCGCCGCCATGCTCGCGCTGGGCGAGGCCGACGCGATGATCACCGGTGTGACGCGGCCCTTCAGCCAGTCGCTTCGCCAGGTCGAGATGGTCATCGACCACGAGGCCGACGCGCCCCCGTTCGGGATTAACATCGTCGTCGGACAGAACCAGACGGTGCTGATCGCCGACACGGCGGTCACCGAGCGCCCGACCGCCGAGGACCTTGCCGCGATCGCCGTCCGCTCGGCCGCCTTCGCCCGCCGCATGGGCCAGGAACCGCGGGTCGCGTTCGTCAGCTACACGACCTTCGGCAATCCGCCCGGCGCTTACGTCAGCAATCTGCGCGACGCGGTGACCCTGCTCGACGGCCGCCAGGTCGACTTCGAATATGAAGGGGAGATGTCGCCCGAGCTTGCGCTCAACCATGAGATGCAGCGGCGCTATTATCCCTTCAGCCGCCTGTCGGGCCCGGCCAACATCCTGATCATGCCCGGCCTGCAGTCGGCCAGCCTTTCGGCCAAGCTCCTCCGCGCGCTTGGCGGGGAGAGCGTCATCGGGCCGTTCCTGCTCGGCATGAAGCTGCCGGTGCAGATCGCGCCGATGACCGCAGGCGCGAGCGATCTCGTGACGCTGGCGGTACTGGCGGCGGGCGCGGTCGACCGGGTCGGGCGGGGCTAGACCCGCTCGACGCTCGACACGGCGTCGGTCGCGCGCAGCGCGGCCATGATCGAGTGGAGGTGGGCGAGGTCGTGCACCTCCACGTCGACGTGGAAGGTGTGGAAGCTGCCGTCGCGGTGGACTTGCGCCAAGTTGACGATGTTCGCGCCCTTGGCGCCAAGCGTGGTCGCCATCGTGCCGAGCGCGCCCGCGACGTCGCGCAGGATGATGCAGAGGCGCGCGGCCGCGCCGTCCGAATCGTCGCTCCAGCTGAGGTCGAGCCAGTCGGCGTCGATCCCGCTCGCGAGCAGGTCGCAGCCGATGGCGTGGACCTCGATTTCCTCGTCCTCGCGGCGAAGCCCGACGATGCGGTCACCCGGGATCGGGTGGCAGCAGGGGGCGAGGTGGAAGGCGACGCCCGGCGTCAGGCCGCGGATCGAGATGGCGCGGCGTTGTGCGGCCGGGCGTGGTGCGACGTCGCCGCCGGTCGATCCCGGCATCAGCGCTTCCATCAGCGCTTCGTCGCCGACCCGCTTGCGCGCGATGGCGATCATCAGCGCGTCCTCGTCCTCGAGCTTCAGTTTCTTCATCGCCCGTGGCAGCGCTTCCTTGGGAAGCGGCATCGGCATCCGCGCGACGATCTCGTCGTAGATCTTGCGGCCGAGTTCGACCGTCTCGTCGCGCTCCTTCAAACGGACGAAGCGGCGGATCGCCGAGCGGGCCTTGCCGGTCGCGACGAAGCGCAGCCACGAGGGCTGCGGGGTCTGCGCGTCGCTGATCAGGATCTCGACCTGGTCGCCATTGTCGAGGAGCGTTCGCAGCGGCACCACACGGCCGTTGACCTTGGCCCCGACGGTCTTGTCGCCAAGCCGGGTGTGAACCGCATAAGCGAAGTCGACCGGGGTCGCGCCCTTGGGCAGCTGGATCAGCTCGCCCTTCGGCGTGAAGGCGAAGATCCGGTCTTGGTACATCGCCATCCGGGTATGCTCGAGCAGCTCCTCGGGGCTTTCGGCATGCTCCAGGATCTCGACCAGGTCGTCGATCCACGGCACGTGGATGTCGGCAACCGGCTTGCCCTCCTTGTAGGCCCAGTGCGAGGCGAGGCCCTTCTCGGCCTGGAGGTGCATCTCGCGGGTCCGGATCTGGACCTCGATCCGCATCTTGCTGTCGTGGATCACCGACGTGTGGAGCGAACGATAGCCGTTGCGCTTGGGTGTCGAGATGAAGTCCTTGAACCGGCCCGGTACCATCGGCCAGCGGCGATGGATGTGTCCGAGCGCGCGATAGCAGTCGGCGACGTCCTCGACGATCACGCGAAAGGCCATGACGTCGGACAATTGCTCGAAGCTGATGTGGCGCTCGGCCATCTTGCGCCAGATCGAATAGGGATGCTTCTCGCGCCCCGTGACCTCGGCTTCGAGCCCGTTGTCGGCGAGGTGGAGCTTGAGTCCAAGCCCGATCCGGCTGACGATATCGCCGCCCTCGGCGTGAAGCTGTGACAGCCGCCGCGTGATCGAGGCATAGGCGTCCGGTTCGATCTGCCGAAACGCCAGCGTCTGCATCTCGTTCATGATCTCGTACATGCCGATCCGCTCGGCGAGCGGGGCATAGATATCCATCGTCTCGCGCGCGATCCGGCGGCGCTTCTCTTCGCTCTTGATGTGGTGAAGCGTGCGCATGTTGTGCAGCCGGTCGGCGAGCTTCACGAGGAGGACGCGGATGTCGCCGGAGAGTGCGAGGAGGAACTTGCGCAGGTTCTCGGCGGCGCGCTCATTCTCCGACTGCGCTTCGATCTTGCTGAGCTTGGTGACCCCGTCGACCAGCCGCGCGACGCTGGCACCGAACAAGCGCTCCACTTCCTCGGGGGTCGCGACCGTATCCTCGATCGTGTCGTGGAGGATGCCCGTGACGATCGTCTCGTCGTCGAGCTTGAGGTCGGTGAGGATGCCGGCGACTTCGATCGGATGGCTGAAATAGGGGTCGCCCGACGCCCGCGTCTGCGACCCATGTGCCTTCATCGAAAAGACGTAGGCGCGATTGATCAATCCCTCATCGGCATCGGGATCGTAGGAGCGGACACGCTCAACCAGCTCATATTGTCGAAGCACCTTATCTATTTGGGCCTGACAGGCGCTTGGTTGCAAGTGCGAACTGGTGCGGCGCGGATGCAACATTGATGCAAGTTAGTCATTGCCCGCTGGCACGGCGCAGCTAAAGATGCTCAAGCTCGGCTTAGCTCATCTCAGGGGAGTTGCGTGTGGCACTTGATGCCGACCTGGTGAAGGCCTTTCGCGCGTCCTCGGATGCTTGTCCCATCCCTCATGCCGTCTCGATGATCGGCGAACGCTGGACGTGCCTGATCCTGCGCGCGTCGATGTTCGGACTGCGGCATTTCGAGGAATTCCAGGCTTGCCTCGGCATTGCCCGGAACATCCTTTCGGACCGCCTCGCGCATCTGGTCGAGAATGAGATTCTCGCCCGCTCGCCCGATCCCGACGATCGCCGGAAGGTGATCTATGCGCTGACCGAGCGTGGCGCCGCGCTGCTGCCCGTCATGGCCGCGCTTCGGCAATGGGCGCTCGACGGGGGCTATGGTGATCCGTCCTATCCGCATCTCGCCGACCGGCGCGATCGCAAGCCGGTGGCGCGCATGGAATTGCAGTCGCACGACGGGCGACCGCTCAAGCTTCAGGATCTGGCGTGGGTCGGTCCGGACGGGGAGGAATTATTTCTCCCGAGGACGCTCAGGCGAAGCCAGTCGGCCGCCGCCTGAGGCAGCGGCCTTGAGCAGGCTTATTCGTAGTCGCCGCCCGACGGGGTCGGACGCGGCGGCGCGGCGGCGGTGAGACGCAGCGCTTCGGCCGATTCGGCCAGCGAGGCGAGCTCGTCGGTCGCATCTTCCTCGTCGATCTGAACGCGCTGCAGGCTCGAGACGACCGCCTCGTTGAGGTCGCGCGGACGAACGGTTTCCTCGGCGATCTCGCGCAGGGCGACGACCGGGTTCTTGTCGCGGTCGCGATCGATGGTGAGGTCCGCACCGCCCGAAATCTGGCGGGCGCGCTGCGCGGCCAGGAGAACGAGGTCGAAGCGGTTCGGAATCTTGTCGACGCAATCTTCGACGGTGACGCGTGCCATTCGGCTGGGCCTTTTCGATGGAGCTGGCGCTGTAAAGAGAAGGTCGCGGAACTAAGGATTATGGGCTTCGAAGTCAAGGAAGCCGGTTTGCGCGGGCCGCTCTAGGGGCTAGGCACAAGCCCGCATGGCTACCGTCACCGACCGTCCTGTCGCCTCCGTCAGCCCGATCACGGCCGAGATCGCGGGGACCCGGCTGACGCTGGTGGAAAGCGGGAGCGAGCGGCTCCGGACGCTCCTCGCGATGATCGACCGGGCGCAAGTCTCGCTCCGGATGATCTTCTACATGATGGACGGCGATGCGGTCGGCGAAGCGGTGCGCGACGCGCTGGTCCGGGCGGCCGAACGCGGCTGCGACGTGCGGGTGATCCTCGACGGCTTCGGCTCCGACATTCCCGACGGGTTTCTCGACCCGCTTCATGCGGCGGGAGGGCATTCCTGCCTGTTTCACCCGCGCCTCAGCGCCCGCTATCTCCTGCGCAACCACCAGAAGCTGGTGGTGGTCGACGATCGCGAGGGACTGACGGGCGGCGCCAATCTCACCGTCGACTATATGAGCGACCATGCCGAGAGCCGCTGGCGCGACCTGTGGATCCATGTCGAAGGGCCGGCGATCCGGCCGGCGGCGCGCTATTTCGACGCCATCCATCACTGGACGACCACGCCCAAGCCCCGGCTGCGCGACCTGCGCCGGCTGCTCCACCGCTTCTCGCAGCACAAGGGGCCGCTGCAATGGCAATATTCGGGGCCCGTGCGCCGCTTCCACCCCTGGACCGTCGGCATCGCGCGCGAGCTGATCGCAGCGCAGCGGCTGGACATGATCTCGGCCTATTTCTCCCCGCCCTTCGCCATGCTCCGGCGGCTGTGGCGGCTGGGCGATCGCGGCGAGGTGCGGATCGTGACCGCAGCCAAGTCGGACAATAACGCGACCATCGCGGCCGCGCGCTTCACCTATCGTCGCCTGCTGCGCCACCGCGTCCGGATGTTCGAATTCCAGCCCGAGAAGTTGCACACCAAGTTGCTGATCGTCGACGATGCGGTCCACATCGGGTCGGCCAATTTCGACTTCCGCAGCCTGTATCTCAACCTCGAGATCATGCTTCGGATCGAGGACGCCGCCTTCGCCGAGCAGGTGCGCGGTTACTTCGAGCGGCAACTCGCCGACTGCCAGGAGATCACGCCCGCGCTGCACCGCGAACGCGCGCACTGGTGGCGGCGGATCAAGTGGGCGTTCAGCAATTTCCTCGTGACCGCGGTCGACTATACCGTCACCCGGCGGCTCAATTTCGGACCGGAACGCTAGGCCTCGTTCTTCCAGGCCCAGAAGAGCGTCGCCGGGGGCACGTTGACCCATTCGAACCCGCGATCGAGCCGGTCGAAGACGGGCGCGATGAAGTCGCGGACCTTGGGGCTGAACTGATAGACGAGGAACGCGCCGCCCGGACGGATCGCACGCGAAGTCGCGGCGCCGATCTCGTCACCCACGCCCGGCGGCAAGGTCGAGAACGGCAGGCCGGAAAGGACGTAATCCGCCTTGCCGAGCCCGCGGTCGGCGAGCACCTTCTCGACGTCGGCCGCACTCGCGGTGACTGCGACCAGGCGGGGGTCGTCGATGCTTTCCTTAAGGAAAGCGGTGAATTCGGGATTGGTGTCGATCGTCACCAGCTTGGCGTCCTCGGGCAGGCGCTCGAGGATGATCCGGGTGAAGGTGCCGACGCCGGGGCCATATTCGACGAACAGCTTGGTGTTCGGCCAGTCGACCGGGCCGAGCATCTTGTCGATCAGGCGCCGCGACGAGGGGATGACCGAGCCGACCATCACCGGATGCTTGAAGAAGCCGCGCAGGAAGGCGAGCCGCTCGGAGCCCCCGCGGCGACGGGCAAGGCGACGCCGTTCCTTGAGGGCGCGGGCAGAAGTGGCTTGCATGAAGGCTCCGGCTAAAACGTCGGCAGACGGCTGGGTATAAACCGCTGCAAGAGCAAATGCGGGCCGCCTTGGCAAGTTCCGGTGAGGCGCTAGGAGCTTGGCGCATGGCGGAAGGATCGGCGAAGCGACGGAAAGTGGGCGGATCGGCGCTCACCACGACCCACTTCGTGCTGCTCTTCTCGGCGATGCTGGTGGCCGCAGCGGGCAATACCGCGCTCCAGTCGGTCATGCCCGCGATCGGCCGCGCGATCGGGGTTGCCGATTTCTGGGTCGCCATCGCTTACACCTGGAGCGCGGTCTTGTGGGTGTGGCTCGCGCCCTTGTGGGCCGAGCGGAGCGACACCCATGGCCGCAAGGCGCTGACCCTGCTCGGGCTCGGCGGCTTCATCGTCTCGATGACGCTCTGCGGCTTCGCGCTGATCGCGGGGCTCAAGGGCTGGATCGGGCCGCTCCTGACCTTCGTCCTCTTCGGCCTGTTCCGCGCGATCTACGGTGCGCTCGGCTGCGCGACCCCCAGCGCGACACAGGCCTATCTCGCCTCGCGCACCCGGCGAAGCGCGCGCACCAGCCAGTTGTCGGCCCTGTCCTCGTCCTTCGGGCTCGGGACCATCGTCGGCCCGGCGCTTGCTCCTCTCTTCGTGCTGCCGTTTATCGGGCTTCCGGGGCCGTTGTTCGCCTTCGCCCTCATCGCGCTCGGTGTCTTCGTCGCGATCCAGATCGGGCTCCCCGACGACCGCGGACGGCTCGGGCGCGGACGCGGCGCGGCGATGAGCTATCCGAGCCTCGCCTCGATGATCACCGGCGCCAGCGTCCGCGCGGCGACCGCCCCGACCCGCCAGAAGCGCCTGTCGTGGCGCGACCCGCGGATCCGCGACTGGATCGTCGCGGGAATCGTCGCGGGCCATGCGCAGGCCGCGACGCTGACCTGCCTCGGCTTCTTCATCATCGACACGCTGAAGCTCGCGCCACTCGGCGCCGAGCAGCCGATCGCCATCGTCATGATGGCCGGCGCCGGGGGCACGCTCGCCGCGCAATGGGGGCTCATCCCGAAGCTCAACCTCTCGCCCCGCGCGCTGATCGTCTGGGGTTCGCTGATCGCCGCGGTCGGGCTCGGAATCACCGCCGTGGCGAACGACCTTTACGGCCTTGTCCTCGGATTCGGGCTGGCCTCGATCGGTTTCGGGTTCACCCGCCCAGGCTTCACCGCCGGCGCGAGCCTCGCCGTTCCGCTCGCCGAGCAGGGCGGGGTGGCCGGGGTGATCACCTCGGCCAATGGCATCAGCTATGTCGCCGCCCCCGGGCTCGGCATGGCGCTTTACGCGGCCGACCCGCACCTCCCATTCGGCATTGCCGTCGCGGTGGTGCTGGGCCTCGCCTGGTGGGGACGGCGGCTAGCCTAGGATGGCTTGCCGCCCTCGCGCGGCGTGAGCATCCCCGGGCTGATGAAGCCGATCCCGCCGCGGTCGGGCCGCACGGCATCGCTCTTCAGCGTGTCCTGGATCCGCTCATATTCGGCGAGCATCTCGGGCGTGACCGACGCCCGCGTGTCGGTGAGCGCGAGCTCGAAATCGGCCATGGTCACCTCGCCGCCGTGAAGGTCGCGGCGAAGCGCGGTGAGGCCTGCGCGGCGCGTCAGGTCCTCGAGGTCGGCGCCCGTGAACCGCTCGGTCCGCCGCGCGAGCGTCTCGAGATCGACGTCCTTGGCGAGCGGCATCGACTTGGCGTGGATCGCGAGGATGCGGCGCCGGCCGGCGACATCGGGCGGGCCGACATAGACCAGTTCGTCGAGGCGGCCCGGGCGGAGCAGCGCGGGATCGATCAGGTTCGGCCGGTTGGTCGCGCCGATCAGCACCACGCTCTGCAGTTCCTCGAGCCCGTCCATCTCTGCGAGGATGGTGTTGACCACCCGCTCGGTCACCTGCGGCTCGCCGAACCCGCCGCCGCGCGCGGGCACGAGGCTGTCGAGTTCGTCGATGAAGATCACCGTCGGCGCGACCTGGCGGGCGCGGGCGAACAGGCGGGCGATCTGTTGCTCGCTCTCGCCATACCATTTGGAAAGGAGGTCCGAGCTCTTGATCGAGATGAAATTGGCCTGGCTCTCGCGCGCGGCGGCCTTGGCGAGCAGGGTCTTGCCCGTGCCCGGGGGACCATAGAGCAGGAAGCCCTTGGCCGGACGGATGCCGAGCCGCTTGAAGGCCTCGGGATGCTTCAGGGGAAGCTCGACGCCTTCCTTGAGCTTGGCCGCGGCCGCGTCGAGCCCGCCGACATCGTCCCAGCCGATGGTCGGGACCTGGACCATGACTTCGCGCATCGCCGATGGCTGGACGCGCTTCAGGGCATTGTCGAAGTCGGATGCGAGCACGCTCAGGCGGTCGAGAATCTCGGTCGGGATGGTCCCGTCGGCGAGATTGATCTCAGGCATGATCCGGCGGACCGCCTCGAGCGCGGCCTCGCGGGTCAGGGCGCCGAGGTCGGCGCCGACGAAGCCGTAGGTCCGGCGCGCCAGGTCGTCGAGATCGACGCCGTCGGCCAGCGGCATGCCGCGGGTGTGGATCCCGAGGATTTCGCGGCGGCCCGATTCATCGGGAACGCCGACCACGATCTCGCGGTCGAACCGGCCCGGGCGGCGAAGCGCTTCGTCGATCGCTTCGGGCCGGTTGGTCGCGGCGATGACGACGAGATTCTGACGCGGCTCAAGCCCGTCCATGAGCGTCAGGAGCTGCGCGACGAGGCGCTTCTCGGCCTCGCCCGACACCTGGTCGCGCTTGGGCGCGATCGAATCGATCTCGTCGATGAAGATGATCGAGGGCGCGGCCTGGCTCGCTTCCTCGAAGATCTCGCGCAGGCGCTTTTCCGATTCGCCATAGGCCGAGCCCATGATCTCGGGCCCTGCGATGTGGAAGAATTGCGCGTCGCTCTCGTTGGCGACGGCGCGCGCGAGCCGGGTCTTGCCGGTGCCGGGCGGGCCATGGAGCAGCACGCCCTTGGGCGGATCGACACCGAGGCGCTGAAACAGCTCGGGATGGCGCAGCGGGAGCTCGACCATCTCGCGCAGCGCGTCGATCGTGTCGCGCATGCCGCCGAGGTCGTCATAGGTGACGTCGGCGCGGCGCTCGCCATGCTGCTCGGTATATTCGGGGAGGAGCTCGACCACCGTGTCGCGATCGATGTGGACGATACCCCGCGGCGCGGTCGAGACCACGGCGAGGCGAACTTCCTGCATGGCGAAGGCCGGCGCGTTGAGTAGCTGACGGACATGCTCGGGCATGTCGGCATTGACCCGCTGGTGACCCGCGGTCGCGACCGTGTCGCCGGCGGTCAGCGGGCGCTCGGCGAAGCTGCGTTTCAGCGCTTCGGACGAGCCCTGCAGCCGGACATTGTTCTGGGCCGGCGCGAAGACCACGCGGGTCGCCGGCCGGGAAACCGCCCGATTGACCTCGACGAAATCGCCCGAGCCGACGCCGGCATTGGCGCGCTGAAGACCGTCGAGGCGGATGATGTCGAGGCCCTCGTCATCGCCATAGGGGCGGATCGCGCGGGCCGGGGTCGAGCGCTTGCCGACGATTTCGATCACGTCGCCGTCCGACAGTCCCAGCGCATTCATGATCGACGCGGGGACCCGTGCAAGGCCGCGGCCGCTGTCGGCCGGGGGCAGGTTCGCCACCTGCAGGCGTCGGGTGTCGGTCTCGGTATCGGCCATTCATTGCTCCTTGAAGCGGCCCAACACGAGGCGCGCCAGTCGGTTCAATGTGGGCGAGGCCACGGGTAAATAAAGAGGGACCTACTTGAGCACGCCGGCGATGCGGCGGATGACCGCGCGCGGCAGGAAGCGCGCGCCTTGGGCTCCGACCTTGTTGGCAGCGCCCGGAATGACGATCGCCTTGTTGTCCGACAATCCCGCGAGGCCGGCCGCGACCACGGACCCCGACTGCGCGGAAAGCTTGTCGAAGGTGCTGCCGGCGGCGGGCTCGAACCCGGCCACCGCGCCGAATTCGGTGCTGGTGGGGCCAGGGCAGAGCGCGGTCACGTGAACGCCGGTCCCGCGCACTTCCTCGTGAAGTGCCTCGGTGAAGCTCAGCACATAGGCCTTGGTGGCGAAGTAGACCGCCATGCCGGGACCCGGCTGGAAGGCGGCGGTCGAAGCGACGTTGAGGATGCCGCCGCGCCCGCGCTCGATCATTCCGGGCAGGACGGCGCGGGCAAGCTCGGTCAGCAGCCCGCAATTGAGGTCGATCATCTGCCGCAGGCGCTTGGACTCCTGCTCGGCGACTCGCCCGCGGAGCCCGAAGCCCGCATTGTTGACGAGGCAGTCGACATGCTCGTCATGCGCCGCGATGTCGGCGAGAAGCCGCTCGGCCGCGCCATCTTCGGCGAGATCCATCTCGACCGCGCGGGCCTGGCCGAGTTCGGCCGCCAGCGCCTCGAGCCGGTCCTTGCGCCGCGCGACCAGCACGACGCGCGAGCCTTGCGCGGACATCTGCCGCGCGAAGTCGACGCCGAGACCGGCCGAGGCACCGGTGATGAGGACGATGGGCTTGGTCATCGACGTCTCCTCCTTCAACGAGATCAGGCGACGGTCGCCTTGACGATGGTGCCCGGCTCGCGCGGCGGCTCGCCGACCGGCAGCGCGTCGACATATTCCATGCCGCTCTCGACATTGCCCCAGACCGTATACTGGCGGTCGAGGAAGCGGGCGTCGTCGAAGCAGATGAAGAATTGGCTGTTGGCGGTGTTCGGCTGGTTGGTGCGCGCCATCGAGCAGGTGCCGCGGACGTGCGGCTCGGCGTTGAACTCGGCCTTGAGGTCGGGAAGCTCGCTCCCGCCCATGCCGGTGCCGGTGGGATCGCCGCCCTGCGCCATGAAGCCCGGGATCACGCGATGGAATTTCACCCCGTCGTAGAATCCATCCTTGGCGAGGCCGGCGATCCGCTCGACATGGCCGGGGGCGAGGTCGGGACGGAGCTTGATGACGACGTCGCCGCCGCTCGAAAGGGTCAGGGTCAGGGTCTGCGGCTGATCGGCCATGATGGCTCCTTCAAGAATGTGGGTTGTCGGCCACTTAGGCGCGGCAACAGCGAAGCGCTACCCTGTCCCAAGGGGTGACAAAGCGGGGGCGGCATGACAGGAGGCGCCCACGCGACCGAAGCCGAGGGAGGGCAGGAGCATGAGCGAGCGCAACACCCTCGATGACGAACTGCTCGAGCCCACGGCCGACGAAGCCGAGCGCGACGTCATGGATTCGGAGGATCGCCTCCGCCCGGACTTCGTCGCGGAGGTCCTCGACGCGGTCCACGAAGGCGACGCCGAGACTGCCCGCACGCTGGTCGAGCCGCTTCACCCCGCCGACGTCGCCGACCTCATCGAACTTGCCCGCGCCGACGAGCGCGAGGGACTGGTCGCCGCGCTGGCCGAGCTGGTCGACGCCGAGGTGCTGGCCGAACTCAACGAGCACGTGCGCGAGATCCTCGTCTCGGAAATGGCGCCCGAGCGCGTCGCCGAGCTCGCGGGTGAACTCGATACCGACGACGCGGTCGCGATCATCGAGGATCTCGAGGAGGACGAGCAGCGGGCCGTCCTGCGCGCGATGGAGCCCGACGACCGGGCCGCGATCGAGGAAGCCCTCACCTACGCCGAGGAGACCGCCGGTCGCCTGATGCAGAGGGACCTCATCGCGGTCCCGACGCACTGGAACGTAGGCCAGGTGATCGACTATCTCCGCTCCGAGCCCGACCTCGCGGACGATTTCTGGGAAGTGTTCGTGGTCTCGCCCGCGCACCACCCGGTCGGAACCTGCAAGCTCTCGACCATCCTGCGCTCGCCCCGTGCGACCCGGATCGCCGACATCATGGTCGAGGAGCAGACGCTCATTCCGGTCGGCATGGACCAGGAAGACGTCGCGCTCCGCTTCCAGAAATATGCGCTTGTTTCGGCCGCCGTGGTCGATCCGAGCGGCCGGCTGGTCGGCATGATCACCGTCGACGACATCGTCCACATCATCCAGCAGGAAGCCGGCGAGGACGTGCTGCTGCTGTCAGGCGCGGGCGATGGCGACATCAACGAGCCGCTCGCCCCGACCATCCGGCGGCGGCTGACCTGGCTGGTGATCAATCTCGGCACGGCGATCCTCGCGGCGAGCGTCGTCGGTTTCTTCCAAAGCGAAATCGCGGCCTTCGCCCTGCTCGCGGTACTGATGCCGATCGTCTCGGGCATGGGCGGCAATGCCGGCACGCAGACGCTGGCGGTGACCGTCCGCGCGCTCGCGACCAACCAGCTGACCAGCTCGAACACGGTCCGGATGTTCGGCCGCGAGTTCAAGATCGCTCTGGCGAACGGCCTGTCGCTGGGCGTGCTGATCGGTTGCGGCGTCGCCTTCCTGTTCCACAATCCGATGCTCGGAATGGTGATCGCGGCGGCGATGATCATAAACAATCTCGTCGCCGGGATCGTCGGGATCATGGTGCCGGTGACGCTCGAGCGGCTCCGGATCGACCCCGCCGTCTCCTCCGCGGTGTTCGTCACCACCGCGACCGACGTCATGGGCTTCTTCAGCTTCCTCGGACTTGCGGCGGCGGTCGGTCTTCACGGCTAAGCGCTTGATTTCGGCGGGGCCCGCACCGCATATCGGCCGCGTGCCGCTTCACCTCACCAAAGTCGCCGTCGGGTGCCGGACCATTCCGGCGCTCGAAAAGCGAATCGCCAGCCGCGCCAGCGGCGGGGAGGTGCGCGTGGTCACGCGGATGCGACCCAAGCGCATGGCCGAAATCCTCGAAGGGGGCGCGTTGTTCTGGATCGTCCAGCACCGGCTCGTCGCCTGCCAGAAGATCCTCCGCTTCGACGACCGGCCCGACGGGCGGCTCGACATCGTGTGCAGCGAGGAGTTGCTGTCGATTCCGACCGTGCCCAAGCGCGCGCATCAGGGATGGCGCTATCTCGCGCCCGAGGATGCCCCGCATCCGGGCGACAATGACGACAGCGGGCTGAGCCTCATCCCGCCGACCATGTATGCCAAGCTTGCCGCGCTGGCGCTGCTTTAGCGCGAGTCCCTGCAGCCGCTGATCGCGACCGAGCCGCTGGCGCGGACCGTGCAGGCGGGATTGCCGAGCACCTTCACCGTCACCGGCCCTGCGATGTTGAGGGTCGCGCGACTTTTCGCGGTCAGCGCGACGTCGCCCGCACCGTCGGCGGCGAGCGTCACTTCATCCACGGCGAGCTGGTCGGCCTGGAGCGCCGCGGTGCCGCGGCCGACATAGCTGCCGACCTTGCCCCGGCCCGCGAGGCGTAGCGCGCCGCTGCCTTGCGCCGATGCATTGATCCGGTCGGCGGAGACGTTGCCGACGCTGAGCACGCCCGACCCCTGCATGGCGACGTCGACCGAAAGCCCGTCCATCCGGTCGATGGCGAGGCTGCCTGCGCCAACCAGCAAGGCGGTTCGCAGCGACGGCGTCGAAAGCCGGATCGACACCGGCGTCGCCGATCCGCTCCAGCCGCTGCCGCTCCGCTGGCGAAGGATCAAGGTGGTCCCCTCGACGCGAAGGTCGATCGCGTCGAGCGAGGCCGCGCTGCCCTCCGCGCGTGCCGAGGGCGCGCGGCCGGTCGCCAGCGTGACGGCATAGGGTCCCTCGACGCGGATCCGGTCGAAGCTCGTTACCGAGAAATTGCGGGGGAGGCCGGCGGCGCCGACCGGCGTGGTCGCGGCCAGGAGGAAGAGGGCGAGAAAGCGGGTCATGCCGCATCCTCGCCCCGAATGGTTAATGGCGGGTCAAAGGCCGCTCACGAGCAGCGGATGTCGCCGCTGCCCTGTTTGCTCGACTGGCACTTGGCGCCGCCGGTGATCTCGATGTCGCCCGACCCCGCGATGCTCGCCTGCGCCGTGCCGGTCGCCTGCGCCTTGAGGTCGCCGCTCCCCGCGATCGAGGCCCTGGCATTGGTCGCGACCAGCTTCGAGCCGTCGAGGTCGCCCGAGCCGCTGATCGAATAGGTCGCATTCTCAGCCTTGCCGGCAAGGGTCGCCGAGCCCGAGCCGGCGATCTTCATGGCCACGTCACGGACCTGCACGTCGCCGACCCTGAGGTCCCCGCTGCCCGAGATCTGGCCGGCGAAGCGCTCGCCCGACACGCGGTCGAGGTTGATCCCGCCCGAGCCCGCGATCGCGGCGTCGTTGATTTGCCGGGCGCTGACGGTGACGGTTGCATGGCCACTCCCCCGGCTGAAGAAGCTCAGCATCGTCTTCTGCTTGGTTCGGATCCGTAGCGTGCCGTTCTCGACCACCACTTCCATGGTGTCGACCAGCTTCTGCGGCCCCTGGACCGACACCGACGGTGCCTTGCCCGTCGCGACATTGACGTCGAACGGTCCGGACACCGCGATCCCGTCGAAGTCCCCGACCGTGAAGCTGCGACTGGCCGACGGGCCGGCGTCCTCGGCGCTCCCGACCGAGCAGGCCCCGGCAAGGAGCGCGGCGGTCGAGACGATGGCGATGTGATGGCAACGCATGGGCACTCCCCTGTGCTTGGCTGTATTATGTAACCAATACACAAGAAGCGGAAATGGCACAAACGAAAAAGGCGCCACCCTCGCGGGCAGCGCCTCTTTCACGGCCGGTCATGGCGAGGATTTTAGTCCTCGACCACTTCCTTGGTCTTCTGGTGGATGACCGCGGCCTTGTTAAGGATCTCGTGGATCTTGGCCAGCGCCGACTTCTCGTCGGTCTGCTCCATCGCACCGAGTTCGCGCGCCAGGCGCGAGGCGGCGGCCTCGAAGATCTGCCGCTCCGAATAGCTCTGCTCGGGGGCATCGTCCGGACGGAACAGGTCGCGGGTCACCTCGGCGATCGACGACAGGTCGCCCGAGTTGATCTTGGCTTCATATTCCTGGGCGCGGCGCGACCACATGGTGCGCTTGACCTTGGGCTTGCCCTTGAGGGTCTCGAGCGCGGCCAGCATGGTCTTGTCGCTGCTGAGCTTGCGCATTCCCACCGAGTCGGCCTTGTTGACCGGCACGCGGAGCGTCATCTTCTCTTTTTCGAAACGGAGAACGTAGAGCTGCAGGCTGGTGCCCGCGATTTCAGTGCTCTGCAATTCAACTACGCGACCAACACCATGCTTGGGGTAAACCACATAATCGCCAACGTCGAAGCTAAGGGCCTTCGCTGCCATTCTTCACCTTTCCAGATGCGAGATGCGGATAATGGCTCGGTACGGCGCCCCCAAGTCGCCCCGCGGCCATCGACATCTCTGTGCGGACAGTGCCTGTCTTAAAACAGTGGTTGCGAACAAGGCCGCACGCTTGGATCAGCGATACGGCCCCTCTGTCACAAGCTTATAACACAAGTGCATTCAAATCGCTAGCCCCAGTTGGCGGGGTACCGCGTCGTTAACCTCGATTAGGTTGGAAAGGCCAAGCCCGAGCAGCCGGACGCCCTTGGGCACCGGCAGGAGCTGGTCGAGAAGGAGGTGCCCGGCCGCCGCGAAGGTCGCGGGATCGCTGACCGGATCGACGAAGCTCCTGGCCCGGCTGATCAATTCGAAATCGCTGTACTTGACCTTGAGGGTCACCGTCCGCCCCTGCGTCTGGTGCCGCGCGATCCGGTCCCAGGCGAGACCCGCCACCCGCTCGAGCTGGGCATGGAGGTCCTCGGCCAAGCGATAATCCTGGTCGAAGGTGCGTTCGGCGCTGACCGACTTGGCGATGCGGTGGCTGCGGACCGGCCGCTCGTCGAGCCCGCGCGCGATCCGCCAGTACCAATCGCCCGACGAACCGAACCGGCCTTTCAATTCGTCGAGGCTCAATTGCTGGAGGTCGGCGCCGGTCAGGATCCCCATCCGCTCGAGCCGCTCGGCGGTCTTGGGGCCGATCCCGTGGAAGCGCCCGACCGGCAGCGAGGCGATGTAGCGCTGGGCCTGCTCGGGCCGGATGACGCACAATCCGTCGGGCTTGTTCTGATCGCTCGCAAGCTTGGCGATGAACTTGCAATAGGACACGCCGGCCGAAGCAGTGAGGCCGGTTTCCTCGCGGATGCGCCGCCGGATCGCCTCGGCGATCGCCCGCGCCGAGCCCAGGCCGTGGCGATCCTCGCTGACGTCGAGATAGGCCTCGTCGAGGCTCAAGGGCTCGATATGGTCGGTGTAGTCGGCGAAGATCGCGCGAATCTGAGTGGAGACCGCGCGATAGGCCTCGAACCGGGGCTTCACGAACACGAGATCGGGGCATTTGCGCCTGGCGGTGACCGACGGCATGGCCGAGCGCACCCCGAATACCCGCGCCTCGTAGCTCGCCGCCGCGACCACCCCGCGATGTCCGCCGCCCACCGCGACCGGCTTGCCGCGCAGCTCGGGGTTGTCGCGCTGCTCGACGCTGGCGAAAAACGCATCCATGTCGACGTGAATGATCTTGCGCACCGGAGGCGGTGCATCCGCGATGATCTTCTCGGCCGGCGACGCGTTCACGCCCCGTTCCCTAACTTGGCTTGGGCGAAGAGTCATGCTTTAGGGCCGGCAAACCTCATCTCCCGGGAAGATTCATGAACATCCACGAATATCAGGCCAAGGAATTGCTCGCGAAGTACGGCGTCGCCGTCCCCGCCGGCCATGCTGCCATGAGCGTCGAGGAAGCGGTCGAAGCCGCCAAGCGACTCCCCGGACCCCTGTGGGTCGTCAAGGCGCAGATCCACGCCGGCGGCCGCGGCAAGGGCAAGTTCAAGGAGCTGGGCCCCGACGCCAAGGGCGGCGTCCGCCTTGCGAAGTCGATCGAGGAAGTCCGCGCGGCGGCCGAGGAAATGCTCGGCAAGACGCTGGTCACCATCCAGACCGGCGAGCACGGCAAGCAGGTCCAGCGCCTCTACATCACTGACGGCGTCGACATCGCGAAGGAATATTATCTCGCGCTCCTCGTCGATCGCGAGACCGGCCGGATCGCGGTGGTCGCCTCGACCGAGGGCGGCATGGACATCGAGACCGTGGCGCACGACACGCCCGAGAAGATCCACACCATCACCATCGATCCCGCGACCGGACTGATGCCGCACCACGGCCGCGCCGTGGCCGCCGCGCTCGGCCTCACCGGCGATCTCGCCAAGCAGGCCGCCAAGGTGCTCGCCGGCCTCTACGCCGCTTTCCTCGGCAGCGACGCCGAGCAGATCGAGATCAACCCGCTCGCGGTCACCGACGGCGGCCAGCTCATGGTCCTCGATGCCAAGGTCGGCTTCGACGGCAACGCCATGTTCCGCCACAAGGACATCGCCGAGCTTCGCGACCTGACCGAAGAGGATCCGATGGAGGTCGAGGCGTCCAAGTACGACCTCGCCTACATCAAGCTCGACGGCGACATCGGCTGCATGGTCAACGGCGCGGGCCTCGCCATGGCGACGATGGACATCATCAAGCTGAACGGCGCCTTCCCGGCCAACTTCCTCGACGTCGGCGGCGGCGCCAACAAGGAAAAGGTCACCGCGGCGTTCAAGATCATCCTCGCCGATCCGGCCGTGAAGGGAATCCTGGTCAACATCTTCGGCGGCATCATGAAGTGCGACATCATCGCCGACGGCATCGTCGCCGCCGCGCGCGAGGTGGACCTCAAGGTCCCGCTGGTGGTTCGTCTCGAGGGCACCAACGTCCAGCAGGGCAAGGACATCCTCGCGAACTCCGGCCTGCCGATCGTCGCCGCCAACGACCTCGGCGATGCGGCCGCGAAGATCGTCGCGGAAGTGAAGAAGGCGGCCTGAGCCGCGGATGACGTCACCCCGGCCTTGAGCCGGGGTCCATCTTCCTTCCCACGCATTTAGGAAGGAAGTCATGTTGATGTCGGTTCCAGACCGGCATGACGAAAAGGGATGGACATGAAGGTACTCGTCGCGGTCAAGCGCGTGATCGATTATAACGTGAAGCCCCGGGTGAAGATGGACGGCACCGGCGTCGATCTCGCCAACGTCAAGATGAGCATGAACCCCTTCGACGAAATTGCCGTCGAGGAAGCCATCCGACTCAAAGAAAAGGCCGGCGCGACCGAGATCGTGGTCGTCTCGGTCGGCCCGCAGAAGGCGCAGGAGACGATCCGCACCGCGCTCGCCATGGGCGCCGACCGCGGCATCCTCGTCCAGACCGACGACGAGATCGAGCCGCTCGGCGTCGCCAAGATCCTCGCCAAGATCGTCGAGGAAGAGCAGCCGCAGGTCGTGCTCCTCGGCAAGCAGGCGATCGACGACGATTCGAGCCAGGTCGGGCAGATGCTCGGCGCGCTCACCGGCTACGGCCAGGGCACCTTCGCCTCGAAGGTCGAGATCAATGGCGACAGCGCGCACGTCACGCGCGAAGTCGACGGCGGCCTCGAGACCGTGGCGATCAAGCTGCCGGCGATCGTCACCACCGACCTTCGCCTGAACGATCCGCGTTATCCCTCGCTGCCCAACATCATGAAGGCCAAGGCCAAGCCGATGGCGACCAAGTCGCCCGCCGATTACGGCGTCGACACCGCGCCGCGGCTCGAGACCCTCAAGGTCGTCGAACCCGCCAAGCGTCAGGGCGGCGCCAAGGTCGGGTCGGTCGACGAACTGGTTGCCAAGCTCAAGTCTCTCGGAGTTGTCGCATGAAGATCCTGGTTCTCGGCGAACACGCCCACGGCAAGGTCAAGGATTCGACCCTCGCCACACTCGGTGCCGCGGCCAAGCTGGGCGGCGAGACCGACCTGTTGCTGATCGGTTCGGATGCGCAGGGCGCGGCGGACGATGCGAAGAGCATCGGCGGTGTGGCCAAGGTGCTGGTGGCCGCCG
Organism: Sphingomonas rosea; assembly: GCF_039538065.1. NCBI lineage: Bacteria > Pseudomonadati > Pseudomonadota > Alphaproteobacteria > Sphingomonadales > Sphingomonadaceae > Sphingomonas > Sphingomonas rosea. Next base: position 1,010,305 of record NZ_BAABBR010000001.1, read on the forward strand.
ACGCGGGCCTCGATCACGAGCTTGCCGAAAGCGTCGCTCCGATGCTCCACACGCTGATGGAGGGCTATGACGTCCTCCTCGCCAGCTCGACCACCACCGGTCGCAACATCGCGCCGCGCGTCGCCGCCTTGCTCGACGTCGCGCAGGTCAGCGACATCATCGCGGTCGAGGGTCCGGACACGTTCCAGCGCCCGATCTACGCCGGCAACGCCATCGCCACCGTCCGCTCGAAAGACGCCAAGAAGGTGATCACCGTCCGCGGCACCGCCTTCACCAAGGCCGAGCGCGGCGCAGGTTCGGCGTCGGTCGAAAGCGTCGACGCGGCTGTTTCCAACGCGGTGTCGACGTTCGTCTCGGCCGAGGCGTCCGAGTCCGAGCGGCCCGAGCTGACCAGCGCCAAGATCATCGTCTCGGGCGGTCGTGCGCTCGGCTCCTCGGACCAGTTCCACGCGCTGATCGATCCGCTCGCCGACAAGCTCGGCGCCGCGGTCGGTGCCAGCCGCGCGGCGGTCGACGCGGGCTATGCGCCGAACGACTATCAGGTCGGGCAGACCGGCAAGATCGTCGCGCCGGAGCTCTATGTCGCGGTCGGCATTTCGGGTGCGATCCAGCACCTTGCGGGGATGAAGGATTCGAAGGTCATCGTCGCGATCAACAAGGACGAGGAAGCGCCGATCTTCCAGATCGCCGACGTCGGCCTCGTCGGCGACCTGTTCAAGCTGGTCCCCGAACTGACCGAAAAGCTTTAACGCCAGTCGGGATCGACCTCGGCGCAGTCGCTGAGGTCGATCCGCTTGCGGACCAGCGCCCACCGGTCGCCGTCGACCAGCACCTCGGGCGTCAGCGGACGGCTGTTGTAGCCATTGGCCATGGTCGCTCCGTAGGCGCCCGCGGTGCGGAAGAGGACGAGGTCGCCCGCCTCGACCGCGTCCATCTCGCGGGCCATGGCGAAAGTGTCGCCGCTTTCGCAGACGGGACCCACGACGTTGACCGTCGCTTTTGCGCCGCGGGGCGTGACCGCCTCGATCCCGTGCCAGGCATCGTAGAGCGCGGGGCGCATCAGGTCGTTCATCCCCGCATCGACGATCAGCCAGGGATGGCTTGCGCCCGGCTTGACCCGCACCACGCGGGTCAGCAGCACCCCGGCGTTGCCGACGATCAGCCGCCCGGGCTCGAACACCAGCCGGCAGTTCCAGTCGGCCGTCACCCGCCGGACCATCGCGCCATAAGCTTCGGGAAGCGCGGGCTGGGGCTGGTCGGCGCCGTGGGGCACACCGAGGCCTCCGCCAAGGTCGGCGAGGCGGATGTCGCTCCCTTGGGCGCGAAGCGCGCCGATCAGCTCGCCGAGCCGCCGGAACGCGGCCTCGAGCGGCGCGATGCTGACAAGCTGGCTGCCGATGTGGACGGTGATCCCCTGCACCTTCAGGCCCGGCAGCCGCTCGGCCTCGGCATAGGCGCCAAGCGCCTCGGCGGCGGGGATGCCGAACTTGTTGTCGGCGGTGCCGGTGGTGATCTTGGCGTGGGTGCCCGCCTCGACATCGGGATTGATCCGGAAGCCGATCGGCGCACTCTTCCCCTGCGCGTCGGCGATGGCCGACAGCATCCGCGCTTCCTCGATGCTCTCCGCGTTGAACTGGAGCACGCCGCCGGCCAGCGCCTCGGCCATTTCCTCGGCGGTCTTGCCGACGCCCGAGAAGACGATCCGCTCGGGCGCGATGCCCGCCGCCCGCGCCCGGCGATATTCCCCGATCGAGACCACGTCCGCCCCGAGCCCGCAGCCCTGCAGCACCCGCAGCACCGCGCCATTGGGATTGGCCTTGACCGCATAGGCCACGAGCGGCTCGCCCGATCCGCAGCCCGCGACCGCATCGAGCATCACCTCGGCGTGACGCTTCATCGTCGCCACCGAATAGACGTAGACAGGGGTGCCGACCGCCTCGGCGATGGCGGTGAGCGGCACGTCCTCGGCGTGAAGGCTGCCGCTGCGGTTGGCGAAATGGTCCATGGCTTCGCGGCCTAGAAGCCCGACAGGAACCCCGCAACATTGTGGCCGAGCGCGTCCACCGCATATCCGCCCTCGAGCACCACCAGGGTCGGCAAGCCGAGCGCCGCACAGCGTCGGCCGAGCTTCGCATAATCGCCGGTGCGGATCGCGAAATGGCTGATCGGATCGCCCTCGAAGGTGTCCGCGCCGAAGCTCACCACGAGGAGGTCGGGTGCGTCCTCGCCGAGCCACTCGCACGCCTGCGCCAAGGCTGCGTCATAGGCCGCGACGCCCGTACCGCGCGGAAGCGGGAGATTGAGGACATTGCCGCCGCTTTCTTCGGCATGGCCCCAGAAAAACGGGTAGTCGGTTCGCGGATCGGCGTGGAGCGAGGCGAAGCGAACCCCCTCGTGCCAGACAACGATGTCCTGCGTCCCGTTGCCGTGATGATAGTCGAGATCGAGGATGGCGGTCTGCCGGCCACTCGCCAGCGCAGCCACCGCCGCCCAGTTGACATAGGAATAGCCGCCCATGAACGCCGCGCCGGCATGATGGCCGGGTGGGCGGGTCAGCGCGAAGGCATGCTCCCCACCCTGCACCGCATCCAAAGCGGCAAGCAACGTGTCCGTCCCCGCCTCGAGCGCGCCCCATGTCCCCGCCGCGATCGGCGCGCAGGTGTCATAGGCATAGGCCCCGACCCGCGCGTCGATCCGCTGGAGGTCGAGCGGCCGCCGCTGGACCGGAAAGGCATAGGGCAGGACGTCGCCGGTGCGCCCCTCGGCCAGCCACTCGTCATGCGCGCAGGCGAGGAGGTCGAGATACTCCCCGTCATGTGCCAACCGCATCGCCGCGCGAAGCTCCTCCGCGCTGCGGCGATCCGGTGCTTCGGTCGGGGGCAGGGCAGCGAGGATCGAATCGATCCGCCCCGGCACGTCGGCGGCCGGATGCAGCGCGCCATTGAAGAATTCATGGGCCGGATCGTGCGCCCGCTGCCGCTCGTCCCAGAAGCACCGCATCTAGCGATGGACCGGTGCGGCCTGGGGGTCGTTGCAGACGGTCGGGTCGCGGTCCGCATCTTCGCCGAAGATCTCGTCGCATTCGTCGCGCTCGATCGCGTCGTCGGGCGTCGGCTTGGTCATCAGCAACAGCACCGTGCCGACGATCCCCGACAGCAGCGACCCGAGCAAAGTCCCGATCTTCGCCTCGTCAATCAGCAGCCGCTCGGTGAAGGCCAGTTCGCCGATGAACAGGCTCATGGTGAAGCCGACCCCGCACAGCAAGGCCGCGCCGTAGACGTGGGTCCAGCGCAGCGACGCGGGCTTGCGCGCGAGGCCGACCCGGTCGGCCAGCCAGATGGCACCGAACACGCCGACCTGCTTGCCGACGAACAGGCCCGCCGCGATCGCGATCGGCAGGGTGTCGAACAATTGGTCGAGGCCGCCGATCGTCACGCCCGCGCTGGCGAGGCCGAAGACCGGCACGATCCCGAACATCACCACCGGGTGGAGCTTGTGCTCGAGGAGCTTGAGCGGCGAGCGCGCTTCGCCGCGGCCGAGCGGGATGGTCAGCGCGGCCACCACCCCGGCGATGGTCGCGTGCACGCCCGACAGGAACACCGCCAGCCAAAGCGTGGGGAACAGCAGCAGATAGGGCCAAAGCTTTCGGACGCCGAACATGTTGAGCGCCGCCATGGCGCCGACCAGCCCGAGCGCGGTGCCCAGCGCGGTGAGGTCGATGTCGGCCGTGTAGAAGAGCGCGATGATCGCGACCGCGCCGATGTCGTCGATGATCGCGATCGTGACGAGCAGCAGCTTGATCCCCGCCGGCGCGCGGGAGCCCAGCAGCGCCAGCAGGCCGAGCGCGAAGGCGATGTCGGTCGCGGCCGGGATCGCCCAGCCTGGCGACAAGACGGGGTCGAAGCCCGTGACGAGCTTGTAGACCAGCGCCGGTGCCGCCATGCCGACCGCCGCGGCGATGATCGGCAGCCGCCGGGCCTCGGCGGTCGCGAGCTGTCCGTCATACCATTCGCGCTTCACCTCCAGCCCGACGAGCAGGAAGAACAAGGCCATCAGCGCGTCGGCGATCCAGTAATGGACCGAGAGCGGCCCGACCTTCGCCTCGAGAAGCGCGTGATAGGCGTGGGCGAGCGGGCTGTTGGCGATGGCCAGCGCCAGCGCCGCCGCTCCCATGAGGAGCAATCCCGCCGTCCGGTCGCCGCTGTTCGCCCCTGCCGCCATGGAATGGCTTTGCCCCGTGCGGCAGGGGCGCGCAAGGTCAGGCGGTCGCGGCGGCCTTCACCTCGACCTCGAGCTCCATCTCGGCATTCAGCAGCTTCGAGATCGGGCAATTGGCCTTGGCTTCCTCGGCGAGGCGGCGAAGCTCGGCTTCCTCGATGCCCGGCACGCTGGCGACCAGCTTCAGGTCCGAACGACTCACCTTGAAGCCCGCGCCATCCTGGTCGAGCTTGACCTTGGCTTCGGTTTCGAGCGTCCCTTCCGAGTGGCCCGCACCGGCGAGCGCGAAGCTCAGCGCCATGGTGAAGCAGCTCGCGTGCGCGGCGGCGATCAGCTCCTCGGGATTGGTCCCGGGCTCACCCTCGAAACGGGTGTTGAAGCCGTAGCGGCTCTGGTCGAGGACCTTCGACTGGGTTGAGACCCAGCCCTTGCCGGTCTTGCCGAGGCCTTCGTAGCGCGCGGTGGCCGAACGGGTAATCATGCTAATTCTCCTGGATCTGATGGACCATAAGACAGGTGGGGTACGTCACGCCTGACGCAACGGTCGGGGGCCAAGGCCGTTCAATGGTCATGGCATGCGATGCTCCCACGGCCGCGGCGGCCTTCGGCGACTGGCTTGGAAAGGCCGGCCCGCGCCCGCTGATTCTCGGCCATTTCGATGCCGACGGCCTCGGCGCGGTCGCGATCCTCGCCCGCTCGCTGCTCGGCGCCGAGGTGCGCCTCGTCGGCAAGGGCGAGACGCCGTGGAGCGACCATGTCCGCGCCGAACTCGAGGCCCGACGCCCGTCCGCCATCGTCGCCACCGACCTCGGCGTGCGCGAGGGCGACATCCTGCCGGGCACGCCGACCTGCCTCCTCGACCACCACGTCCCCACCGGCATGCCGGGTGACGCGCTGGTCATCAGCGGCAACGGCTGCACTCCAGAACCCACGTCGGCGCTGCTCGCTTACTGGGCGTGCGGCAGCCCCGATCCTCTCCTCTGGCTCGCCGCGATCGGCTTGATCGGCGACATGGCCGAGGAGAAGGGCTTTGCCGAAATGGCCGCGGCCCAGCGTCGCTACGGCAAGACCGCGCTTCGCCAGGCCGTCAGCCTGATCAACGCGCCTCGCCGCACCGCCGCGGCCGATGCCGCGCCCGCGCTCGCCCTCCTGATGAAGTGCGACAACCCGAAGGAACTGCTTTCGGGCGAGCATCCCGAGACCGCGCTTCTCCTCGCTGCCAAGGAAGAGGTGAAGGGCGCGATGGAGGTCGCGAAGAGGATCGCGCCCAAGGTGCGCGGCGATGTCGCGCTCATCCCGGTCGACAGCCCGTGCCAGATCCATCCCCTGATCGCCCAGCAGTGGCGGACGCGCCTCAAGGACAAGGTCGTGATCGCCGCCAACAAGGCCTATCGCCCCGGCTGGGTCCACTTTGCCGCGCGCACCGCCGCCGGCCACGACCTCATCCGCTTCTTCGCCGACCGCCGGCCGCAAGGCGCTGGCAGCGAATATGGCAGCGGCCATCGCGCGGCGAGCGGCGGCGCACTCAAGATTCCCGACTGGAACCGCTTCGTCGCGGACCTCGGCTTTCCGGAGGAACAGATCGCGTGACCATCGACCCCAACCGTCCCCTGCGCCTCGGCTTTCCGGTGAAAGTGATGGGCGTCCCGGGCCTCAAATCAGGCGACAGCCGCCGCTGGCAGAAGGACCCGCACCTGAAATGCAGCCTCGAGCTGCTCGACGGCGTGCTCGACTATCTCAAGAAGGTCGAGATCGACATGTACCGGCTGAGCTCGGACATCGCGCCCTACGCGACCCACCCCGACATGCCGCAATTCCACAATATGGTGGCCGAAAGCGACGCCGAGCTGGCGGCGTTCGGCAAGAAGGCGCGCGAACTCGACATCCGCCTCTCCTTTCACCCCTCGCAATATGTGCTGCTGAACAGCCCCGACCCCGACCTCACCGCCAAGTCGATCTGGGACCTGTCGAGCCAGGCCGAGATGCTCGACCGCATGGGCTGCGGGCCCGAGGCGGTGCTCGTCACCCATGTCGGCGGAGTCTATGGCGACCGCGAGGCATCGCGCGCCCGCTGGATCGAGGGCTACAACCGCTGCCCCGAGCATGTGAAGCGCCGCCTCGTCCTCGAAAATGACGACATCCGCTTCTCGGCTGCCGACGTCCTGTGGATCACCGAGCGCTGCGGCGTGCCCTGCGTCTTCGACTACCAGCACTTCTGGTGCCTCAACCCCGAGCGGCTCGACATGCGCGACACGCTCGAGAAGATCCTCGCCACCTGGCCGACAGGCGTGCGGCCCAAGATCCACTTCTCCTCGCCGCGCACCGAGCTGCGCGAAGTGAAGCGCAAGATCACGCCCAAGCAGCGCGAAGCCGCGATGGCGGGCAAGAAAGCCAAGGTGAAGGAACTGACCCGCGCCCCCGTCAAGCCGACCGCGCGCGTGAAGACCGTCCTCCTGCCGCCGATCTGGACCGGCCACAGCGACTTCACCAACCCGTTCGAATTCGCGACCTTCATGCGCCATGCCAAAGGACTCGAATTCGACGTGATGATGGAGGGCAAGGCGAAGGACGTGTCGATCATCAAGCTGCGGCCCGATCTCCTCCGCTTCGCGCCCGACGTCGCCGCCCGCTTCGGCATCTATCCCGACGATGCGGAGGAGCTGGCCGCGCAGGACCGCGCGCTGGAGAAGGGAGTCAGCGCCGAGGACGAGCCCGATGTCGACGAAGGCGACTTGGTCGCGGCGCCGGAAGAGGAACTGGCCTGAGCGGCAAAACGCCGCCCCGGTGGTCCCGGAGCGGCGCTTGCACCCTTACTGGCCGAGGTAGGCGGTCAGCTCGGCCTTGCTGACGCTGCCGCTCTTGTCGGCATCGGCCTTCTTGAACGAGGCCGCGAGATAGCCGCTGGTCGGCTTCTTCCCGCCGCTCGCCGTCTGCAGCGCGCTGATCCAGCTGTTGAACTCGGTCTTGCTCAACGCGTCGTTGCTGTTCTTGTCATAGCTGGCCCATTCCGAATCGATCACGCTTCCGGCCTGCGTCTGGTTGCTCGCACTGACGGGCGAGGCGGGGGTTGCCGGCGTCGCGGGCGTCGCGGGCGTCGCGGCGGTCGACGACGTGTCCGGAACCGCGGGCGACAGCGGATCGCTCGGCGGCGTAGCCGGGGTCGCGGGGCTCGCGGGGGTGGCCGGGGTCACCGGACCGGCGACCGGCTGGCCGTTCTCGGCCGGGGGCGCGGTCTGCGCCATGGCGGCCGAACCGGCAAGCAACGTCGAGGCGGCAAGAAGGGTCTTGAGCATGGAGTGTCTCCAGGATTGAAAAGGGAAGGTCAGCCCGCGGCCGACACGTCCCTATCAACCATGTTCCGCTCCTCCGGTGCCTCCGCGCATCCGGCGACAGGCACACCCCGCCTGTCAAACTTGCGTTAAGTTGCAAATGGTTAGCGAGGCGCCCGCTTCGGGTGGATGCTGCAGCGGGCTGTTCAGACCGGTCGTGGGGTGACGATGATCTCGGTTCGGTAGCCCTCGCCATCGTGCCCGCTCGTCACGGTCCCGCTGAGCTGCTGCGCCGAATGGGCGATGAGCCGCAGCCCGATGCCGGTCCGGCTGCGCGGCTCGGTGGTCGCGGGCCGCGATCCAGTGTCCTGGCAGGTCAGCCGGTAGCGACCGCCCTCGAGCGCTTCGCCGCGGAAAATGATCGCGCCCTTGCCGTCGCCGACCGAATGCTTGACCGCATTGGCGGCAAGCTCGTTCACGATCGTGCCAAGATTGGCGGCCTCACGCGCTTCCACGTCGAGCGGATCGAACTGACCCGTCACTGACACTGCCGGCGGCTGCGACTGGTCGATCAGCTTGACCACCTCGCCCAGATAAGCGGCGAGGTCGACCCGCCGCTGACTGCCGTCGCTGAGGTGGCGGTGGAGCAGCGACACGGTGTCGATCTGCTGCGCCACGCGGTCGAGCACCTGGCCGGCGTGCGGATCCTCCTCAGACCGGCGCTCGAGCCGGACGAAGGCGGCCACGGTGCTCAGCGAGTTCTTGATCCGGTGATCCATTTCGTTGCGCAGCACGGCCTCGGACGCGATGACCTGGCGCAGTTCGATCTGAGTCATGACCTGCCGGGCGAGGACTTCGAGCGCGTCGCGCTGCAGCGGCGTCAGGGTGCGTGGCTTCCGGTCGAGCACGCAGAGCGTGCCCAAGGGAACACCCGCAGCCGTGCGGAGCAGCGCGCCCGCATAGAAGCGCATGCCGTCCTCGCCGGCGCAAAGCGGATTGTCGCGGGTCCGCTCGTCGGCGTGCGTATCGGGGATTTCGACGAAGTCATTCTCGCGGATCACATGCGCGCAGATCGAGCTTTCGAGCGGCGTCTCGCTGCAGCCGAGCCCGACCTCGGCCTTGAACCACTGCCGGTCGGCGTCGACCAGCGACACGAGGCTTACCGGGACGTCGCACAGGCGCGCCGCCAGGGTCACGATGTCGTCAAAGTCCCGTTCCCGCGGGGTATCGAGAATATTGTAGGACCGAAGCACGCCAAGGCGGGGATCGAGCAGATCGTCAGACGACACGTACGCCAAACCCCTTCCTGTCAGACCCCTTCAACCGGTTGCCATCGATTGTGGCGCTAATGGGGAAGGGGTGGTGCCCAGAGCCGGGATCGAACCAGCGACACTGCGATTTTCAGTCGCATGCTCTACCAACTGAGCTATCTGGGCCCACGGTCACGCGGGCAGGCCGAACGGCCTTGCGAGCGGTTCCCCTAACGAGGGTCCCCGTCGCTGTCCAGCCCGGGATCGGCCGGCGGCCCCGGAATACGATAGCCTTCACCGAGCCACTGCAGGAGATCGCGGTCCTTGCACCCGCGCGAGCAGAAGGGCGCGTGATCCGGGCTGGCCGGTTTCTTGCACAAGGGACAGGGCTTAGACGGGTTCGGCATGGCCGCCAGAGATGGCGAGCGCGGGATCGGACCGCAAGGTGATCGCGCCGCCGCGCTGCCGACCCAGTGCCGCCAGCCAGCCGGAATGCCGCTCGAACACCGCCGCGACGCGGGGATTCACGGCGAGCCGCGCTGGCCCGTGATCCCTCGCCGCCCGCCGGAGCAGCGCCCGCGCCGCAAAGGCTGAGGCATCATGCGCGAGTTCGAGCAGCGACGGGCGGCGCCGCGGCCGGACCACTTGCAGGAAGCCGAAGCCGTTGACTGCGGTCCGCTCGAACGCTTCGCCCGCGAGCGTCGCATCGAGCGCGGCGGCGGCCGCCTGGCGCGCGTCCTTGCCGGGCGTGCTCGGCAGATCGATGCCGATACTGCCCTGGAGGTCGAGCCGCCGGATCGCCGCCCCTGCCGCTGCCGCGCCGGCCACCGCGAGCTCGCCGGGCTTGAGCCAGCCATCGACGTCGATCACCGTCATCGCCGGGGTGAGCGCCACCAGCAATTCGCCCCCGACGAAGGCGATCCGTCCGGTGTCGGCCTCGGCGAGAAGGTCGTCCCACCCAGCCTCGCTCAATCGATCACGCCCCGCCGGCGGAAAGGGAAGGTCAGTCGCTTCGACCGCGTCGGAAACGGGCGCGACATCGGCGCTCACCGCACGGCCAAGCGCCCGCTTCCACGGTTCGGGTCCGGGCAGCGCAGGCCGCGTGATCTCGATGGTGATGCGGGCACCCTCGCTTACCCCCGCCGGCCGCGCCGCCAGCAGCACTTCCGTCCCGTCCTCGAGCTTTGCCAGCGCCCGCGGCCGCACTGCGGCCAGCCGCCCGCGCACCACCTCGCCCGCCCGGCGCATGCCTTCGGGCGCGATCCGCGCGGCAAGGATCCGGTCGCCGTCGACGAGGGCGTATCGGGTCTCCCCGATCCCCTCCTCGCGGAGCCATTCAGGCAAGCGGATAGCCCGCGCTCTTCAGGAGCAATCGGGTCTCGGCCAGCGGCAGGCCGACGACGTTCGACCAGCTCCCGGCCATGAAGCGGACATAGACTTCGCCATAGCCCTGAAGCGCATAACCGCCGGCCTTGCCGCGCCATTCGCCATGGCTGGCATAATAGTCGATTTCTTCGGCCGAGAGCCGCTTCATCGCGATCACCGTCTCGACGAGCTTGGTCCGGAGCTTTTGCCCCGGAGCGGCGAGCGCGACGCCGGTCAGCACCTTGTGCCGCCGGCCGCTCAGCAGCGCCATGCAGCGGCGCAGCGTTTCCTCGTCCTCGACCTTGGGCAGGATCCGGCGCCCGACCGCGACCACCGTGTCAGCCGCGAGCACCAGCGCTTGCGGTTCGACCGCGGCGATCGCCGCCGCCTTCTCGCTCGCCAGCCGGAGCGCATGGGGGCGCGGGAGTTCGTCCTTGCCCGGTTCCTCGTCGATGTCGGCCGGCCGGACCGCGTCCGGGGTCACGCCGATGCGCGCGAGCAGGTCGACCCGGCGCGGACTCGCCGAGGCGAGGACCAGGCGCATGGACTCGGCTTAGCCGTTGTAGCCGGGAGGACCCGCGCGGCCGGGCATGAAGCGATAGGTGATGCGGCCCTTGGTCAGGTCGTAAGGGGTCAGTTCGACCAGCACTTCGTCGCCGGTGAGCACGCGGATGCGGTTCTTGCGCATCTTGCCGGCCGTGTGGCCCAGGATCTCGTGGCCATTCTCGAGTTCGACGCGAAACATCGCGTTGGGGAGGAGTTCGACCACCCGCCCACGCATCTCGAGAAGTTCTTCCTTGGCCATGCAAATCCTTCGTGTCTGGTGCTTTTCTTGGGCGCGCCCTTAGCGGGGAAGGGGGCAAAAGGGAAGGTGGGGACTAGTCCTCGACCTTCTCGCGCCGGTGCCGTCGTCGGACCAGCAGCTTGTCGATCTTGCGCCCGTCGAGATCGACGACCTCGAAGCGCCAGCCGTCATGGTCGAAGCATTCGCCCGTCACCGGCAGGTGCTTGAGCACCGCCAGCGCGAAACCGGCGACGGTGGAATAGTCGCGGTCGGCGGTGAGATTGATCCCCAGCCGGTCCTCGAGACAGTCGGCATTGGCCGAGCCCGAGACAAGGAAACTGCCGTCCTCGCGCTCGACCAGCGGAGGATCGTCGTCGTCGTCGGCATCGTTGGCGAAGGTGCCGGCAAGCGCGGCGAGGATCGAGCCCGGGGTCACGATCCCGTCGAGATGGCCATATTCGTCGTGAACCAGCGCCAGCGGCACTTCGGCCGAGCGCAGCACGGTCAGCGCGTCCATCGCGTCCATGACGTCGGGAATGACCTGCGCCTTGCGGGCCAGCGCGCGCAGGTCGAGTGGGCGGCCGTCGAGCATCGCGTCGAGCATGTCGCGGGTCTGGATCACGCCGACGATCTTCTCGACCGTACCCTCGGCAACCGGAAGACGGCTGTGCGGGGTCTCGGCCAGCGCGGCGCGAAGCTGGTCGGGCGTGCTGTCGATGTCGATCCAGTCGACCTCGGTCCGCGGGGTCATCACCTCGCGCACCGGGCGGTCGGCGAGCCGGACGATTCCCGAAATGATCGCCCGCTCCGATTCCTCGAGGACGCCGGCGGTCTGCGCCTCGGCAACCACCAGGTGAAGCTCCTCGGCAGTGACCTGGTTCTCGTTGGTCCGGTTGAGCCCGAGCACGCGGAAGATCAGCATGCTGCTCTTGTCGAGCACCCACACCAACGGCGACGTCACCTTGCTCAGCAGGAGCATCGGCCGCGCGACGAGCGTCGCGATCCGCTCGGGATTGCGCAGCGCGAACTGCTTGGGGACGAGCTCGCCGACGATCAGCGAGAGATAGGTCGTCACCGCGATGACCAGCCCGAAGCCGACCTGCTTGGCGAGGTCGGGATCGAGGCCCAGGAATTGGAGCCGCTGCGCCACCGGATCGCCGAGGCTCGCGCCCGAGTAGGCGCCGGCGAGAATCCCGATCAGCGTGATCCCGATCTGCACGGTCGAAAGGAAGCGGCCGGGGTCCGAGGCGAGATGGAGCGCCACCTTGGCCCCGCCGCTGCCGCTCTTGGCGAGCGCCTTCAGCCGCGCCTCGCGCGCCGAAACGATCGCCAGTTCGCTCATCGCGAAGACGCCGTTCAACGCGATCAACGCGAGGATCAGGACCAGGTCGAACCAGGGAAAGGGGAGCAGGGTGCCGCTCATCGAGGGGTCAGCTATTAGCCTTCATTCGTCGTCAGCGGCAAGGTGCCGGTCGTTATGGAGACGGAACCATCCGCAACCGCCGCCGGTTTCCTCGCCGAAATAAATTCACGAACGGGAGAGTAACACGATGACCAATGGCAAGAAGCTGACGATCGGCCTGATGGCCGCCTCGCTGATGGCGACCAGCGCCTGCACGACCAACCCCGAGACCGGCAACCGCCGCCTCAGCAACACTGGCCTCGGCGCGATCCTCGGCACCGGCGCTGGCTATATCCTCGGCGACATCATCGGCGGCCGCAACAGCCGCACCGAGCAGATCATCGGCGCGGGCATCGGTGCCCTCGGTGGCGCTGCCGTCGGTCGCTACATGGACCAGCAGGAAGCCGAGCTTCGCCGCGAGACCGCCGGCACCGGCGTCGACGTCATCCGCCAGGGCGACGACCTCGTCCTGCGCATGCCGAGCGGGATCACCTTCGCCTACAACCGCTACGACATCCAGCCGCAGTTCCAGTCGACCCTGAACGAGGTCGCGAGCACGCTGTCGCAGTACAACCAGACCTACATCGACATCTACGGTCACACCGATTCGAGCGGGTCGAACTCGTACAACCAGACGCTGTCCGAGCGCCGCGCCGATTCGGTCGCCAGCTATCTCTCGGCCCGCGGCGTCGCCCGCGCCCGCATGGCGACCCGCGGCTTCGGCGAGACCCAGCTGCTGGTGAACCCGGAGCGCACCGAGGCCGACCGCGCCGCCAACCGCCGCGTCGAGATCAAGGTCGTTCCCTTCCGCGGCTAACAACCGTCATTCGCCCCGGTCGCGCCACGAGCGCGGCCGGGGTTTTTTAACGCCGTTGCGTGAAGAAGGTCCGCAACTGCGCGGCCGCTTCCTCCTCGCCGATCCCGCCGATGACGTCGGGCCGGTGATGGCAGGTCGGCTGCCCGAACAATCGCGGCCCGTGAAGCACCGCGCCGCCCTTGGGGTCCTCGGCGGCAAAGCGAAGTTCGGCGATCCGGGCGAGCGCGATCGCCCCCGCGCACATCGCGCAGGGCTCGAGGCTGACCCATAAGGTACATTTGTCGAGCCGGCTGGTGCCGAGCGCTGCCGCGGCCGCGCGCATGGCGACCATCTCGGCGTGGGCCGTGGGGTCTTGGCCGGCGCGCATCGCATTGCGGCCTTCGCCGACGATCCGGTCACCCAAGGTCACCACCGCGCCGACCGGCACTTCGCCCGCCTCGGCCGCTTCGGCGGCAAGGTCGAGCGCGCGGCGCATGGGGGAGGGAAGCGGGAAGCCCATGGCCTCCCGCTTGCCGCCTGATCAGCGCTGCGTCGAGTCGGTCGTCTCGGCCGTGTTGGCCGGCACGGCCTGGTTGCCGCTCGGCGCGATGCGGATTTCAGGAACCTTCACGGTGCGCTCGCCGGTGCCGATCTCGACCTTGCCGGTGGACACGTCGAACTTGGGCGCCTGCCCGCCCTTGGCGACAACGCCATTGCCGGTGGTGGAAACCGACGGCACCTGCGCCGGCTGAGTCTGGTTGATGTTGACGAAGCCCGTCGCGACCGCGGCGATGCCGGCGACTACCACCAGGATGAGTAAGAGGATGATCGCGCGCACGGGTCTTGTTCTCCTGTTCGTTTCGCCTCGGCAACGCACCAGCGGCGAGCCGGTTGCGGTTGACGACATGGGCCCGAGCAGTTAGGGGGCAGCGCTTTCCGGGAGCACTCACAAGAGTGCGCCCTCGATCAATCACGGGATAGAACCAATGGCGCGCGTCTGCGAGCTGACCGGCAAGGGCCGGCAGGTGGGTAACAATGTTTCCCACGCGAACAACAAGACCAAGCGGACGTTTCTGCCGAACCTGCAGAACGTGACCCTGATCAGCGATTCGCTGGGCAAGAGCGTCAAGCTGCGCGTCTCGACCCACGGCCTGCGTTCGGTCGAGCATGTCGGCGGCCTCGACAACTGGCTCACCAAGACCAGCGAAGAGAAGCTCGGCACCGAAGCCCGCAAGCTGAAGCGCGAGCTCGCCAAGAAGGCCAAGGCGGCCGCCTGAGCCTGGTGCCCGGTTTCGGCCGGGCCCTATTGTCCTGAAACAGCACGAGGCGCCGGGGCGTTGGCCGCGGCGCCTTCGCTTATGTCGATTCGCAGCAGCAGCGTCCGCCGCCAGCCGTCATTGTCGGTGACCGCCCAGAGCCGCGTTGCGCCGTCGGCCAGCCGCTCGGCCGCCAGTCCCTCCACATTGTCGAACGGCCCGAGCGACAGCCGCGCGATGCGCCGCAGCCTCAACCCGGCCCCGTCCCGTTCCAGCAGGGCCAGCCGGTTTCGCAGCCCGAGTGCCGTCACCTCGCGAACAGCGACGATTACGCGTCCGTCGGGCAGGCGCGTCGCATCGGCGATCCCGCCCGTCCGTCCCGCCAGCGACAGCGAGGCGAATCGCCTGCCGCCGCGATAGAGCAGCGCCGAATCGCTCTCTTCGGGCAGCATCAGCAGGCCCGCGCGGGTGAAGACCATCGCCTCCACCCCCGCATTGCGCTTCCAGCCCTGCGCCGGGAGCGCCAGCCGGCGCGGCGGGCCACCGCCATAGATCCACAGGCTGTGGCGGTTCTCGAAGGTCACCCAGGTTTGCGCGCCCTGTCGTGCGATCGCTTCGGAGTCGCGGAACCGACGGAAGGTCGGGACGCCCGGGCCATCGGGCAGATCCGCGAACCGGCCCGGGCCCTTGCTGCCCGGCTTGGGCAAGGTGACGAGCACGCCCGAATCGCTGATCGCGAGCAGATGGCCGGAATCGCCGATCAGCAGTCCCGACAGCCCCGCGAGCCGCGGCTCCGTGCCCGAGACCTTCCATGCCCCCGTCACGCGCCACCCGGTGGGACCGCCGAGCGCGGGAAGCGGAATGGGGGTGTAGTGGATTGCGGCCATGCTCGGCGGCGCCGGCACACGGTCAGGCGACGAATCGATTCCATCGCCATGGAGAATCGCGACCATCAGCAAGGTCGCGAGCGCTGCAGGCAAACGCAGCAACCTGAACAGATGCTGTGGCCTGCGTTCAGGCTCGTTCAACTGCGAATCGCGCATAAGCCCTTCAACGGACGGGCTTTTTCCCCCTGTCGGCCCGTCCGCCCAGATCCCTCGTGTCGCGTAACGAGGGGGGCCCGGCGGTCAGTAGCGTATAACCGCCGGGCCCACTCATGGGCCTTCAACTGCGTAATTCGAACAAGCCGGCGAGCTGCTCCACGAGCGCTCCGCCGAGCTGTTCGGCATCCATGATCGTCACCGCCCGCTCGTAATAGCGGGTCACGTCGTGACCGATCCCAATCGCCGCCAGTTCGACCGGCGAGCGCGTTTCGATCCATCCGATCACCTGCCGCAGATGCTTTTCGAGATAGGCGCCGCCATTGGCGCTCGCGGTCGAATCGTCCACCGGCGCGCCGTCGCTGATCACCATCAGGATCCGCCGCTCCTCGGGCCGCGCGACCAGCCGGTTGTGCGCCCACAGCAGCGCCTCCCCGTCGATATTCTCCTTGAGCAGACCCTCGCGCATCATCAGCCCGAGGTTGCGCCGCGCATGCCGGTAGGGCTCGTCCGCCCGCTTGTAGATGATGTGGCGCAGGTCGTTGAGGCGGCCGGGCGAGGGCGGCCGGCCTTCGCCGAGCCAGGCCTCGCGGCTCTGCCCGCCCTTCCACGCCCGCGTGGTGAAGCCGAGGATCTCGGTCGCCACCCCGCATCGCTCGAGCGTGCGGGCGAGGATGTCGGCGCTGATCGCCGCGATCGAGATCGGCCGCCCGCGCATCGAGCCCGAATTGTCGATCAGCAGGCTGACCACCGTGTCCTTGAACTCGGTCTCGCGCTCGATCTTGTAGCTGAGGCTATGCCCGGGCGAGACGATCACGCGCGCCAGCCGGGCCGCGTCGAGGATCCCTTCCTCCTGATCGAAGTCCCACGAGCGCGCCTGCTGCGCCATCAGCCGCCGCTGCAGGCGGTTGGCGAGCCGCGTCACCACGCCGCCCAGCGCGCTCATCTGCGTGTCGAGATAGGCGCGGAGGCGGTTCAGTTCCTCCTCGTCGGTGAGGTCCGAGGCCTCGACCACCTCGTCGAAGCGGGTGGTGAAGGCGCGATAGTCGCCGCTGAGCTCGGGCTCGTTCGGGCGACGGTTGGGCCGCGCGGCGGCGCTCGTCTCACCCTGCTCGCCGGCTTCGGCAGGTTCGTCGTCCTGCTCCTCGCTTTCGGCGTCCTGGTCCTGCTCGTCGGTCTGTTCTTCCTGGGCGCGCTGCTCCATGTCGCCGCCCGAGGCGCCGGCGTCCTGGTCTTGGTCCTCGCTCTCGTCTTCGCCCTGGTCCTCGCCTTCGTCCTCGTCGCCGCCCTCATCGGGCTCGTCCTCGGGCCGGTCCTCCGACGCCGACAGTTCGAGGTCCTCGAGCAGCTTGCGCGCGAGCGCGGCAAAGGCGCCCTGGTCGTCGAGCGTCAGCGCAAGCCCGTCGAGGTCGCCGCCGGCCCTGCTCTCGATCCACTCGCGCACAAGGTCGAGCCCGCGCAGCGCGGCATCCGGAGGTGCCTCGCCCGTCAGCCGTTCGCGCGCCAGAAGCCCGAGCGCGGTCGCCAGCGGCACTTCCTCCGCGGTCCGCGCGCGCGTGATCGCATCGCTCCGGACCCGCGCCTCGGCCAATTCGGCAAGGTTGCCCCTTACCCCCGCCATGGAGCGGGCGCCGAGCGCCTCGACCCGCGCGCCCTCGAGCGCGTCGAACACGGCGCGGGCATCGGGCTCGACCGGGGACAGTCCGCTGTGCAGCTTGGCATCGTGGAACCGAAGCCGCAGCGCCACCGCGTCGGCCGCCCCGCGCGCCTCGGCCACGAGTTTCGGCGCCAGTCCCGCCCCCGGCGAGACGACGCGGGCGAGCTTGCCTCCCTGCGCGCCGCTCTCGGACGCGAAGGCGACCTCGACCTCGGGATCGCGCGCGATCGCCCGCGCGGTGCCGGCCAGCACTCCGCGGAAGCGATCGAGCGGCGACTGCTCGGCCATCAGGCCTTGCCGGCCACGCTCTCGGGGAGGTCCTTGCCGAACACGCGCTGGTACATTTCGGCGATCAGCGAGCGCTCGCTTTCGTCGCACTTGTTGAGGAACGACACGCGGAAGGCGAAGCCGACGTCGCCGAAGATCAGCGCGTTCTGCGCCCAGCTGATCACGGTGCGCGGGCTCATCACGGTCGAGATGTCGCCGTTGATGAAGGCATTGCGGGTGAGGTCGGCGACCTTGACCATCTGCTCGACCGTCTTGCGGCCGTCGGGCTTGTCATATTCGCCCGACTTGGCGAGCACGATCTGCGCCTCGGTCGCGGCGGGAAGATAGTTGAGCGTCGTGACGATGTTCCAGCGATCGAGCTGGCCCTGATTGAGCGCCTGCGTCCCGTGATAGAGCCCGGTGGTGTCGCCCAGCCCGATCGTGTTGGTGGTGGCGAACATCCGGAAGAAGGGATTCGGCCGGATCACGCGATTCTGGTCGAGCAGGGTCAGCTTGCCCTCGACTTCGAGCACGCGCTGGATCACGAACATGACGTCGGGGCGACCGGCATCATATTCGTCGAACACCAGCGCGACCGGGTGCTGCAGCGCCCACGGCAGCAGGCCCTCGCGGAATTCGGTCACCTGCTGGCCGCCGCGAAGCACGATGGCGTCGCGGCCGATGAGGTCGATGCGGCTGATGTGCGCGTCGAGGTTGATCCGGATGCACGGCCACTTCAGCCGCGCCGCGACCTGCTCGATGTGGGTCGACTTGCCGGTGCCGTGATAGCCCTGGACCATCACCCGGCGGTTGCGCGCGAAGCCGGCGCAGATCGCCAGTGTCGTATCGGGGTCGAACACATAAGCGGGGTCGAGGTCGGGGACCCGCTCGTCCGCGTCCGAAAAGGCCGGCACTTCCATGTCGCTGTCGATGCCGAAGGCGTCGCGCACCTTCACCATCTTGTCGGGCGCGCTCAGCAGCGTCTCGCCGGTGGGCAGCGGGGTGTCGTTGGATAGGTCGGCCATGCGCGCGCTCTAGCTGGCGCCGCCCGCGGCCTCAACTGGCGCGCGTGTCAGCCTTGGGCGGCAAGGTGAACAGGGTGAGGAAACGCCGTGCCACCGCTTCGTCTCCCTCGATACCCAGCATTTCGGCCGGTGCCCCGCCATAGACCACTCCGGCGACGGATTCGGGCGGGGCGGTGATCAGCGCCGCGCGCTCGTCCGACAGGCCGCGGACGACCCGGACCCGGCCCTTGCGGACCCGGGCGGTGAAGGGCTCGCCGTTGAGGACGAAGCCGACCCTCGCCTCGAATCCGCGCGCCTTCTTCTCGTCGATCATCGTCTCGAAACTCATCATGATCGAGACCGGGCTGAGCGGCAGCGTGGGATCGTGCCCGGGAGAGCGCGCGGCGAAGCGGCCGAGCTCCATGATCACCGTCTTGACCTCGAGCCCCCATTCGGTCGCCTGATAGGCGTCGCGCGCGGCCGGCGGCGGCAGTCGGACCTTGCCGAGGAGGCCGCGCCGCTCGAGCTCTTCGAGCCGCTGGCTCAGCACATTGGCACTGATCCCGCCGAGGTCGCGGCGCAGGTCGGAGAAGCGGCGCGGGCCGTACATGAGCTCGCGCATGATCAGCAAAGTCCAGCGGTCCCCCACCAGTTCGAGCCCATGGGCGGTCCCACAGGCGTCGTCATAGACGCGCTTGGTCTCGTTTTCGCGTCGGGAGGTCACTTTTTCTAACTGCACGGTTGCAACGTATGACGAATTGGCGCAGCCTTCAAGCGTTCCGAGTCGCACATGGAGGGGAAGCCAGTGCCCAAGATGATCTTCATCAACCTGCCCGTGACGGACGTCGCGCGATCGACCGCCTTCTACGAGAAGCTCGGTTTTACCAGGGATCCCAAATTCTCGAACGAGCAGGCGAGCATGATGGCGTGGAGCGACGAGATCAAAGTAATGCTCCTCGCGCATCCCTTCTATTCGACCTTCACCAAGAAGCCCGTCGCCGACGCCCATGCCACCAGCCAGGTCTTGCTCTGCGTCTCGGCCGATAGCCGCGACGGCGTCGACCAACTCGTCGCCACCGCCGAGGCGGCGGGCGGCCTGCCCGACCCCGGCCCGACCCAGGAAATGGGCGAGATGATGTACGGCCGAAGCTTCGAGGACCTCGACGGGCACCATTGGGAGGTGGGCTGGATGAACCTCGCGGCGATGGGAGAGGTCCCGCACCAGCCGATCGTCGAGGAGGCCTGAGCCATGCCTCTCGTCGAGGAAGCGCCGATCGTGATCACCACCTTCGGCTGGGTCCCGCCCTTCGCCCGCGGCCAGGTCCGTGACCTTCGGGTCCGCTGGGCGCTCGAGGAGACCGGGTCCGACTATTGCGTCCGAACGGTCGGCCCGGTCCCGCCCGAATATTTCCGCGAGCAGCCCTTCGGCCAGGTCCCCGCCTATCGCGAGGGCGACCTTCAGCTGTTCGAGAGCGGCGCCATCGTCCAGCACATCGGCGAGAAGGACGAGCGCCTCCTGCCGCGCGAACCTGCCGCCCGCGCCCGCGCCATCCAGTGGACCTATGCCGCGCTCAACAGCGTCGAGCCCTACGTCATGGGCTATGCCGCGCTCGGCGCTTTCTACCCGAACGAGGAATGGGCGAAGCTCCGCAAGCCCTCCGCCCGCGAGGAACTGACCAGGCGCCTCGCCCGGGTCGCCGACTGGCTCGGTGACCGCGAGTGGCTCGAAGGCGACCGTTTCACCATCGGCGACCTGATGATGATCGCGGTCCTCCGCATCACTGGTGACGAAGGCGGCCCCGTCGCCGAGCATCCCACCCTCGACGCCTATCGCGCGCGGGGCATCGCCCGCCCGGCCTTGACCCGCGCGCTGGCCGACCAGCTCGCGCTTTATACCGACAAGCCCAAGGGAGAAGCCGCATGACCTACATCGATGGGTTCGTCCTGCCCCTGCACCCGGACAAGCACGACGCGTACAAGGCGATGGCCGAGACCTTCGCGCGGGAAGCCGCCAAGCTCGGCGGGATCTCGATCGAAACGCTCGGAGACGGCCTCGAACCGGGCAAGCTCACCAGCTTTCCGCAATCGGTCCATGCCGAGGAAGGCGAGAATGTCGTCTTCTCCTTCGTCATCTGGCCCGACAAGGCGACCCGCGATGCCGGTTGGGAAAAGATCATGGGCATGCCGGAGCTTCAGCCGCAGGGCGAAATGCCGTTCGATGGCAAGCGCATGTTCTGGGGCGGCTTCAATCCCTTGGTCGGGCACGACGCGCTCGACGCCGTGCTCGCGTCGCACAAGGTGGAGGCCTGAGCCATGAACTATGTCGATGGATTCGCCATCCCCGTGAAGCTCACCGACCGTCAGGCCTTCATCGATCACGCCCGCCACATGGACGCGGTCATGATCGAGGAGGGTGCGCTCCGCATCGTCGAATGCTGGGCCGACGACGTTTCCGAGGGCAAGCAGACCGACTTCTTCCGCGCGGTCGACCGGCAGGAGGGAGAGACCGTCTGCTTCTCGTGGATCGAATGGCCCGACAAGGAAACCCGCGACGCCGCCTTTGCCAGGATGATGCAGAACGAGGAGATGATGGGGACGCCCATGCCGTTCGACGGCAAGCGCATGATCTTCGGCGGCTTCATGCCCGTCGTCGTGCTGGAGAAAGGCAATGGCTAACCCTGCAGGCAGCTTCATCTGGTACGAGCTGATGAGCCCCGATCCGGAGGGTTCGAAGGCCTTTTACGACGCGGTCGTCGGCTGGGACATCGAGCCCAAACCCGCGGGCGAGCTCGACTATCGCATGATCCGCCGCCCCGACGGCGGCAATGCCGGCGGAATCCTCCGGCTCGATCCCGCCATGGCGGAGCATGGCGCCCGCCCGATGTGGATCGGTTATCTCGCCGTCGACGACGTCGACGCCTCGGTCGAGGCTGCGAAGGCCGATGGCGCCACAGCGCTCATGCCGCCCTGGTCGGTGCCGGGAGTCGGCCGGATGGCGATGATCGCCGATCCGACCGGCGGGATCGTCTACCTGATGAAGCCCGAGCCCCCGGCCGGACAGCCCGACGCCACCAGCGACGTCTTCTCGGTCGACCGGCCCGGGCACGTCCGCTGGAACGAACTCACCGCGGCCGACCCCGCCCGTGCCACCGATTTCTACACCCGCCACTTCGGCTGGACCCAGCAGGGCTCGATGCCGATGGGGCCCGCGGGCGACTATCTCTTCCTTCAGCACGGCGGGGTGGGGATCGGCGCGATCATGCCCTTCATGCACCCGCAGGCGACGCCGCGCTGGACCTATTACCTCGGGGTCGACGACATCGACCGCGCGATGGCCGCGGTGAAAGCCGGGGGCGGGCAGGTCCTGAACGGCCCGCACCAGATCCCCGGCGGCGAATATAGCCTGACGGGAATCGATCCCCAGGGCGCCGCCTTCGGCCTTGTCGGCCCCCGCCGCGGAGACGCCGCATGACCGACAAGCTGCGCACCTGCCTGTGGTTCGACCGCGGCGAAGCCCGCAAGGCCGCCGAATTCTACGCCGCCACCTTTCCCGACAGCCACGTCGGACCGGCCATGGGCGCGCCGACCGACTTTCCGGGCGGGGCCAGGGGCGACGAGCTGACGGTCGAGTTCACCGTCCTTGGCCGTCAGTTCCTCGGCCTGAACGGCGGGCCCGACTTCAAGCCCAACCTGTCGGTCAGTTTCATGGTGCTGACCGAAGACCAGGCGGAGACCGACCGTTACTGGGACGCGATCGTCGGGGGCGGGGGGCAGGCGAGCGACTGCGGGTGGTGCCAAGATCGCTGGGGCTATTCGTGGCAGATCACGCCGCGCGCGCTGATGGACGGCAACAACGACCCCGATCCCGCCGTCGCGGCCCGGGTGTTCGCTGCGATGATGACCATGCAGAAGATCGACGTCGCCGCCATCGAGGCCGCGCGGCGCGGGGACTCCGTCGATGCGTAGGATCCGCGGCTGTGCCTTCGTCAGCCTCGACGGCGTCTGTCAGGCCCCCGGCGGCCCGACCGAGGATCCGACCGGCGGCTTCGCCCACGGCGGCTGGCTGCCGCAATTCTTCGACGAAGGGGTGGGCAAGGCGATCGATGCCTTCTTCGCGCCTCCTTACGACCTGCTGCTCGGCCGCCGGACCTACGACATCTTCGCCGCCTACTGGCCCTATGTCGGGCAGGACCCGACCGGACATGGCGAGCTGTTCGAAATGACCGGCAAGGACGAAGGCGAAGCCGCCGCCATGCAGATGGGTTCGGACTTCACCGCCGCGACCAAATATGTCCTGACTCGCGGAAGCCAGGACCTCCCCTGGTCGAACAGCATCCGCGTCGCCAGCATCGACGAGCTCGCCGCGATTCGGGCCGGCGAGGGCCCCGACCTTCTCATCCAGGGCAGCAGCACGCTCTATCCCCAGCTGATCGCCGCCGGCCTCCTCGACCGCCTCACCCTGATGATCTTCCCGGCGATCCTCGGGCAGGGCAAGCGCCTCCTCGGCGACGGCCCCGCCGCCCGGGCGATGCGCCTCGTCGACCAGAAGACGACAAGCTCGGGGGCAATCGTCGCGACCTACGAGCCCGCCGGCGACATCGGCGCCAACTGGGCCGGACCCGAGATTGTCAGTGACCGCGAGGTCGCCCGCCGCCAGGCGATGCAGGAGAATCGCTGGTGAGCCTCGTCCTCTACGGCCACGAATTCAGCAGCTACACCTGGAAGGCGCTGATCCCGCTCTGGGCGAACGACACGCCGTTCGAGTTTCGCTCGGTCGAGCAGCATGGCGAGGAATTTGCCGGACTGACCCCCTTCGGCCAGTTCCCGCTGCTGGTCGATGATGGCGAAGTCGTCGCCGAAAGCTCGATCATCATCGAGCATCTCGACCGACGTCATCCCGGTCCCAATCGCTGGATTCCGGACGGCGACGCCGGCTTGCGCGCCCGCTTCTTCGACCGGATCTTCGATCTGCGCGTGATGAACAACGCCGCCGTTCCCGTCACCGATTCGCTGCGGCCCGAAGGGCAGCGCGATCCGTTCGGGATCGAGCAGGCCATGACGAGGCTTCGCCGTACCTACGACTGGCTCGAGGGCGCATTGCCCGACGACGGCTGGGCCGTCGGCGCGCCGTTCACGATTGCCGATTGCGCCGCGGCGCCGGCACTGTTCTACGCCGACTGGGTCGAGCCGATCGGCCCCGCCCGTCCCAAGCTCGCGGCCTATCGCGCCCGGCTCCTCGCCCATCCGGCAGTTTCGCGCGCGGTCGAGCAAGCCCGCTCCTTCCGGCACTATTTTCCTCTGGGCGCGCCCGACCGGGACTAGGCGAAGGCGCTCGCCGCGCGCAGCGTCGCCCAGGCGTCGAGCACCGCGGCGAGCTTCTTCTCATGCGCCCGGTCGCCGCCGTTGCGATCGGGGTGATAGCGCCGGACCAGCTCCGAATAGCGCTTGCGCACCCCGTGAAGATCGCTGTCCTCACCGAGGCCGAGCACGCCCAATGCCTGCCGTTCCTCGCCTGAGAAACGGCTCCGGACCGGCGATTCGCGCCGCATCCGGCCATTGAATCGGCCGCTGATCGCATCGAGCGGATCCTTGAAGTCGGCCCAGGCCGGCGCGGGATCGGCCCCCGCCGCGGTCGCGAAGGCGCGCGTCGAGCGGTCCCAGCCCGCGATCGGCGATTGCGCCTGTTCGATCTCGTCGGGGCTCATGCCTTCGAAGAAATTGTAGCGCGCATTGTGCGCACGCACGTGATCGAGGCACAGCCATTGCCATGCCCCCGGCCCGTCGAAGGTGGGAGCGCTGAGCGGTGCCTTGAATTCGCCCGGCTCGGGGCAGCCCGGGACCGCGCAATGGGCGGCGGCGCCTTCGACCCGGCCGTGAAATCTGGGATTGCGGGAAGCCATGTTTCTCTTCGTGTCTCAGCCTGACTATATAGGGCCGATGAACGCCGCTTCGAAGGGCCCCGTCGCCAGCGAAATGCTCGCCCGGCTTGCCGCCGCCCTCCATCCGTCGCAGCTCGAGCTGATCGACGACAGCGAACAGCATCGCGGCCACGGCGGCTATCGCGGGGAGGGCGGCGAGTCGCATTTCACCCTCCGCATCGAGAGCGCGGCCTTCACCGGTCTCGGCCGCGTCCAGCGCCAGCGCCTCGTCTACAAGGCGCTCGGCGACCTCATGACCGACAAGGTCCACGCGCTGGCGATGGAGACAAGGGCACCGGGCGAATGACCGCCGCGGCCCTGCTCGCGCTCGCGCTGCTGGTCCCCGTTCCGCTCTGGGGCCTGTGGCGCAGCCGCCCCGGCCGCCCCGCACAGGACCGCAAAGCGCGCTACTGGTCGACCATCGCGCTCGGCACCGTGCTGCTGGTCGCGCTCGCGCTGGTGAAGCGGAGCGAGGGCCTTTCGCTCGCCGATCTCGGCCTCGGTCCGCTCGGGACCACCGGTGCCTGGGCGCTCGCCGCCGCCGCCGTGCTCCTCGGCCTCCTCGCGCTCGGCCTGCGCTCGAACCGCGCCCGCAAGGAGCGGCCCGACGACAGCGCCGCCGCCATGTTCCCCCACCAGCGCGACGAAGTCCCCGCCTTCGTCCTGATGATCCTCGTCGCAGGGATCGGCTGGGAGCTGCTCTACCGCGGCTTCCTCCTCTGGTTCCTGCCGCCACTCATCGGACTGTGGCCCGCCGTCCTCGTCGCCGCGCTGGCCTACGGGCTCGCCCACGGCTGGCATTCGGGCAAGCGCTTCGCCGCCAGCCTCGTCTCGGCGCTGCTGTTCACCGCCGGCTATGCGCTGACCGGGAGCCTGTGGTGGCTGATCCTGATCCATCTCGGCCTGCCGCTGATCGGCTATCTCGGCTGGCGGCGGCTCCGCGCGGCCGCCCCCGCCACCCCAATCGAGGCCCTTGCATGACCAACGACGACCCCCGCCTGCTGAGCCTCGCCCCGGTCACCCACGACCTCGGCGGCTTCAAGGTCCACCGCACCCTTCCGCACAAGCAGCGGACCATGGTCGGCCCCTTCATCTTCTTCGACCAGATGGGCCCCGCGCGGCTCGGCGTCGACGAGGGCCTCGACGTCCGCCCGCACCCGCACATCAACCTCGCCACCGTCACCTATCTGTTCGAGGGCGCGATCGACCACCGCGACAGCGTCGGCTCGGTCCAGCGCATCGAGCCGGGCGCGGTCAACCTCATGACCGCCGGCAAGGGCATCAGCCATTCGGAGCGCTCGCCCGCCGACGAGCGCGCGGCCGGTCCCAGGCTCGACGGCATCCAGACCTGGCTCGCGCTCCCGCAAGCCAAGGAAGAACTCGACCCCGGCTTCGAGCACACCCCGGCCAGCGCCATGCCGTGGATCGAGGGCGAGGGCGCCAGGATCAACCTCATCATGGGTGAGGCATTCGGCGCGGTCTCGCCCGTCACGCAGCACCACCCGACCATCTACGCCGCCATCCACCTCGCCCCCGGCGCGGCGCTCGAGCTCGACCGCGAGGCCGACGAGCGCGCGCTCTATCTCCTCGACGGCGATGCCAACGTCGACGGCTTCGACCTCGAGCAGATGCACCTCGTCCTGCTCCGCCCGGGCACGAAGCCCGTCCTCCGCTCGGCGCGCGGCGCCCGCCTGATGCTCGCCGGCGGCGCCCCGATGGACGGCGAACGGCACGTCTGGTGGAATTTTGTCTCCAGCCGCCGCGACCGCATCCAGGAAGCCAAGCGCGCGTGGAAGGCCGGCGAGTTCGCTTTGCCCCCGCAAGACGACCACGAATGGATTCCGCTGCCGGAAGTGCCGCTGACGGTCAGCTATCCGTGAGTCTTTCTCGCTGCGGAATGGCCTCGCAAGCGATACCGTCGCCGTCGGCATCAAGCTGGGCGCGGTAGCCCGGGGAGCCCCGAAGAATAGGCGCCGCACCCGCACCTCGTGCCCATGAGCACGACGGATAAAAGGTCGGCAAACGCTCCCGAACTGCCGACCAGTTTGTCGCCAACATTCCCACACTGAAGATACCGAGCGCCAGCAGACTGGTTCGCGCGACAAAGGAGATTCTTTGTCGCCGGCGTTTTGCTCGCTCCTCGGCCCGCCAATATGGCCCGAGCTTCACTGGCTGCGCGCGAAACTCCTTCTTGAAGCCCATGGCCGACGATATCAGCGAAGCTTGATCGGCTTCAACTTCCCGAACTTCTCCTCGAGCGGGTCATGCCCGAGCGGGGCCATCGCCGCCGGCTTCTCCGCGATCCTCGTATCCGGCAGTCGGTCGAGCAGGTCGCGGATCAGCGTCAGCCGGCCGCGCCGCTGGTCGTTGAAATCGACCAGGGTCCACGGCGCCGACTTGGTGTGCGACGCCTTGAGCATCGCCTCGCGCGCTTCGGTGTACTCGGCATATTTCTGCCGCGCGGCCTCGTCGATCGGCGACAGTTTCCACTGCTTCAAGGGATCGGTCTGGCGCTCGGCGAAGCGCTGCTCCTGCTCGGCCTGGTCGCAGGTCAGCCAGTATTTGAAGAGGAGGATGCCGTCAGCCACGAGCATCTTCTCGAACTTCGGCACCGCCTCGAGGAAGGCCTCGACCTGGGCCTCGGTCGCGAAGCCCATCACCTTTTCGACGCCCGCGCGATTGTACCAGCTGCGGTCGAACAGCGCGATCTCGCCCTTGCCCGGCAGGTGCGCGACATAGCGCTGGAAATACCATTGCCCGGCTTCCTGCTCGGTCGGCTTGGGCAAGGCGACGATCCGGCACTGCCTGGGATTGAGGTTCTCGGCGACCGCCTTGATCGCCCCGCCCTTGCCCGCGGTGTCGCGGCCCTCGAAGATGACGAGGACCCGCTGCCCGGTCGCCGCCACCCACCGCGCCATCGCCACCAGCTCGATCTGCAGCGGCTCGGCGAGCGCCTCATATTCCTTGCGCTTCAGACGATCCATTCGGCCACCTCCACGAGGAGCATCCTATCGGCCCTTCCGCCCGGCGCGAAGCCATGACATCCTCCCCCCCAGAGCCGGCCGACAGAGCCAGGCCACGAATAAGGGGAAGTGCATGCGTCGCATCATCGTGGCGGCATTCGCCGCCGTTCTGCTCGCCTCCTGCGGACAGCAGGGCGAACAATCGTCATCCGGATCCTCCGACAGCCTCACCGCTGCCTCACCGGGCGTCGCCTGGGCGTTCACCTACGATTATCTCCTCGGCAACGATCGGATCGAAGCTGTCCAGGAGAAGCATGCCGCACGCTGCGAGCAGCTCGGTCCCGACCGCTGCCGGATCACCGGCCTTCGCTACAGCGTCGGCGACAATGACGAGATCAGCGGTATGCTTCAGGTCCGCCTCCAGCCGGCCATCGCACGCCAGTTCGGCAAGGCGGCGCTGGAGGACGTGCGCGGCGCCGACGGCAAGCTCGTCCGCAGCGAGTTCACCGGCGAGGACGTCGGAACCGGGGTCACCAACGCCCGCACCGCCGGGCAGGAGATCGACAGCCGCGAGGCCGAGCTTCGCCGGCGGATCGAGGCCGCGCCCGCGAACAGCCCCGAAAAGGCCGAGCTGCTCCGCCAGCTCGACACCATGCTGACCTCGGCCGCCGAGCAGAAGGACGTGGTCCGCGCGGGCGAGCAGCGCCTCTCCTTCACGCCCGTTACCATCAACTATTATGGCGAAGGCGGAATCCCTGGTTTCCGCCAGAACCCGCTCAAGGAAAGCTTCCGGCTGCTGGTGTCGAGCTTCGTGACCATGGTCAGCTTCGTCCTCCAGGGCCTTGCCGTCGTGCTGCCGTGGCTGCTGCTTCTCGGCCTCTTCGTGCTGCTCTGGCGGTCGCGCCCGGGCCGCGCGCTGCGGCGCTGGTGGGACGGCCAATCCGCACCGGCGAGCTATCGCAGCGGCGGGGAGGACCCGCAGGTCTGATTCCTCCGGCTTCGCTCGGGACGAACCAGCCGCTAAGGCTTGGCGTTCGTTCCGGGCGAAGCCACAAACTGGCGTTGCCTCGCCCGGCCTGATCGCAAAGGGCCGCGCATGACCGACGTCACCTTCACCGAGCATTCGCTGTCGACCGGCGTCACCTTGAATGTCGCCACCGCCGGCCCCGAGGACGGCCCCGCGATCGTCCTTCTTCACGGCTTTCCCGAATCGCATCGCACCTGGCGCGGGCTCGTGCCGTTGCTCGCCGACCGTTATCGCCTGATCATGCCCGACCAGCGCGGGTTCGCGGGCTCGGACGCGCCGCAGGACCCCGCCGACTATGTGACCGACCGGATCGTCGCCGACCTGTTCGCGCTGGTCGACTCGCTCGGCCTCGATGACTTCACGCTTGTCGGCCACGACTGGGGCGGGGCGGTGAGCTGGGCCGCGGCATTGCGTGGCGACCCGCGCCTCAAGCGCCTCGTCATCGTCAACGCGCCGCACCCGCTCGTCTTCCAGCGGAGCCTGTTCGAGGACGCCGACCAGCGCGCCGCCAGCCAGTATATCACCGCCTTCCGCGCCCCCGGCTTCGAGCAGTTTCCCGCGACGATCGGCTGGGAGGCCTTCTTCGACAAGAGCTTCCAGGGCCATGTCGACCTTGCCGCCATACCGGCGCACGAAAAGGCGGAATATCTCGCCGAATGGTCGCGGCCCGGCATCTTCAACGCGATGCTCAACTGGTATCGCGGCGCTCCGATCGTCGTGCCCCCGCCGGGGGCCGACCTGCCGCTCCCCGACTACCTCCATCGCCCCTTCCCGAGCGTGACGGTCCCGACCCTGGTCGTCTGGGGGATGCGCGACAAGGCGCTGCTTCCGCTCCAGCTCGACGGCCTCGACGCGCTCATCGACGACCTCACCCTCGTGCGGGTCGAGGATGCCGGTCACTTCCTCCCGTGGGAGAAGCCGCAAGCCGTCGCCGGGCCCCTGCGGACTTTCCTCGAAGCCCATACGGGGGCATAGCGCCCGCATCATGGCTCCCCCGAAGAAATCCCGCGCCCGCTCCGCCGCGCGCCTCAACGCCGTCCAGGCGCTCTACCAGCAGGAGATGGAGGGCACGCCGACCCCGCTGCTGCTCCACGAGTTCCACCAGCACCGCTTCGGCGCGACGATCGACGAATCCACGCTGATCGACGCAGAGATGGACTTCTTCGACGACATTGTCCGCGGCGTCACCGCCCGCTCGGAAGAGATCGACCGCACCATTACCGAGCGCCTCGCCGAGGGCTGGAAGCTCGAGCGCCTCGACCGCGCGATGCGCGCCATCCTGCGCGCCGGCACCTACGAGCTCCTCGCCCGGCCCGACGTCACCGTCGGCACGGTGATCGACGAATATCTCGACGTCGCCCACGCCTTCTTCGAGGAAAAGGACGTCAAGTTCGTCAACGGCCTGCTCGACAAGGTCGCCAAGGACGTCCGCCGCTGAGCGGCGAAGCGGCCATCCTCGACCGGCTGCGCCGACTCGCCAGCCATCCCGCCGCGCGCGGCCTCGCCGACGACGTCGCGGTCCTCGGTGACCTCGTCCTCACCCACGACACCATCGTCGAGGGCGTCCACTATCTGCCCCACGACCCGCCCGAGAGCGTCGGCTGGAAGCTCGCCGCGGTGAACCTTTCCGACCTCGCCGCCAAGGGCGCCGAGCCGGCCGGCGCGCTGCTGTCCCTCGCCATGACCGGCAATGGCGAATGGGAAGAGCGCTTCTTGCGCGGTCTCGACGAAGCCTGCCGCGCCTTCGCCCTGCCGCTGCTGGGCGGCGACACCGTCGCGCTGCCCGCGGGCGCCCCGCGCGTCCTCGGCCTCACCGCCATCGGCCGTGCGACCGTCCCGCCACCGAGCCGCGGCGGCGGGCGGGCAGGGGACGCGCTCTGGCTGGTCGGAACCCTCGGCGACGCCGCCGCCGGCCTTTCCCTCCTCGAGGCCGATCCCGCCGCCGCCGGCCCGCTGGTCGAGGCCTATCGCCGCCCGCAGCCGCTCCTCGAAGCCGGCCGCGCGCTCGCCCCCCACGCCACCGCGATGATGGACGTGTCGGACGGCCTCCTCCTCGACGCCCACCGCCTCGCCCAAGCGAGCGGCTGCGGCCTGTCGATCGACCTTTCCGCAATCCCCTTGTCGCCCGCCTTCGCCGCCGCCCGGGGCACCGACCGCGCCGCGCGCCTGTTCGCCGCGACGGCAGGCGACGACTATGCCCTCCTCGCCGCGCTGCCGCCCGGCGTCGAACCCTTAACGCTTCTTCAAGGAAACCCCGTCAGGATCGCCCGCGTCGGCGAGCTGACGAAGAACGGGGTCTTCCAGCTCGCCGACGACCTCGGCCCCGTGCCGCTTCCAGGACGCCTCGGCTATGAGCATCATCCATCCTGACCTGCGGCGGCTGAGCATCGCGCTGATCGGTCTCGTGACCGGCGGCATCACCGCGCTCCTGCTGGCCTAGACAGACCCGAATCGCCCCTTACACTCCCCTCCACAACAGGATGGGGACTTCAACGCGATGACACTTGTGCTCATTGCCATCGGCTGCGGGCTGCTGGCAGTTCTCTACGGTATCGTGACCAGCGGCCAGGTGCTTCGCGCCCCGGCCGGGGACCAGAAGATGGTCGACATCGCCAGCGCCATCCAGGAGGGCGCGCAGGCCTATCTCGGCCGCCAGTACAGCGCCATCGGCATCGTCGGTGTCGTCGTCGCCGTCATCATCTTCTTCACCCTCGGCGGGCTCAGCACCGCCGCCTTCCTCATCGGCGCCATCCTTTCGGGCGCGGCCGGCTATGTCGGCATGAACATCTCGGTCCGGGCCAATGTCCGCACCGCGGAGGCCGCGCGCACCTCGCTCCAGGGCGGCCTCACCATGGCCTTCCGTTCGGGCGCCATCACCGGCATGCTCGTTGCGGGTCTCGGCCTGCTCTCGATCGCCGGCCTCTACTGGTACCTGACCGGTCCCGGCGGCCTCAACCTCACGGTCGAGGACGATCGCCACACGATCACGCAGGCGCTCACCGCGCTCGCCTTCGGTGCCAGCCTCATCTCGATCTTCGCGCGTCTGGGCGGCGGCATCTTCACCAAGGCCGCCGACGTCGGCGCCGACCTCGTCGGCAAGGTCGAGGCGGGAATCCCCGAGGACGACCCTCGCAACCCGGCGGTGATCGCCGACAACGTGGGCGACAATGTCGGCGACTGCGCCGGCATGGCCGCCGACCTGTTCGAGACCTACGTCGTGACCATCGGCCTCACCATGGTCTCGATCGCGCTCCTGCTTCCGAACTCGGCGCTCCTGCCGCAACTGATGGTCCTGCCGCTGCTCGTCGGCGGCGTCTGCATCATCACCTCGATCATCGGCACCTACATGGTCCGCCTCGGCGCCTCGGGCTCGATCATGGGCGCGCTCTACAAGGGCTTCTGGACCACCGCGATCCTCTCGGCGCCGGCGATCTACTTCGCCACCAACTATGCGCTGGGCGACATGAGCACGGCCTTCGGCGGCGGGGTCACCGGCACCGATGCGGCGGCGAGTGTCGCCGACGCGATCACCGGCATGGACCTCTTCTGGTGCATGCTGATCGGGCTGGTGCTGACCGGCCTCCTCGTCTGGAT
This sequence comes from Sphingomonas rosea, assembly GCF_039538065.1. Classification (NCBI taxonomy): domain Bacteria; kingdom Pseudomonadati; phylum Pseudomonadota; class Alphaproteobacteria; order Sphingomonadales; family Sphingomonadaceae; genus Sphingomonas; species Sphingomonas rosea. The sequence goes on from NZ_BAABBR010000001.1 coordinate 1,042,115, forward strand.
CACCGAATATTACACCGGCACCAACTATCGCCCGGTGAAATCCATCGCCAAGGCCTCGGAGACGGGCCACGGCACCAATGTCATCCAGGGCCTCGCGATCAGCCTTGAATCGACCGCGCTGCCGACGCTCGTGATCGTCGTCGCCGTGGTCGCGACCTTCCAGATCGCGGGCATCATCGGGGTCGCCTTCGCCGCCACCAGCCTGCTCGCGCTCGCCGGCATGGTGGTCGCGCTCGACGCCTACGGCCCGGTCACCGACAATGCCGGCGGCATCGCCGAAATGGCCGGTCTCCCTGACGACGTCCGCGCCCGCACCGATGCGCTGGATGCGGTCGGCAACACCACCAAGGCGGTGACCAAGGGCTACGCCATCGGCTCCGCCGCGCTGGCCGCGCTGGTGCTGTTCGGCGCCTACACCACCGACCTGTCGCGCTACTTCCCGAACCTCACCGTCGACTTCACGCTTTCCAATCCGTTCGTGATCGTCGGCCTGCTGCTGGGCGCGCTCCTGCCCTATCTGTTCGGCGCCTTCGGCATGACCGCGGTCGGCCGCGCGGCGGGCAGCGTGGTCGAGGACGTCCGCGAGCAGTTCCGCTCCAATCCGGGCATCATGGCGGGCACCAGCCGCCCCAACTATGCCCGCACGGTCGACATCGTCACCCGCGCCGCGATCAAGGAGATGATCGTGCCCAGCCTGCTGCCGGTGCTCTCGCCGGTCGCGGTCTACTTCATCGTGGCCGCGGTCGCCGGTCAGGCCCAGGGCTTTGCGGCGCTTGGCGCCATGCTGCTCGGCGTGATCGTCTCGGGCCTGTTCGTCGCCATCTCGATGACCAGCGGCGGCGGCGCGTGGGACAATGCAAAGAAGTATATCGAAGACGGCAATCACGGCGGCAAGGGCTCGGAAGCCCACAAGGCCGCGGTGACCGGCGACACCGTCGGCGATCCCTACAAGGACACCGCCGGCCCGGCCGTCAATCCGATGATCAAGATCACCAACATCGTCGCGCTGCTGCTCCTCGCGGCCCTCGCGGCGGGCTGATCCCACGCATCATCACGGACCACGAGGAAGGCCCCGTCGGACACCATCCGGCGGGGCCTTCTTCATGCGCTCAGGCGAATTCGCGCCGCCGCTCGACGATGGCGAAGCGGGTGACGTTCCGGTCGCTTCCCTGAAGGTCGCGGGCGAGGATCGTCAGCCCGTGCCAGATCGCCGCCGCCTCGGACCCGATCGCGGCGCGCGTGACATCCCCGCCGACCGCCACCGCCCGCGCCGCCTCGGCCGTGCTCGCCACCGGCATTTCTTTCCACGAGCGCTGGCCAAGCCAGTCCGCGCACTGCCCGAGCGCCGCCGGATGGCTCGCCACTTTGCGCACCGTCTCGAGCGATGCGCCCTCGACCCCCAGAAGGTGCAGCCGCACCGCAACCTCCTCCTCGCCGACGACCCGAAGCTCGGGATGGCCAAGCAGGTCCCGCACCCCCTCGATCGGCCCGACGAGGCTGTTCTCGACCGGCACCAGCGCCAGGTCCGCCGACCCTTCGCGCACCGCGCGGAGCACGTCCGCGAAATCGCCGAGCGGAAGCAGGCGCAGCGCCGGCGCGACCCGCAGGCATGCCTCTTCCGAGTAACTCCCATGCCCGCCGAGATAGGCGACCACGCCCGTCGTCGGCGCGATCCACGCGCCCGGCTCGGCTTCGGCTTCGGCCAGCCGCCCCAGCTCGAGCACCCACGGATGGTCCGCGCGGTCGGTCGCATGCCGTTCGATGAGGTCGAGCCCGTGCGCGTCCGCCGGCGCGGCGCCCTCGGGGAGCATCAGGATCGCGTCACCCCCGGCCGCGGCGCGCCATGCCTCCTCGGCGCTGTCCGCCCATTCGACCGGCACCGCCGCCCCGTGGCGGGTCGCGGCCAGCGCGGTGAGGGTGAGGCGAGCCTCCTCCGGGCCCCACAGGATCACGCGATAGGGCCGCTGGTGCCGCGCGGAGAGCGCGAAGATCGAGCGCCAGATCTGCCGGATGTCGGCCTCGGGCACGCCCACCGCGCGGGCGGCCAGCCGCTCGACGATCCCGCGTTCGCGCGCCGGCCGGAGCGCGAGCCTGCGCTCGCCGGTGACGTTCTTCGCGCCCGCCAGCCGCTGGACGAGCGGATAGCGCTGTTCGAGCAGCGCCAGGATCTGGTCGTCGATCCGGTCGATGTCGGCGCGCAGGAGATCGACCCCGTGCGCGATGGGGGTGACGGTCGGTGAAAGCTGGATGGTCATGGGTCTTGCCTCGCCGCGCTCGCCTCGCAGCAGCGGGAGGCCAAGCGCTCAATTCAGGTGGATGAACTCGCTGTCCGGCACCCCGCAGGAATGCCGGCCGGTAAACTTCACCATGACCCGAAATCGAAGCATCGGTTCGAAGGTCCCATGCGCCGCGGACATTCCCCCGGCGTGGCCGCAGGATGTCAAACCCGCCGCCGCCGCACAAGTGGCGCCCGCGCCACAGCCGCTACAGATATTCCGCCAGCACGAAGCTCACCGCCTGCGCGGCGCCGCCACGATCGACCGACAGCCGCACCGTGTCGCCAGGCCGCCCGCCGAGCTGCCGCACCAGCGCGGCAAAGCTCGTGCCCACCACCCGGTCGCCGGCCTTGAGGCCCGCCGCCTTCGCCGGGCTCCCGGTCCCGACATCGGCGATCCGGATCTCGCTGCCCTTCTGGTCGAGCCACAGGCCCGACATGCCATAGGTCTCGGACAGCCCCTCGCCCGACGGATGCGGCTTGACCCACAATTCCTTGCGCCGGACATCGGTCGACAGGTTGAAGCGGCGGATGAGCTCGAGCCCGATCACCCCGTCCTCGGACTTGTTGACCCCGTCCTGTCGCAGCAGAACCAGCGGCCGCTCGAACCGCCGCCCGCCGAACTCGAGCATGTCCGTCCGGACCACCCGCGCGAGGCCGGTCTCGCCCGCGATCCCGTAGTTTCTCAGCGGCGAATAAGGGCGGGAATCGTCCCACAGGCCGAGCGCGCGCGCGGTGGCGAGGTGCAGCGACAGGCCGCTCGGTGCGCCCGTGTCGACCAGGAAGCGCAGCTTGCGCCCGTTGACCGTTGCGTCCGCATAGAGCCGCGCCGACTGCCTGAGGCCGATTCCGACGATCCCGTTCGCCATCCGGACGAACCCTTCGCGCGACGGGCGGCCGTCGGGATAGAGGCGCCACTCGCCCTTCTCGATGTCGAGGTCGCTGTCCATCGCGGTCAGCACCCCCGCCGCCAGCGTGCCGCGGATCTCGCCGTTGAAGCTGCTCACGCCGGTAAACGCGACCTGCTCCTGCCTGAGGCCGGCGCCGATGATGACGTTCTTGGCCAAATATACCGGGAGGTCGGCGATCCCGCCGACCCCGCGCATTCTCGCCAGCCCGCGATCGTCGAGCCTGAGCGCCCGCGCATAGTCGGTGTTGATGAAGCTGACCGATCCGCCGGTGTCGATCGCGAACGGCGCCGGCTCCGCGCCGTTGATGGCGACCAGGGTCACGAGGCGGCGCTGGGCCAGCATGATCGGGCTGACCAGCACGCGCGGGGTCGCCGCCGACCCCCGCACCGGGATGGCAAAGCCGAGCCCCGCCATCGCCGCCAGGCCAAGGAATTCACGCCGCTCCATGCTTCACCCCTCAAACACGCAGAGAAGCGAAGCCTAGCGAATTTTGCGTGCGATCAAAGCTTGCCGAATTCGCGCTCGTAACCGGCCTCGTCGCCGCGGGCGAGATAGCGCGCCTGCTCGATCACCCGGTCGCGCACGAGCCGCCCCTTGAACGCACCGAGGTCCGCGTCGAGCGCGGTGACTTCGGCCGGGCTGAGCTCGGCGATCCGCTCGAAGCGGGTCAGGCCGCGCTCGGCGAGCATGCCCGCAAGCTTGGGGCCGACGCCCTTCATCCGCTGGAGATTGTCGGGGACGCCGGCGCTGCCGGGCAGGTGCGAATGGACGTCGGCGCCGATCCCCGCGCCGACCAGGTCGCTCGCCGCCGCCGCAATCTCGTCGCCGAGGCCATTGCCCTCGCCGCCGCCGTCACGGTCGCGCGACACCGGCGTCGGCACGGCGCGCTCCTCGGTCAGCTTGGGCGCCGCGCTCGCGGTCATGTGCGGGCGGACCGGGGTCTCGGTCTTGCTCAGGGTGACGCGCTGCTTGGGCTTCCGGAAGACGATCAGGCCGGTGATCAGGCCGATGGCGACCGCGATCAGGATCATCGGCCAGTAAGCGTTCCACAATTCACTCATTCCCACTCATTCCATCCTCTGGAGGCGCGCCGGCGGTGAAGCTCGGCGAGATAGGCGATGAACAGGCCGATCGTGTAGCCGATCAGGGCCAGCACGGCGGCTTCGACGAAGACGGGCACGGTCGGGATCATCGTTGCTGCGCCCGCCTCTTCTGCGTCCAGTAATCCACGATCGGGCTCGACGGGTCCCAGCGGACCTCGTTCACGCCCGGAAGCTCGCCCATCTTCTCGACCAGCGCTCGGCGCTGGAAATCGTCGGCCGGGCCCTTGAGCACCAGCCGGCGGCGCAGCGGACCCTCTTCCATCCGCGCGCTTATCTGCGGCAGCTCGTAATAATCGAGAAGGTTGCGGGCATGCGTCTCGACCCGCGCCTTGAGGTCGCCCGACGCGCCGAGCGGTCCATGATAAAGCTCCGCCGCGCCGATCGCGGCCAGCGCGCCGAGCGTCAGTCCGAGACTCCTCTTCATGACTGCCGCTCCAGTTCGCGCCAGCCGATGTCGCGGCGGTGGAAGCCGTCGGCGAAGTCGATCGCGTCGACGCCCTGATAGGCGCGCGCCTTGGCCTCGGCGAGCGTGTCGCCCAGCGCCGTCACTGCCAGCACGCGGCCCCCGGCCGACAGCAGGGCGCCCGACCCGTGCCGCGCGGTGCCGGCATGGAAGACCGTGACTCCGGGCACCCGCTCGGCCGCCTCGATCCCGTCGATCGTCCCGCCCTTCCTGGGCGTGCCCGGATAGCCCTCGGCGGCGAGGATCACCGTCATGCTGTGCTGGTCCGACAGTTCGGGCGGCACTTCGCCCAGCCGGCCTTCAGCGACGCTCAGCAGAAGCTCGGCGAGATCGCCCTTGAGGCGCGGCACGATCGCCTCGCATTCGGGATCGCCGAACCGGACGTTATATTCGATCAGCTTGGGGCCCTCGGCGGTCAGCATCAGCCCTGCATAAAGCAGCCCCGAAAAGGGGGTTCCGGCGCGCGCCATCGCGAGCGCGGTCGGAGTGACGATCTCGGCCATCGCCCGGGCCTCGAGCTCGGGAGTCAGGACCGGGGCAGGGGAGTAGGCGCCCATGCCCCCGGTGTTGGGCCCGGTGTCGCCCTCGCCGACGCGCTTGTGGTCCTGCGCCGACGCCAGCGGAATCGCCTTGCCGCCATCGACCAGCGCGAACAGGCTCGCTTCCTCGCCCTCGAGAAATTCCTCGATCACCAGCGGCCCGCCGTTCGCCGCGCGGATCGCCTCCTCGGCCTCGTCGCGGGTCATGGCGACGGTGACGCCCTTGCCCGCCGCGAGGCCATCGGCCTTGATCACGACCGGAATGCCGAAGCCGTCGAGCGCCGCGAGCGACGCCTCGGTCTCCTCGACCCGGACGAAGCGCGCGGTCGGAATGCCTTCGGCGAGGCACAGGTCCTTGGTGAAGCCCTTTGATCCTTCGAGCATCGCCGCGGCGGCCGAGGGGCCGAACACCGCGATCCCCGCCGCGCGGCAGGCATCGGCGACGCCCGCCACCAGCGGGGCCTCGGGTCCGACCACGACGAGGTCGATGTTGCGCTCGCGCGCCGTCGCCACCACCTTCTCGGGATCGGCGGGATCGATCGCGAGGCATGTCGCCCAGCGCGCGATTCCCGGGTTGCCCGGCGCGGCCAAAAGGGTACCGCAGCGCGGCGATTGCCTCAGGCCCCAGGCCAGCGCATCCTCGCGCCCGCCAGAGCCCAGCAGCAGGATATTGATGGACGATCTCGACATTCCCGGCGGTCTCCTAGCCGAGCGAAGCCAAGGCGACAATTCGCCGCCGATGAGCGTCACCGAACTGGCGGGTGCGGTGAAGCGGACGGTCGAGGACCGCTTCGGCCGGGTCCGGGTGCGCGGCGAGATCTCGGGCTGGAAGCGGCACAGCTCGGGCCATTGCTATTTCACCCTCAAGGACGACGGCGCCTGCGTCGACGCGGTCATCTGGCGCAGCGGTGCGGGCAATCTCGCCTTCCGCCCCGAGGACGGGGCCGAGGTCATCGCGACCGGCAAGATGACCACCTATCCGGGCCGCTCCAAATACCAGATCGTGGTCGAGCGGATGGAGCTGGCGGGCGAGGGCGCGCTGATGGCGCTGCTCGAACGCCGGCGGAAGGCGCTCGCCGCCGAAGGGCTGTTCGACGCCGCCCGCAAGCGTCCGCTTCCCTTTCTCCCGCGGCTGATCGGCGTCATCACCTCGCCCACCGGCGCGGTGATCCGCGACATCCTCCACCGCCTGAATGACCGGTGCCCGACCAATGTGATCCTGTGGCCGGTCCCCGTCCAAGGGGAAGGCGCCGCGGCGAAGGTCACAGCCGCCATCCGCGGTATGCGTGACCTTCCAGAAGTTCCGGACCTCATCATCGTCGCCCGCGGCGGCGGTTCGATCGAGGATCTGTGGGCCTTCAACGAGGAAGAGGTCGTCCGCGCCGCCGCCGAATCGCCGATCCCGCTGATCAGCGCCGTCGGCCACGAGACCGACACCACGCTCATCGACCACGCCGCCGACCGCCGCGCGCCGACCCCGACCGCCGCCGCCGAAATGGCCGTCCCCGTCCGCGCCGAGCTGCTCGGCTACCTCGACGAGCTCAACGCCCGCACCCGCCGTTGCCTGACCAAGCGGTCGAGCGACGCCCGCGAGCGGCTCGCGCTCACCTCCTGCCGCTGGCCTTCGACCGAGACCTTGCTCGGCCCCAAGCGCCAGCGCCTCGACGAGATCGGCGACCGCCTGCCGCGCGGCCTGTCCGCGCGTGCCCACAAGGCCGAGGCGACCATGAACCTCACTGCCGCCAGGCTCCGACCCGAACTCCTCACCCAGAAGCTCGCGCGCCTGACCGACCAGCTCGGCGCCGCCGCCAAGATGCTGCCGCTCGTTCACCCCGACCGGCCGCTTGCGCGCGGCTTCGTCCGGGTCACCGCCGCCGACGACGGCCGCACCCTGACCAAGGCGGCCGATGCCACCGCCGCGGGCCGCCTGCTGCTCCACTTCGGCGACGGCGAGGTGGCGGCCACGACCGGCGACAAGCCCGCCAAGGTTGAGCGAAGCGCCAGGCGGTCCTATGTCGCGCCCCAGCCGAACCTGTTCGAATAGAGGCGGGTCACTAGAACGAGAGACGCAAGCATGTTGATGCAGGGCAGCGGCCGCGAAGCGCGGATCCACTACATGGCCGGGACCTTCCGGCTGCTCAGCGACGGCGACCACGTCCGCTGCGCCGCGACCGGCGTCCCGATCCCGCTCGACCAGCTGCGCTACTGGAGCGTCGCCCGGCAGGAGCCCTACGTCGACGCCGCCGCCAGCCTCATTGCCGAAGAGCGCGCGCGCAAGGCCTGAGCCTCAGGGCAGCCGCATCGCCCGCAGCGCCGGCCGGTTCGCCACCGACAGCCGGTAGGAGCCGAGCACGCCCTTCCTGATCGTGATCGACTGGCCGGGCTTGGGCGTCAGTTGCCGTGAGCTGTCCTCGAGCGTCTGCCAGCGCGCGCCCGTGTCGAGCGTGAACACGTAGCGGTCACCCGTCGCCGCGACCTGCGTGATCGTCGCGGTGATCGCGTCGACATCCTTCGCATCCTCGCCCTTGCCTTTGAGGAAGTTGAGGTCGGGCATGCTGATCCCGAACAGCGAGCGGCGCGTGCGGCGCACTTCCTCGCGATCGATCACCACCACCTTCTGGTCGCTGAGCGCCGACTGCAATTGCAGCGCGGCCTTGTCGAAGCAGGCGAGCCGGGCATTGGCGTCGGCGATGCCGCGGCAGGCGGCGATGGCCGCGATCGCCTGCGGCTGCGGCGAATCGGCAACAGCCGGAGCACTCGCCAGCGCAACGGCGGTGGCAGCGTGAAAAGCGACTATCGACAAGCCTCGTCTCCCCAGTGTGACAATTATTAAACTAGGTTGTGCTAATTGAGTGACGATAGCGGACAATCACTTGATCCGAAAAGAGCGGCCCTTGCTCGCCCCCGAAACGACCGGCAATCGACTTTCCCATCCGGTAACACGTCACGCGGGGGGCCCGCGGGGAGGCAATCATGAAGGTCACTGATTTTCGTAGCAAGCTGCTGACAACCTCGGCGGTGCTCGCGGGTTCGCTGCTCATTTCGACCCAGGCGTTCGCGCAGACCGCGCCGGCGCCCGCGCCCGAGCCCGGCGTCGCGCCGAAGGAGAATTCGGAAGCGGTCGACAAGGCCAAGGCCGAGCAGGCGACCGACGCCACTCCCGAGCAGGAACTGGTCGTCACCGGTACCCGCATCACCAATCCCAATCTTGTCCAGTCGAGCCCGGTCCAGGTGATCGGCGAGGGCGAGATCCAGCTCCAGCAGGTCACCTCGGCCGAAGAGCTGCTGCACGACCTTCCGGGCCAGGTCCCGAGCCTCAACCAGAACGTCAACAACGGCGGCAGCGGCGCGGCCTTCATCAACCTTCGCGGTCTCGGTTCGAACCGCAACCTCGTGCTGCTCGACGGCCAGCGCATCGTTCCGGTCGACCTCGTCGCCCGCACCGACCTCAACCAGATCCCGCTCGCGCTGATCGAGCGCGTCGACGTGTTCACCGGCGGCGCCTCGACCGTCTACGGCGCCGACGCTGTCTCCGGCGTCGTCAACTTCGTCACCAAGCGCAACTTCTCGGGCGTGGACCTCGATCTGGGCTCGGGCATCTCCGAGCGTGGCGACGGCCGCTTCATCCGCGGCGCGCTGACGTTCGGCACCAACTTCGCCGACAATCGCGGCAACGTGGTGCTGAGCTCGGGCTACACCGACACCAAGCCGATCTATTACGACTATCGCGACTATTCGCGCGTCGCGACCAGCTCGGCCACCGGCCTTCCGCAGGGCTCGGACACGGCGGTTCCGCTGTCGATCCGTAACGGCGGCGCGGCCTTCACCCAGCTCAACACCACCACCGGCCTCCTCGGGCCGCGCGCGAGCACCTACAACACCAACCCGCTCAACCTGCTGCAGACCCCGCTGACCCGCTACAACGTGTTCGGCAAGGCCCGCTACGAGTTCAGCGACAAGCTCGAAGTCTACATGACCGGCATGTGGACCAAGTCGAAGGTCGTCTTCAACGCGGCCCCGACCGGCATCTTCGGCAACAACGTCTTCGTTCCGGTGTCGAACGGCTACCTCGCGCAGAACATCCCGCTGCGGAACCAGCTGTGCGGCCTCGTCGACAGCAACCCGAACGTGAACGGCGTCCAGACGCTGACCCAGGCCGAGTGCGATGCCGCCGCGGCCGCGACCAGCCCGACCAGCGCCGCCTACCGCGAGTTGCTGCTCACCGCCGACCGCCGGTTCGTCGAGGACGGCCCGCGCGTCACGACCTACAACTTCAACACCTTCCAGTTCACCGGCGGCGCGCGCGGTCCGCTGACCTCGACCCTCAACTGGGACGTCTGGGTCGGTTACGGCGAATCGAACCGCACTACCTCGGCGACGAGCGGCCTCCTCGCCAACGTCCAGCAGGCGCTGCGGGCGACCAACACCACCACCTGCACCGTGACCACCAACTCGTGCGTCCCGCTCAACATCTTCGGTCCGCAGGGCTCGATCACGCAGGCGCAGCTCGCCTTCATCAAGGCGACGACCTACAACTTCGTCGACACCAACCTGACCCAGGCGCAGGCCTCGATCTCGGGTGACCTCGGCTTCGCGCTGCCGTGGGCGACGCAGCCGGTCGGCATCTCGGCCGGCCTCGAATATCGCAAGTATTTCGGCTTCAGCCGCGGCGACGCCATCTCGGCGGTCCCGGGCGCGGTGCTCGGTGCCGGTGCGGCGGCGCTCCCGCAGCAGGGCACCTACTACACCAAGGAAGCCTATGCCGAAGCGATCGTCCCGCTGATCGAGAACCGTCCCTTCTTCAACAACCTGACGCTCGAATTCGGTGGCCGCGTCGCGGACTACAACCTCACCGGCAAGAACTACACCTACAAGATCGGCGGCAGCTGGTCGCCGGTGCGCGACCTCAAGATCCGGGCGATGTACACCCGGGCGGCGCGCGCCGCGAACCTGTCGGAGCTCTACCAGCCGCAGGTCGTCGCGCTGTCGAACCTGACGACCGATCCGTGCCAGGGCCAGATCACCAACGCCGCCGGCACCAACTACAACGCCACGCTCGCCGGGAGCACCGCGCTCCAGCAGCTCTGCGTCGCGACCGGCGTTCCGCAGTCGATCATCGGGACGGGCGCGATCCCGGCGCCGTCGTCGGGCCAGATCCAGACGACGCAGGGCGGCAACCCGCTGCTCGAGCCGGAAATCGCCAAGACCTTCACGGTCGGTGCAGTGCTCCAGCCGCGGTTCGTTCCGAACTTCGCGCTGACGGTCGACTACTACAACATCGACGTCGAGCGGGCGATCACCAACCCGACGGTGAACGACATCATCAGCGGCTGCTACGGCGCGGGTAACCCGAACTTCAGCGCCACCAACCTGTTCTGCACCCTGGTCAAGCGCAACACGGCGACCGGCCGCCTCGACGGCGAGGCGACCACCACCCCGGGCCTCCAGCTCGCGCTCAGCAATCAGGGCTTCCTGCAGACCCGCGGTGTCGACGTCACGGCCAACTACCGCCAGGACCTCGGCAGCTTCGGCCGCCTGTCGTTCGCCTTCCAGGGCAACCGGACCTTCCGGTCGACCTTCAAGGCGATCCCGTCGCCGCTGAGCCCGCTGCGCGAGTGCACCGGCTTCTACAGCGCGAGCTGCCAGCCGATCCAGCCGAAGATCAGCTGGTCGCTGCGGACCACGCTGTCGTGGCTGAACGGCCTCGACACGTCGCTCAACTGGCGCCACATCAGCAAGGCCCGGATCGAGCCGCGGACCTGCATCAACGATCCGGCCCTGTCGTGCGGCCCGCTCGCCTCGACCATCTTCGATGCCTACGAGCGGATCCCGGCCTACGACTATTTCGACCTGTCGAACCGGTTCCAGGCGACCGACCACATGACCTTCACCTTCACCGTGCAGAACCTGCTCGACAAGCAGCCGCCGTTCGTCGGTAACACGGTCGGTGCAACGGCCTTCAACGGCGGCAACACCTTCCCGTCGAACTACGACGTGGTCGGCCGCAACTATCGCGTGGGCGTGAACCTCAAGTTCTAGTTCCCGGTTCAGTGACCAGAGGCGGGGGTGGACCATGTGTCCGCCCCCGTTTTCGTTGTGGGGCCGGCGTGGCGCGGGCATCACAGGCCACGGAAGCTCCGAATTTTTTTCTGGCGACAGGTGGCGTTTTGCTAACCTCGTTGAATATTTCGACGGTGACCGCGGAGGGTTAATCGCGGAAATTCAGCGTTTTGACCGTCGGTCCGTACGGGGCGACCGTTCGTCGAGCGTCTTGGCCCCGTAACATTTTTGCCACGCACTGCGACAAGCGTTTCCAAAGCGGAGCGGTTGGACTTTACTCTCTCTCGCTCCCTCCGCCATCCTAAGGGTCGCAGTGCCTCTTTTTGGGGCATGCGTGAATTAGGGGCCGGCGTCGGCGCCTAGCGGGAGAATATTCGAATGAAGTCTTACCTTCGCGCCTCGGCCGCATGGCAAGCGCTCGCGCTCGTCGGCGCGGGCCTGCCGATGGCCTTTATCGCCGCCACCCCGGCGGCTGCGCAGGACTATACGTCCGGCTCCATCTCCGGTGTGGTTCGTGACGAGGCCGGCGCGCCCGTCCAGGGCGCCACCGTCGCCATCACCTCGGTCGGTCAGGGCCAGACCCAGACGGTCACGACCAACGCCCAGGGCCAGTTCCAGGTGAACTCGCTTCCGGTCGGCAACTATGACGTGAACGTCACTGCCGCCGGCAAGCCGGCGTACAGCGCGACCAACATTCCGATCCTCTCGTCGCAGACCGCGCAGCTCAACGTCGACCTCGTCGGCGGTGCCAGCGGTTCGCCGATCGTCGTCACCGGTTCGCGCGCCGTTCGCGCCTTCACCGGCACCACGACCGGCCTCAACGTCGACGTCGCGGACTTCATCTCGACCAAGCCGCTCAACCGCGACCTCACCTCGGTCGTCCTGCTCGCGCCGGGCACGACGGTCGGTGACGCGGCCTTCGGCAACCTGCCGTCGATCGGCGGTGGCTCGGTCGCCGAGAACGCCTACTACCTCAACGGCCTGAACCTGACGAACTTCGACAACTTCCTCGGAAGCGCCGAAGTGCCGTTCTACTTCTACCGCAGCGTCGACACCAAGAACGGCGGCTACCCGGCCGAGTTCGGTCGCGCCACCGGTGGTATCGTCAACGCCGTCACCAAGGCCGGCACCAACGACTGGACGGGCGCCGTCCATATCGACTGGTCGCCCGACTTCCTGCGTTCGGTCTCGCCGAACACGCGGACCTTCGACGGCAATGCCTATGTTCCGAACCAGAACAACAAGGCGAACAAGATCGACACGCTGACCGGCGTCGTCGAACTCGGCGGCCCGATCATCAAGGATCGCCTGTTCGCTTACGGCCTCGTGCAGTTCCAGCGTTCGGATCAGCTGATCAATGTGAACCCGAGCGCCGGCACGGCGACCCGCTTCAAGCAGAGCGACCCGTTCTGGGGCGTGAAGCTCGATGCCTATCCGATCGATAGCCAGCACCTCGAATTCACCATTTTCGACACGCGCAACACCCAGACGCGTTTCGATCTCCCGTACAGCCAGGTCGGCGGCAAGGACCTCTTCGGTACCGCCACCGGCGTGACCGACTTCCCGGGCGGTGGTCTCAACTACGTCGGCAAGTACACCGGTCGCTTCACCGACTGGCTGACCCTGTCGGCGGCCTATGGCCGTGTTCGCGACCGTTTCGACTCGCTGAGCGTCGCTGGTGCCGGCAACCTGCCGCGCTTCCGCAACCTCTCGGGCGTCAATGTCTTCGGCGTGCCGAACCGCGGCTATTACAACGGCCAGCGCATCACCAGCACCGACTCGCCGTACAACACCGAGCGCAAGTTCTACCGCGCCGACGGTGACGTCCTCGTCACCCTGCTCGGTTCGCACCACTTCCGCTTCGGCTTCGACCGCGAAAAGAATACGCTCAGCCGCGTGACCGTGCGTAACGGTGGTGCCTACCAGCTCGCCAACGGCGCGATCACGCCCGCGGCGTTCAACGCCGTGCTCGGCAACGGCGGTATCACGTACATCGTGAACGCCCCGAACGCGATCGGCCCGGTGGTCGAACTGAACTACTTCAACACCGGTGGTACGTTCGAAGGCATCAACAAGGCCTACTATCTGCAGGACGAGTGGAAGCCCACTGACCGCCTGACGCTGAACCTCGGCGTCCGTCGCGACGACTTCCGCGTCAACAAGCCGAGCGGCTTGCCGCTGGTCGACCTCAAGAAGAACTACGCGCCGCGTCTCGGTGCGGAATATTCGCTGTTCGGCGACAAGTCGGGCCGCATCTTCGGTTCGTACGGCTGGTATTACCTGCCGGTCGCCAGCAACACCGCCTTCCGTCAGGGCGCTCCGTCGTTCTTCTTCCGCCAGCAGTATCAGCTGACGGGCGTGAATGCCGCGACCGGCCTGCCGATCCTCGGCGCGCTCGTGACCGACGACGGTAACTTCCAGACGGCCTGCCCGTTTGCCCTCATTCCGGGCGGTGCAACCACGAATTGCAACGTGACCGGCGACGGCGCGGACATCGCGCTTGGTCAGGCGATCTCGTCGAACCTCAAGGCCACCAAGGAGACCGAGTGGATCCTGGGTTACGCGCAGAAGTACGGCAACTGGCGCTTCGGCCTCAGCTACACGCACCGCAACCTCGACCGCACGTCGGAAGACTCGGCGATCGACGCGGCCGTGAACGCCTACTGCGCCGCCAACGGCATCACGCCGCGGGCGACCGGCCCGAACGACCTGGGCGTTCCGGTTGGGGGCACGGCCACGTGCGCGGAGATCTGGACTGGCTTCCACCAGTACGTGATCAACAATCCGGGTTCGCCGATCACGGTCAACCTGCTGGCCAACGGTTTCGACGTTAACAACCGGACCGTCACGTTCACCCCGCAGCAGCTGGGTTATCCGAAGGCCAAGCGTACCTATGACGCGCTGACCTTTACCTTCGATCGTCGCAACACCGGTCTCTTCGGAATCGGCGGCAGCTACACCTACTCGAAGAGCAAGGGTAACATCGAAGGCGGCGTCCAGTCGGACTTCGGCCAGGACGACACCGGCATCACGCAGGACTTCGACCAGCCGGGCTTCATCCCGGGTTCGTACGGCTACCTGCCGAACGATCGCCGTCACCAGTTCAAGGTCTATGGTGACCTGAACATCGGCCGGAACCTGGTGCTCGGCCTCAACGCGCAGCTCTACTCGCCGCGTCCGTTGAGCTGCATCGGCTACAACCCGACCGACCTGTTCGCCAACGGCTACGGCGCGGCGTCGCACTATTGCGGCGGCAAGCTGAGCCCGCGTGGTACGGCGCAGAAGACCGACTGGTTCAAGAACGTGAACCTCGGCGCTCGCTACAACATCCACTACGGCGACGACGACAAGCAGGTCATCACCCTCCGTGCGGACGTGAACAACGTCTTCAACTGGAAGAGCGTGACCCGCCGGTACGAGTTCGGCGATCTCGACGTCGACACCGGTGCGAACGGTCTGCCGACCGCGTACATTCCGGATCCGGACTACGGTCTCGTGACCGCCTACCAGGCGCCGCGCTTCGTCCGTCTCGGCCTCGACATCGCCTTCGGCGGTGCTCGTCGCGCGATGCCGGCTCCGGAGCCGGTGGCTCCGGTGGTCGAGCCGGTTGCTCCGCCGCCCCCGCCGCCCGCGACGCAGACCTGCGCCGACGGTTCGGTGATCCTGGCGACCGACAGCTGCCCGGTTCCGCCGCCGCCGCCGCCGCCGCCGGCTGCTGCGCCCGAGCGTGGCTAAGGCTTAGCCTAGGCCAAAACAAAGGAGGGGCGGTCCGTGAGGACCGCCCCTTTTTTGCTGCGCTGCTTCTGGGGAGGACGGACCGGCCGGGAGAGGCCGGTCCTCCGTCGTCAGGCGGCGACGGTCTCGGCCCGCTCCATCGGCGTCAGAAGCAGGGCCCCGTCGCCCTCGTCGACCCGCACCTGCTCGCCATCCTTGATCCGCCCCGCGAGGATCGCGTCGGCGAGCGGATCCTGCAGGTAGCGCTGGACCGCCCGCTTCAAGGGCCGCGCGCCGTAGACCGGATCGTAGCCGACCCGACCGAGCCATGCCTTGGCCGCCTCGGTGAGGTCGAGCGCGATCCCGCGCTCTTCCAGAAGCTTGCCGAGGCGGCGCACCTGGATGTCGACGATCGGCGCCATGTGGCTGGCCGACAGGCGATGGAAGAGGATGATATCGTCGAGGCGGTTGAGGAACTCGGGCCGGAAGTGGCCGCGGACGACGTCCATCACCTGCGCCTCGACCTTCTCGGCAGGCTCGTCCTCGCCGAGGTTCGCCAGATATTGCGAGCCGAGGTTCGAGGTCAGGATGATGAGCGTGTTCGTGAAGTCCACCGTCCGTCCCTGCCCGTCGGTCAGCCGCCCGTCGTCGAGCACCTGGAGCAGGATGTTGAAGACGTCGGCATGCGCCTTCTCGACCTCGTCGAACAGCACCACCTGATAGGGCCGGCGCCGAACCGCCTCGGTCAGCGTCCCGCCTTCCTCGTAGCCGACATAGCCCGGGGGCGCGCCAACCAGCCGGGCGACGCTGTGCTTCTCCATGAACTCGCTCATGTCGATGCGGACCATCGCGCTCGGATCGTCGAACAGGAATTCGGCCAGCGCCTTGGTGAGCTCGGTCTTGCCGACGCCGGTCGGCCCGAGGAACATGAAGGAGCCGATCGGGCGATTGGGATCCTGGAGCCCGGCGCGCGCTCGGCGCACCGCGGTCGAGACGGCCTTCACCGCATCGGCCTGGCCGATCACCCTTTTGCCGATGATCTCCTCCATCTTGAGCAGCTTGTCGCGCTCGCCCTCAAGCATCCGCTCGACCGGCACCCCGGTCCAGCGCGAGACCACGGACGCGATGTCATCGGCGGTCACTTCCTCGCGCAGCATGGCATTGGCCTGACTGTCGTTCGCTTCGGCGAGCTTCTTCTCGAGCTCGGGGATGAGGCCGTACTGGAGTTCGCCCGCGCGGCCGAGATCGCCGTTGCGCTGCGCCTGCTCGAGCTCGATCCGGTAGCCGTCGAGCTCTTCCTTCAGCTTGCCCTCGGCAGCGATCTTCTCCTTGTCGCCCTGCCAGCGCGTGGTCAGTTCGCTCGACTGCTGCTCGAGATTGGCAAGCTCGCGCTCGAGCGTGACGAGGCGGTCCTTCGACCCCTTGTCGGTTTCCTTGCGCAGGGCTTCGCGCTCGATCTTGAGCTGGATAATCCGCCGGTCGAGGTTCTCGATCTCCTCGGGCTTGCTCTCCACCTCCATCCGCAACCGCGAAGCGGCCTCGTCCATCAGGTCGATCGCCTTGTCGGGCAGGAAGCGGTCGGTGATGTAGCGGTTCGACAGCGTCGCCGCGGCGACCAGCGCGCCATCGGTGATGTTGATCCCGTGGTGCAGCGCGTACTTGTCCTTGAGCCCGCGGAGGATCGAGATGGTGTCCTCGACCGTCGGCTCGCCCACGAACACCGGCTGGAACCGCCGCTGGAGCGCGGGGTCCTTCTCGACGTGCTTGCGATATTCATCGAGCGTCGTCGCGCCGATGCAGTGGAGTTCGCCGCGGGCAAGCGCCGGCTTGAGGAGGTTGGACGCGTCCATCGCGCCCTCGCTCTTCCCCGCACCCACCAGCGTGTGCATCTCGTCGATGAAGAGGATGATCTCGCCCGCGGCGCTTTTGACCTCGTCGAGCACGCCCTTGAGCCGCTCCTCGAACTCGCCGCGATACTTCGCACCCGCGATCAGCGAGCCCATGTCGAGGCTGAGCAGCCGGCGGTCCTTGATCCCGTCGGGCACGTCGCCATTGGCGATGCGGAGCGCCAAGCCTTCGGCGATGGCGGTCTTGCCCACGCCCGGCTCACCGATCAGCACCGGATTGTTCTTGGTCCGGCGGGCGAGCACCTGGATCGTGCGGCGGATTTCCTCGTCGCGGCCGATCACCGGATCAAGCTTGCCCTCGCGCGCCGCGGCGGTGAGGTCGCGGGCGAACTTCTTGAGCGCATCATAGCGGTCCTCGGCGCCCTGCGTGTCGGCGGTGCGACCGCCGCGCAGCTTTTCGATCGCGGCATTGAGGCCCTGCGGCTGGACCCCGGCGCGGACGAGTGCATCGGCCACCGCCGAGCCCTTGGCCAGCGCCATGGCGAGCAGCATCCGCTCGACCGTGACGAAACTGTCGCCCGCCTTGGCCGCGACCTGTTCGGCCTGGTCGAGCAGCCGGATCGTGTCCCCGTCGAGCGCCGGCGCCGAGGTTGCGCCCGAGCCGGTCACCGCCGGCTGCTTCGCGACCAGCGCATCGGCTTCGCGCTTGGCGGCCTTGGGATCACCCCCGGCGGCCTGGATGAGGCCCGCGGCCATCCCCTGTTCGTCGTCGAGCAGCGCCTTCAGTAGGTGGGCGGGCGCGATCCGCTGATGATGCTCGCGCACCGCAATGGTCTGGGCGGCCTGGACGAAGCCCTTCGACCGGTCGGTGAATTTCTCGAAATCCATGAGTGTCAGATTCCCCTTATGTTGCAGGGGAAGATAGTGTTGCCCTTACGCAACACAAGCCCGCTTCGACCTACCGTCCGGCGCTTCCGTCGGGCAGCGGTGCGAGCGGGTCGCCGGTCCCGGTGGATACCGTCGTGGCGGTGCTCACCGGTGTCGCGGCGGTCGCGGCCGGCGGCGTCCGGAACACCAGCGCCGACGCCGCGCCCGAGGTCGCCGGTTGCGGCGCTTTCGCCAGAACGGGGACCGGCTGCTCGACCTTCGGACAGGCGATGTGCCCGGAATCGTCGCGCCCCCAGGTGCGATACTTCCAGCTGTCGATGTGGAACCGCATCTTGGTGTAGAAGCCGAGCCCCGCATTGTAGCGCGGACCCTCGACCTGGTGCTCGGCGCAAAGCCGGTGGATCATGTCTTCGCGCCCGATCGGAGCGAGCGGCACGAAATCGATCGCGCTCATGCTTCGGTGGACGCTTTCCGGCGCGCCGCCGGCGCAGCGGTTGAGCCCGGCGTTGCGGAAGACGCTCACCGGTTCGACCGGGCCGACCCTGGGCACCACATGGTCGCGAACGTAGCGGAGCGTGTTGACGATGTTGGGCCATTCATCGGTCGGCGGGATCTCGAACGGCTCGGCCCCGCATCGCCGCCAGTCGCTCGCGGTCCGCAGCAATTGCCAGGTCGGCGCGATGAAGGCGACGCCGCTGTTCGTCAGATACTGATGGAATTGCGTCACCGCGCCCGCGCGCCACGGCCCTTGCGCGATCCACCGCCGGTAGCCGGGCTCGTCCTGGCCCGCCTCGACATAATCGGCCGCCGGATTCCACAGCGACAGGGCAGGGGCGACCGGGGCCTGCGCGGTGGCGGGCACGGCGAGCAGGCTGGCTGCGAGGGTGAACGCGACGAACCGCATGACGCCGATAATAACGCATCGCCGGTTGAAAAGACACTGAACGGCGCTCACCTCGGCGACCATGAGCACTCAGCCCATCCACGTCGACCTGCCCCATCAGCTCGGCCGCACCGAAGCCCGCCGCCGGATCGAGGCCAATGTCGGCAAGCTCGCCGGGTTCATCCCCGGCGGCGCGACCGTCACCCACGAGTGGCAGGCCGACCAGCTCAGCCTCGGGATTACCGCCATGGGCCAGACGGTCGATGCGCGGCTCGACGTCGAGGACAAGGTCGTCCGAGTCCAGGTCGCGCTGCCGGGCCTGCTCGGCATGATGGCCCGCCCGATCGAGGCGGCGCTTCGGTCCAAGGGCAGCGAGCTCCTGCTGGAAGACCGCTCGACGAAGTGAACTGGACCGCGGCGCGGACAGGGTTACACTCGGGCCGCCAAGGAGGTCTCACCCATGCGCCACGTCGCCATCGTCGGCTCCGGCCCCGCCGGTTTCTACACCGCCGAAGCCTTGGTGAAGGGCGGTGACGTCGCGGTCGACATCCTCGACCGCCTGCCGGTCCCCTATGGCCTGATCCGCTTCGGGGTCGCCCCCGACCACCAGTCGATCAAGGCCGTCGCCAAGCGCTACGAGAAGGTCGCGCTGACCCCGGGCGTGCGGTTTCTCGGCAACGTCCACCTCGGCGCCGATGTGTCGATCGAGGAGCTGCTCCATTATTATGACGCGGTCGTGCTCGCGACCGGGGCGCCCTACGACCGCCGCTTAGGCATCCCGGGCGACGACCTGCCGGGCGTGATCGGCTCGGCGGCCTTCGTCGGCTGGTACAACGGCCATCCCGACTTCGCCGACCTCGCCCCGCCGCTCGACCAGCGACACGCGGTCATCGTCGGCAACGGCAATGTCGCGCTCGACGTCGCGCGCATCCTGTCCAAGACGCCGGGAGAATTCACCGGCTCGGACATCGTCGCCCACGCCTTCGAGGCGCTCGGCAACAGCCGCGTGCAGGACATCACCATCCTCGGCCGGCGCGGGCCGCACCAGATCGCGATGACGCCAAAGGAACTGGGCGAGCTCGGTCATCTCGCCGACGCCGCACCCGAAGTCGATGACGATGATTTTCCGCCCGCCGGGACCGACGCCATGCTCGAACCCGGACAGCGCAAGTCGGTCGAGCTGTTGCGCGGCTTTGCTGCCACCGAGCCCGACCCGGCGAAACCCAAGCGCATCCGCTTCGATTTCTTCGCCAAGCCGCTCGCGATCGAAGGCGACGGGCGGGCCGAGCGGATCATCGTCGAACGCACCGCGCTCGGTCCCGACGGGCAGGCGCGCGGCACCGGCGAGACCTATGCCATTCCCGCATCCCTCGTGGTCAGCTGCATTGGCTATGCCTCGCCGCCGATCCCCGGCGTCCCCTATGACGAGGGGCTCGGGCGCTATCCCAACGCCTCGGGCAAGATTGCCGAGCGGCTCTACGCCGTCGGCTGGGCACGGCGCGGGCCGACCGGGACGATCGGCACCAATCGGCCCGACGGCTTCGAAGTCGCCGACATCATCGCCGCCGACATCCCGCCAGGCTCGACCCGCGCCGGCGCCGCCGGGCTCGACCGGCTGCTCGCTTCACGCGGGTGCGAGCCGATCCTGTTCGCCGACTGGCAGAAGATCGAGGCGGCCGAGGTCGCGGCCGCGCGCCTCGGCTTTGCCCGCGAAAAGCTCGTCCGGGTCCCCGATCTCCTGAAAGCCGGTCGCCCTTAGGCCGCGGGCGCGGGCTCCTTCGCCTTGCTCAGCACCTCGAGGAGCGCTTCGGCGGCCGGCTCGCTCGACGGCGGGTTTTGGCCGGTGATGAGCAGTCCGTCGGTGACGACATAGGGCTTGAAGGTCTCACCCTTCGAATAATTGCCGCCGAGGCGCTTCAGTTCGTCCTCGAGAAGGAAGGGGACGACGTCGGTGAGCTTGACCGACTCCTCTTCCTCGTTGGTGAAGCCGGTGACCTTGCGGCCCTTGACCAGCGGGCTGCCGTCGGGGGCGGTGACGTTCTTCAGGGCGGCGGGGGCGTGGCAGACCAGCGCGACGGGCTTGCCGTCGGCCAGCGTGGTCTCGATCACGCGCTTGGAGTCGGTGTCGTTGGCGAGATCCCACATCGGGCCGTGGCCGCCCGGATAGAAGACCGCGTCGAAGCGCGAAGGGTCGATCGTGGAAAGGACCTCGGTCGCGGCGAGCTGGGCCTTGGCCGCCTCGTCCTTCTTGAACCGCTCGGTCGCCTCGGTCTGCGCGTCGGGCTCGTCGCTCTTGGGATCGAGCGGCGGCTGGCCGCCCTTGGGGCTGGCGAGCGTGATGGTGTGGCCCGCG
Organism: Sphingomonas rosea; assembly: GCF_039538065.1. Lineage (NCBI taxonomy): Bacteria > Pseudomonadati > Pseudomonadota > Alphaproteobacteria > Sphingomonadales > Sphingomonadaceae > Sphingomonas > Sphingomonas rosea. The sequence continues at coordinate 1,063,151 of NZ_BAABBR010000001.1, forward strand.
TCCTTGAGGACATAATAAGGGGCGGCGAATTCCTCGAGCCAGAAGCCGGTCTTCTTGCCGGTGTCGCCAAGCTGGTCGTGGCTGGTGAGGATCATCAGGATGTTCATCGAAATCGTGCCTTCTGGGATGGGGATGGGACGGCCGGATCAGCAACGCGCCGCAATCCTTTCAAAGCCGCAGCGCACAAGAGGTTGCATCGCGCCGAACCGCCGCCTAAAGACCGCCCCGCCTTGGTTCCCGCGTGAGCGGGTTCCGGTCGGGGAGTAGCTCAGCCTGGTAGAGCACTGTCTTCGGGAGGCAGGGGCCGGAGGTTCGAATCCTCTCTCCCCGACCACTTTTCTTCGCATGCTGACATGGCGCGACCTGCATCGCGCGGGGCGCGCCGGTCAGCGGCGGCGGTCGAGCGCGATTCCCGCGAGATTCTGGTGGCGACCGATCCAGCGCAGGCGCCGCGGTGGCGCCGCTTTCGCCAACGCGCAAAACCGGTCGCGATAGCGGCGATCCAGCGCGCTTCGGCAGGGCCACACCCCGCTTGCCTGCGCGATCACGCCGCGATTGTCGCCCAGCAGATCGAACAGCGGCACCGCCAGCGATTGCGCGACCTCGAGCCCGAGGCACAGCGCCAGCCACTCGGCCTCACCGTTTCCGCCTTCGCCGAGATCGTCGAAGAAGCGGATCTCGCCCCGCGCGACGACCGCGACTTCGATCCTGCCGGGGTTGGGCCGGCAACCGCCGTCGACATAGACCTTGAGCGGCCGGTCGAGGCCCACTTCAGCGCGCGCGGATGAAGGCGCGGATGTCGCGGGAAAGCTTCGCGCGGTCCTCGTCGCGGACGTACATCATGTGGCCCGCATCATAATAATGCCAGCTGATGCGGTCCTGGGGGATGCCGGTGCGCTGGAGGCTGTACTCGGCGCCGAAGAAGGGCGTCGCGAAATCGTACCAGCCCTGGCCCACGAACACGCGCAGCCCGCTGTTCTCCCTGAGCGCGGTGCCGATGTAGGGCGCGACGTTGAGATAGGTCTGGCGCCCGCCGCCACCGCCGCCCAGTGACCAGTCCCACGGGCCGACGCTCCCGATCGACTGATATTCGCGGTCAGTCCTGAACCCGAGCGGCCCGCGCATCCAGCTGTTCACCGCCGCGGTATAGCCCGCGTCGATCCCGTAGAAGCTGGGATCATTGTCGGGGCTTTCACCCGCCGCATCATAATCCTTGCCGGTGTAGCGCGTGTCGAGCCGGCCGATCGTCACGCCGCGATCGCGCAGCAGTTCCTTGTAGAAGCGGTCGGGGGTCACCCGAAGGTCGGCCTGGTCGAGATAGGTCTGGCTGAGCCCGGTCAGCTGGGCGAGCCTGGCGCGCACGCTCGCCCGCTCCTCGGCGCTCGCCCGCGCACCCTTGAGCAGGAAGGCGGCATAAGGCCCGATGGCGAACTGCCGCGCCTGCTCGGCGACCTCGGCCGCGGCCGTGCCCGCCAGACCCTTGCCATGATAGGCGGCGGTGGTCGCCATCGAGGGCAGGTTGGTGATGTAGCCGAGCTCGTTCCCCGGGGTCGGCGAGCCGGCCGCGAAGTCGAGGATGCTCGAGATGAGCAGGATGCCGTTCAGCCCGACGTCGTTGTAGGTCTGGCCTTCGAGCTGGTTCACCACCGCCGCCGAGCGGGTCGTGCCATAGCTCTCGCCCCCGAGGAACTTGGGGCTGTTCCACCGGCCATTGTCGTTGAGCCAGCGGCGGATGACCTGCGCGACCGCCTTCGCGTCCTGCGTCACGCCATAATAATTCTTGGGATCGCCGCCCGGCAGGATCACCGAAAAGCCCGTGCCCGGCGGATCGATGAAGACGAGGTCGGTGACGTCGAGCAGGCTGTCGGGGTTGTCGAGCAGGGGATAAGGCGGAGCGCCGTCGTCGCGCGCGTCGCTCGGGATGGCCACGCGCTTGGGCCCAAAGGCGCCCATCTGCAGCCACACCGAGCCCGACCCCGGCCCGCCGTTGAACAGGAAGGTCACCGGCCGCGCGGGATCGCGCGGTTCCTTCACATAGGCCGTGGTGACGATCGCCGCCTCGGGCACGCCGTCCTTCGTCTTGAGGATCGTCTCGCCGACCGTCGCCGAATAGCCGAGCCGCTGCCCGCCGAAGACGCCCTGGTGCCGGGTCGTGACGACCTGCGGCACGTAAGCGCGGGCTTCGGCCTCCGCTCTGTCCTTGTCCTGCGCGGCGGCGCCGGCGGAGACGGTGGCGAGGAGGGCGGCGGCGAGGAAGGCGAAGCGCATGGCCAAAGCTAAGCGCCCCGCCTTCCGCGCGTCAAACAGTGCTTCTCAGCGCGGCTTGCGGAAGCGGAAGAAGAAGCGGTCGGTCTTTCCCCGGATCGCGGGGTCGAACACGTTCTTGCTGTGGTCGTCTGCAGGGTTGGCGAGGATCTTGCTCTCGCCATCGAGTTTGAAGCCGGCCTTGAGGAAGTCCGCCTTCACCACCGCCGGATCGATGCGGTGAAGCTTGTCGACGATCGCGCGCGTGTCGCCGGCGGGCCCGACATGGTCGATGATCCCGACCACGCCGCCGGGCTTGAGCGACGCATACATCGCACGGGCGAAGGCACCCGGCTCGGCACGGCCGATCCCGTATTTGGCCGATTCCCAGTACATGTCGTGATAGTCGAGATTGACCAGCGCGACGTCATAGGCGCGCGCCGGACCCTGCCACGCCTCGAACGGGAAGGTCCGCAAGGTCGCGCCCGGCGTCCTGGCCACCAGCGCGTCGATCTCGGCCTTGCCCTTGTCCTTGTACATCTGGAGCGGCTGCCAGGCGGTGACGCTCCCCCTGGGGCCGACCGCCCTGGCGAAGAGCGGGGTCCAGTAGCCCGAGCCCGCGAACATGTCGGCGACCGCCATGCCGGGCCGGACCCCGAGGAAGGCCAGCACCTCGGCGGGCTTGCGGCTCGCGTCCATCTCCCTGAGCTTCGCCTCGCGCGCCGGATCGGCGAGGGCCGCCCGGACCCCGGCCATGCCCATGGGCGCGGCGGAAGGCGCGGCGGCGACAAGCGCGAGACTCGAGAAAGCGACAAGCATCACGGGCTTCATGGCAGGCTCCCCTTGGTGGTCGGGACCGAGGCTATGCCCGCGCCGCGGCCGACGCCAGCGCCATTCGATCAGCGGCGGGCGCGCTTGTTCATCCGCATCTGCTGCTGCTTGCCGTAGCGCGTCTTGCGCGTGCCGGGTTTGCCCTCGGTCGAATGACCGACCCGCGGAGCCGCCCGCTCGTGGTCCGGAATCCCCAGCTCGTCTTCCTCGAGCTTGCGGATCTCGTCGCGAAGCCGGCCGGCTTCCTCGAACTCGAGATCGGCCGCGGCCTTGCGCATCCGCTCTTCGAGATCCTTGATGTAGGCGCGCAGGTTGTGCCCGACCAAGTGCGGCGTCTCTGGATCGCCGGTATCGACGACGACGCCATCGCGGGTCGAGACGTGGGCAATGATGTCGCTGATGTCGCGCTTGATCGTCGCCGGGGTGATGCCGTGGATCCGGTTATATTCCTCCTGCTTCTCGCGGCGCCGGTTGGTCTCGTTGAGCGCGCGCTCCATCGAGCCGGTGACCCGGTCGGCATAGAGGATGACCTTGCCATCGACGTTGCGCGCCGCGCGGCCGATGGTCTGGATGAGGCTCGTCTCCGAGCGCAGGAAGCCTTCCTTGTCGGCGTCGAGGATCGCGACCAGCCCGCACTCGGGAATGTCGAGGCCTTCGCGCAGGAGGTTGATGCCGACCAGCACGTCATAGACCCCGAGCCTGAGGTCGCGGATCAGCTCGATGCGCTCGAGCGTCTCGACGTCCGAGTGCATGTAGCGGACCCGCAGGCCCGCCTCGTGGAGATATTCGGTCAGGTCCTCGGCCATCCGCTTGGTGAGCGTGGTGACGAGCGTCCGATAGCCCTTCTTCGCGGTCGCCTTGGCCTCGGCGACGAGATCGTCGACCTGGTCCTCGACCGGCTTGATCTCGACCGGCGGGTCGATGAGCCCCGTCGGCCGGATGACCTGCTCGGAAAAGACGCCGCCGGTCTCGTTGATCTCCCACGGTCCCGGGGTCGCCGAGACGAACACCGACTGCGGGCGCATCGCGTCCCACTCGTTGAAGCGCAGCGGGCGATTGTCGATGCAGCTCGGCAGGCGGAAGCCATATTCAGCGAGCGTGATCTTCCGCCGATGGTCGCCACGCGCCATCGCGCCGATCTGCGGCACCGTCTGGTGGCTCTCGTCGATGAACAGCAGCGCGTTGTCGGGCAGATATTCGAACAGGGTGGGCGGCGGCTCACCCGGCAGGCGGCCGGTCAGGAAGCGGGAATAATTCTCGATCCCCGCGCAAGAGCCCGTCGCGGCGATCATCTCGAGGTCGAAATTGGTCCGCTGCTCGAGCCGTTGATGCTCGATCAGCTTGCCTTCCGCCTCCAGTTCCTTGAGCCGCTCCTCGAGCTCGTGCCGGATCGCATGACTTGCCTGCTTGAGCGTCGGTCCCGGCGTCACATAGTGCGAATTGGCGTAGAGCTTGATGCTCGGCAGGCTCGCGACCTTCTTGCCCGTCAGCGGATCGAATTCGACAATGTCCTCGATCTCGTCGCCGAAGAAGGAGATGCGCCAGGCGCTGTCCTCATAGTGCGACGGGAACACCTCGAGACTGTCGCCGCGGACCCGGAAGTTGCCCCGCGCAAACGCCTGGTCGTTGCGCTTGTACTGGAGTGCGACGAGCTTGCGCACGATCTCGCGCTGGTCGGCGGTCTCGCCCTTCTTGAGGCTGAAGGTCATCGCCGAATAGGTCTCGACCGAGCCGATGCCGTAGAGGCAGCTGACCGACGCCACGATGATCACGTCGTCGCGCTCGAGCAGCGAGCGGGTGGCCGAGTGGCGCATCCGGTCAATCGCCTCGTTCACCGAGCTTTCCTTCTCGATGTAGGTGTCCGACCGCGGCACGTAGGCCTCGGGCTGATAGTAATCGTAATAGCTGACGAAATATTCGACCGCATTGTCGGGGAAGAAGCTGCGGAACTCGCCGTAGAGCTGGGCCGCGAGGATTTTGTTGGGCGCGAGGATCAGCGCCGGGCGCTGCGTCTCCTGGATGATCTGCGCCATGGTGAAGGTCTTGCCCGAACCGGTGACGCCGAGGAGCACCTGGCTCCTCTCGTTCTGGTCACGGATCCCGTCGACCAGCTCGCGGATGGCGGTCGGCTGGTCGCCCGCGGGCGCGTAATCGCTCTTGAGGACGAAGGGGCGTCCACCTTCCGCCTTGGCGGGCCGCGCAGGCCGGTGCGGGACGAACTCCTCGCTCGTATCCGGTTCGGCGAGGCTGGTGCGGATCTGGATTTCCATCCCGCGAATATGGGGATGGAGGCCCCGGGCGGCAATCGCCCGAGGCCTCTCGCCTGACTAGAAGTGGATCGCGCCGCCGAACGACAGCACGACCGCGCGGGCCTGCTCGAGCTGGCCCGAGGTCAGCACCACGGTCTGCGCCGGCGTGCCGACATAGGCCGCGGTCGGGCGGTCGATCCGCGCCTTGGCGAAGTCGACGTAATTGGCCGCAGCGTCGAGCGTGATCGCCTTGGTCAGCGCATAGCTTCCGCCGACGCCGAGGTTCCAGCGGTTGCTGTCGGGCACCCGGGCGTCGCGTTGGCCGTCGCGGGTCGGGGTGAGCGCGCGCTGCACGCCGGCGCGCAGCGTCAACTCGGGCGAGACGGCATAGTCGACGCCGCCGGCCAGGCTCCAGCTGTTGCGATAGTTCTGCGGCAGCGCCTGATTGACCGGCGCACCGAGCGTGATGTCGTCGAACTTCTTCCAGCCGAAGCGGACGAACTGCGCGTTCACCGTCAGCTGCTCGGTCGCCTTGAGGCGGCCCGCGACGATGATCTGGTCCGGCGTGCGGAAGGTCGCGGTCACGTCGCTCAGCGTGAGGTTGTTGGCGGCCAGCGGATCCACGAGCCCGCTCACGCGCAGGTCACCGGTCAGCTTGTGACGGACCGAGGACTTGTAGGAAAGCCCGAGCGTCGCGCGCTCGTTGTGGAGCTGGACGCCCGCGGTCCAGCCGAAGTCCCAGCCGTCGCCCTTCAGCTGCTGGCTGCCGTCGGCCAGCAGCGGCGACAGGTTGGGAAGCGCGTTGCTGAGCGTCGCCTTGGCATATTCGATGTTGAGCGCGCCGCCGACGCGGAAGTTGTCGGTTACCGCGACGCCGATCGAGGGCTGGACGTCGATCGTCCGCAGGCTGGTGCGATCGGCGCTGTAGCGGGTCCAGCTGTCGGCGTCGTAGTCGGTGGTGAAGCTGAAGGGCGAACTGATCGCGAGGCCGACCGCCACCCGGTCGTTGAGCGGGACCGCGATCGAACCCGAGGGGAGCGCGCCATTGTTGATCGGGTTGCGCGCGACCGCATTGCCGCCCACCGGCGCGGGGAGCTGGCCCGGGCGCACGATCCGCGTGCCGGTGTCGACCACTTTGCCGTGCGGCAGGATCACCGCGACGCCCAGCGCGCCGCTCGCCTGGGTCTGGCCACCGATGGCGGCGGGGTTCCACCACAGGCTCTGCGAACCGGTGTCGGCCGCCTCGCCCGAAAAGGCCCGGCCGGCGCCGCGCACCGACTGCTCCTGGAGATAAAAGGCCTGGGCGAAGGCCGGGGTCGCGCCGAACGCGAGGGCGAGGGTCGTCGTGGCGGCAAAAGCCGCGAAATTACGCGAAATCATGGAGTGTCAGACTTTCGTTGGGATTAGCGAATTCGGGTCCAGGTCTGCGTCTTGCAGAGCGGGACGAAGATGCAGCCGCGAACCTGCAGCTGGTTGCCCGACGGGGTCAGCCGCGCGCTGTAGGTCTTGCCGTCCTCGGCATTGTAGATCTTGCCGCCGTTCCACACCGCGCCATCGGCCTTGAAGCCGCTGAGGATCGGGAGCCCCTTCAGGGGCCGACCGCGCAGCCCCGGATTGGCGTTGTTGACGTCCTTGAGATTAGGATCGGCCTTGAGGCCATCCGACGTCACCAGCCGGCCGCAGACCGAGGCACCGCAGCGGCTGATCTCGACGATCCCGTTGCGGGTCTGGGTCTTCCAGAGGCCAAGGACGCCATCGGATCCGGCGGGCGCGGCCGCAAGCGCGGCGGCGAACAGGAGAAGCGACATTTTTACAGGTCTTTCGAACAAGTTGCGAAGGAGAGGGGGCGTTCCCCAGTGCTTCTCCGCGCCTGAAAGTCCGCAAGGCGACGGTCAAGCGCCGAAGCGACCAACCGGCGATGAAAGCGACGAATGGCGGGTTGAGGCGCCGCCATCCGGCATGTGAGCGCTCACATGCCGGGCGCGCACCGGACGGTGAAGCCAAATTCGGGCGCCGGCGCTTCCTTGGCCGGCAACAGATATTGCAACGCCTCGGGCGATGACTGCTGGTAGATGGTGGCGTGGGCCAGTTGCGGCCGGGCAGCGAGGCAGAAGGGGAGGCCGCGCGCCTTCAGCCCCTCCACCAGTCGTCGCATCGCCGCCGGCTCTTCCGATTGCTCCCTGGCGAAGGCGAGGAACAGCCTGCGGCCGCGCTGGGCGTCGCCGAGCCGCGCCTTCGCGGTCAGCGACAGCGCTTCCTTGTCCCACCACAGGCTGGGATCGATGGCGCCGTAACCGGTGAACAGCGCCGGCTCGGCAAGATAGGTCTCGACCGCGAACAGCCCGGCGAGCGACTCCCCGAGCAAGACCGACTGCCCGTTGGTTCGATAATGCCGCTCGACCAGCGGCTTCACCCGTTCGCGCAGGAAGGCGCGGAAGCGCGCGCTGTCGCCGGCGGTCGGATATTTCTTGATGAGCGCGGCGTCTGCCGTCGCGCCGACCAGTTCGCGCCGCCGGTCGCGGGTCTCGATCCCGACCACGATAGCCTCGTCCGAGCGGCCCCAGATCCCGCCGAGCTGCACCACGCCGGCGATATGCAGCAGGTCCTGCTCGACCCCGCCGTCGATGAGATAGAGCACCGGGTACCGTCGTGTGCGCTCCTTCGCATAGCTCGCCGGAAGCACGACATTGACCGCGCGCACGTCCCCCAGTTCGGGCGAGCGCACGGCGAAGCTCGTCCCCAGGCGGATCGGCGTCGCGATCGGCGCGGGCGCAGTCCTGGCGGCGACGAGGGCGAAAGCGCACAAAGGCAGCAGGAACAGGCGGAGCATCGGCCCTTCTCCCAATCCCGGCCCCCGGCGACAAGCCTCGGGGCACCGGCACGGCGATCGGGCGTTCGCTTGGGAATGGACGCTTGCTGGCTCTGCGCCCGGCCGCTCGGCCGGCGCGTCGAATATCATCATCCGGTGCCCAAGAGCCGCGGCGGGCGCGAGACCCGGCCGGTGCACCCGATCTGCCACCGCGCGCTCCACGCGACCTTCAGCAACAAGGAACTGGCCCGGATCGGCGACGATCCTGCGGCACTCGGCCGCAATCCCGAGCTTGCGCGCTTCCTCGCCTGGGTCATGAACAAGCCCGCCGACTTCCACGCGCCGACCCGGCGCCGGAAAGCCTAGGCTTCGACCGCTCCGAAGTCCGACGGCTTGCGCCGCGCGTCATGCTGGTCTTCGCGATTGTTGAGCGCCTGCCGCACGCGGTCCAGCAGCTCGGCGCGGCGATACGGCTTGCCCAGCACATCCTTGTGGTGCCGGTCGGGGCCCGCGATCACCAGCTCCTCATTGTAGCCGGTGGTGAGCAGGATTCCGATGTCGGGATCGCGCGCACGGACCTCGTCGGCCAGCATCAGGCCATTGATCCCGCCCGGCATGACGAGATCGGTGAAGAGAAGGTCGAACGTGCCGGGCTCGGCTTTCTCGAACAATCGCAGCGCCGCTTCGCCGCTGTCGGCGGTGGTGACGCGATAGCCGGCCGCCTCGAGGATCTCGATCGCCAGTTCGAGCACTTCGGCGCTGTCCTCGACGACCAGCAGATGCTCGACCGGCTTGCCGCGATTCTCGATGATCGGAACCTGGCGGTCGGGCTTGCGCTCGGTGACATCGTCGTCCTGGTCGAGCGAGACCGGGAACATCATCCGCAACAGCGCGCCCTTGCCAAGCTCGCTCTCGATTTCGAGCCGGCCACGCGACTGCTGGACGAAGCCCGAGGCCATGGCGAGGCCGAGGCCGGTGCCCTTGCCCTGGCTCTTGGTCGTGAAGAAGGGTTCGGTCGCACGTTCGATCACATCGTCGCTCATGCCCGAGCCTTCGTCCGACACCTCGAGCGCGACATATTCGCCCTCGGGGAGCTGGCGCGCGAAGGCGTCACCGTTGAGGTGGATCGCCTTGGTCGTGATCGTCACCACGCCGCCGCCGGGCATGGCATCGCGCGCGTTCATGAGGATGTTGAGCAACGCCATTTCGAGCTGCTCGGGATCGATCATCACCCGCGGCAGGCGTCGGCGAAGATTGAGCTGGAGCTGCACCTGGCTCCCGAGCGAGCTCTCGATCACGTCGATGAAGTCGGTGACGAGATGGCTGAGGTCGGTCGGCTTGGGCGTCAGCCGGGTCTTGCGGGCGAAGGCCAGCAGCTGGCGGGTGAGCTTGGCCCCGCGGTCGGCGGCGCTGCGGGCGTTGGTGATGTAGCGCTTCGCGCGGTCGCCATCGATGCAGGACGCCAGGAGTTCGAGATTGCCGTTCACCACCTGCAGCAGGTTGTTGAAATCGTGCGCGAGCCCGGCGGTGAGCTGGCCGATCGACTCCATCTTCTGCGCCTGGCGGAAGCTCTGCTCGCTGTTCCGGCGGCGCGTGACGTCGAGCTGGCTGGCGAACTGATAGGCGAGCTTGCCGCTTTCGTCGAACACCGGCCCGATGAAGACCGCGTTCCAGAATGGCGTGCCGTCGCGCTTGTAGTTGAGGATCTCGCAGGCGATCGAGCCGCCGCTGTTGACCGCATCGCGCAGCGCGGCGACCGTCTCGCGGTCGGTGTTGGCGCCCTGCAGGAAGCGGCAGTTTCGCCCCAGGATTTCGCTTTCCTCATAACCGGTGAGGTCGAGAAAGGCCTTGTTGGCGAACGCGATCGGATTGTCGGGCTGGTTGGGATCGGTGAGGATCATCGGCATTCGAGTCATCTCGATCGCCGCGAAGAAGACATTGCCGCGCTCGTCGAGGCCGGGGCGCGAGATGACGCTTTCGCGCCAGTGGTTCATGCCCGGGCTCGAACCGAAGGTGCTGGTGCTGGAGCCGGTGTCGAGTTCTCCCTTGGCCGGGCGTCCGCGCGACTGGCCGTCACCCTCGATGTCGGTGGCCTTGCTTGGGTCGGACTTCGTGATGCGCACTTCGTCGTCCACGTTATTCTACTACTCCGGCTCGTTTGGGGCGCGCGTACACGGTTCCCCCTAACGTGAGCGACATTACAGAATCCCTTGGCGAACAAATGGTTCCGATTCCGAACGCATTGCGTCACGCGACGCAGGGGCTAAGCTTCCCGCCGTCCGCGTCAAGCAGGGGGAAGTAATGCAGGTTAAATTTTTGTGCCTCGTCGGGGCACTCGCGCTGGCGTCGTGCGGCAGCGAGACAGCCAAGCCCAAGGCGGCCGCCGCACCGGCCAAGATCCCGGCCGGCACCTATGAGGTGACCGCCACGGTCAAGAGCCTCGTCTCGGCCGACAAGACACCGGTCCCGACCTTCGCCAAGGCTGGCGACGTCATCAAGACCACCGGCTGCGTCGGCGACGACGGGCTCCCGGCGCCCGAGCTCTTTGCCACCAAGGGCGACACCTGCCGGCTGGAGAACCCCTATGCGCGGTCGGGCCGGATGAACCTCACCTACAATTGCAACCGCCCGGGCAAAGGCAGCGTGATGACCATGGTCGACGGCAGCTACACCGCCGACGGCTTCACCGGCACGCTCGAAGGAACGAGCAGCTTCCCCGGCGACGGCGACTTCAAGCTGGTCGAGGAGATTGTCGCGAAGAAGACCTCGGACCAGTGCACCGCTCCCGCGGCGAAGAAGGCCTGACGAACGAAAAAGGGGCGGCGGACTGGTCCAGCCGCCCCGCTACCGATGCTGGCTCGCCGCGGAACCCGTCCGGCCGGACGGTCCCGCGGCAGCCATCCTTATTCGCTGATCGGCATCATCGAGCTGTGGAGATGGGCGATCTTCCACGCTCCGTCCTCCATCTTGTAGATGAAGGTGTAGCGCGCCTTGACGTTGTTGCGCACGCCACTGTTCTGGTTGGTCAGCGCCACCGTCCACGTGCCGGTCCGGACCAGCATGTCGCAGCCCTGGCGGACGTTGCTCGTGGTGATGGTTCCGACCGGCTTGCCCTTGAGGAACGAGACGAAATAGTCGCGGATGCCCGCGCGGTCGGTGCGCGGCACGTTCGACACGGTCGCCAGCAGCACCGCGTCGCGGCTGAACAGGTCGGTCACCGTGTCGGGATTGCCCGACGCCCAGGCCGCGTTGAAGCGGGCGAACTGGTCATCCGCGGTGGTGGCGCCGACGGGGACGCAGCGGGCCGTCTGGCTCGTGGCCGAGGCCCCGGCGGGGACGGCGAGGGCGGCCAGCGACCCGGCGGCGATCATGACGGCAGGCTTCACGAAATTCACGCAATCTCTCCTTCGGTTGGTCGTGGTGGAGACAGGGAAAAGCCGGGCCGGCCGGCCACCCCCGGCCGGCCCGCAGCGGGGGGAGGTCTAGTGCGCCCGGTCCCCCGGCAGCTGGTCGAGCCTGGCCCCGGCGGGCTCGGGACCCTTGTCGGCCGGCCAGTTCGGCTCGGGCTGGCCGCGCGTCTTCCACAGCGAATAGAAGACGCCGCCCGCGATCAGGCCCGCGGTCACGCCGAGGCTGAGCAGCGGTGGGAACTTGCCGCCATCCAAGAGGAAATCGGCGACGAAGATCTTGGCGCCGATGAACACCAGCACCAGCGCCAGCGCATATTTCAGATAGTGGAAGCGGTGCACCATCGCGGCCAGCGCGAAGTAGAGCGCGCGAAGGCCGAGGATCGCCATGATGTTCGAGGTGTAGACGATGAAGGTGTCGGTGGTGATCGCGAACACCGCCGGCACGCTGTCGACCGCGAACACGAGGTCGGCGAGGTTGATCACCACCAGCGCCAGGAACAAGGGCGTCGCCGCGCGGACCAGCTTGCCGGTCTTCTCGTCAGGCACCTTCACGAAGAAGTGCTGGTCGTGAAGCTCCTTCGTGACCCGCATGTGGCGGCTGATGAAGCGGATCACCGGATTGCCCTCGATGTCCATCGGCTTGTCGCCCGCGAACAGCATCTTGATGCCCGTCACCACCAGGAAGGCGGCGAAGATGTAGAGCACCCAGTGATACTGCTGGACCACCGCCGCGCCGACGCCGATCATGATGCCGCGCAGGATGATCACCGCGACGATGCCCCACAGGAGCGCGCGATACTGATATTTCGCGGGAATCGCGAAATAGGTGAAGATCAGGCTGATCACGAAGACGTTGTCGATCGACAGCGCCTTTTCGATGAAGAAGGCGGTGTAATATTTGAGCGCGAGGTCCGCGCCCGCCTCCGCGCCGAGCGAAGCCGTTTTCTGGAAATAGACCCAGACGCCGAACAGCAGGGCGAGGCCGATGTAGAAGGCCGACAGCTTGAGGCTTTCGGCGATGCCCATTTCGCGATCCTCCTTGTGGAGGATCCCGAGATCGAGCGCGGTCAGGCCCGCGACCACCCCGATGAAGGACAGCCAGAACCAGACGGGGGTGCCGAGCCAGTCGGCAAACAGGAATTCCATGGGGTCGTCTCCTCAGCGCGCGGCCGCACGCCGGGAGGCGGGCCGCGGGGCTAGAGCTTGAAGGTGAGGTTGAGCGTCGGCGCGTGGCCGACCACGTCGGGCCGGTTCTTGCGGATGCTCTGCTGGCGCGTGTAGCCGACGCCGAGATCCATCTTCCCGAAGGTCTTCTGGAAGCCGACGAAGGTGCGCAGGCCGGTCAGCCCGGTATCGCCGGTCGCCGAGGTCGCGCGCAGCGTGAAGAAGCCTTCCGCATTGGCGGCCAGCGCCCAGTCCTTGGGCTTGTCGGTCAGCGGAATGGCCACGCCGATGCGTTGCCGGAGCCGCCAGCCGGTCCGGTCGCGCCCGTCGATCATCCGTTGCTCGAGCCGCGTACGGCCCTTGAGCCCGAGCTTCGAATCCAGCGTGTAGCTGGCCTGCTCGATGATCCGCGTCTCGAGGTCCGCGCCTTCCTTGGAGCGATGCAGCCCGAGCGACAGCGAGGTCGCCTTGCTGATCTTCCGCCCCAGCCAGATGCGATAGATGTGGCTGTCGCCCGCAGGGCTCTCGCGGAAGCGCTGCTGGGTCTGGAATTCGACAAAGGTCTTCTTGTCGAGGTCGTGGCTGAGCGTCAGGTCCGACCACCATTCGAGCTGGTCGTCCGCGGCCAGCGCCGGGGTTGCGGTCAGCAGCGCGAGCGCGCCCGCGAAGATGGTCGTTTTCATGATGGTGTCCCCGTCCTTGCGGGGCCAGGCCGCCCGCCGCCGCCCCATCATCACAGGCGCATGACACTATCGTGTCATTCGCGTGCAAGTTCGAAGTCGCGCGATCTCCCGGCGGCCAGTCCTTGGTCGTCATAAGCTCCTCAATCAGGCTCGTGGTTCAGCCGATCGGAGCATCGTCAGTGAAGATGGGGGCGAGGACGCCGGGCCAGGTCACATCGGATGATCCGATGCGGTCCGACATCACGTGCTCCCGGCCGAATGATTCGGCCGCGAACGCGCCAGAGGGGCCCGGTCCGCGGAGACTATATATCCTGACCGGACGAAAAGTTCAAATTATCGCCGATTAGCGCCGCCGGCCGACCGAATAATCGATCCGGATCTGCACCCATTCGCCGACCTTGTAGTCCCCGCCGACCCGCGGCGGCCGGACCTTGAACTGCCAGGCGGCGGCCAGCACCGCCCGCTCGAGCCGCGAGCCCTTGGGCCATTCGTCGAGCCCGACGCAGTCGTCGACCTTGAAGCCCGGCACGGTCTTGCAGGCGATCAGCGCCCAGCCCGGATCGGCGGTCGAGAGATAGCCGCGAAGCTCGCTGTCATAGGGTTCGCGCAGCCAGGCCGCGGCGTAGAGCGTCTCGCCATTGGGTGCGCGCCCCACCACCTCGCTGTCGGCCTCGCCCTTGGGCGCGGGCGGCCCGGCCGGCGCGCGCTTGGGCGTTGCCGGGAAATTGCGCAGGTCCGCGCTCGCCATCTGCTCGGACGACATCTCGACCAGCGGGGAGGGGAGCTTGACCGCGGGCGGCGGGACGACGCTTAGCGGAGTCGCGACCGGTGGCCGCACCTCGGGGCGCGGCTCGCTCACCGGCTGGGTCTCGCGCGGCTGCGCTTTTTCCTGTTCGCTGGTCTTCTGCTCGGGCTGCGGTTCGTCCGCCGGCTCCTCGGACACGTCGAAGGTCTTCAAGGGCGCCTCGCCGCTCATCGGAACGAAGGTCCGGGCGCCGATCGTCAGCAGGATCAGCACCACCAGCGCCTCGAACGCCAGCGCCGCGCCGAGCCCGAGCAGCCGCCGGCGCCGCGATCCGCGCACCGCTTCGGCCTGCCGCCGCCGTCCCCACGTCGCTTCGCTCAACCCGCCTGCCTTCGCCGTTCGTGTCGCCGCCTGTGGCAAGCCCTTGATGAACCGCCACTGGCGCCGCTTGGCGGCATGAATGAGGCAGGCTCGCCGCCCCCCGGAGTGCGGCGCGGAAAACACATTATCCACCGCAATCTTCGGTTAACCATCATTTTCCGTCTTGCGTCCGAAAGCGGCGCAAAGCACAAGATGTTGTAGCGGATCGAGGGCACCAACGCACATCATTGTGGTTGGCGCTGGGGATAACTATATTCCCAGCGAGGGAGAAGCGCGTCCCTGTGGAAAGCGGGGAAAGCTTCTCCAAGGCCACTCGGCCCCTAGCGAATCGCGGGGCTTGGGCGTATCCCGGCTCCGTGAACGAAACGGGAACAACGCGCGGCGCTCAAGGCCGCCAGGAGGAAGCAGTCATGGACTTCTCGAGTGGCAGCGAGGTCGGCACCGCCGACGTCACCCCCACCGCAACCGCGGCGAAGAAGGACAGCAAGACCGTTGACGTGCGTCGCTTCGACGTCGTCACCGACTCGAGCCGCGACGCGCTCCTGACCGAATTCGGCAAGGAAACGCTGCGCGACCGCTACCTCCTGCCCGGCGAGGGTTATCAGGACCTCTTCGCCCGCGTCGCCTCGGCCTATGCCGACGATGCCGGGCATGCGCAGCGCGTGTACGATTACATCAGCCGCCTGTGGTTCATGCCCGCGACCCCCGTGCTGTCGAACGGCGGCACCGGCCGCGGCCTGCCGATCAGCTGCTACCTCAATTCGGTCAGCGACAGCCTCGACGGCATCGTCAACACCTGGAACGAGAATGTCTGGCTCGCCTCCAAGGGCGGCGGCATCGGCACCTATTGGGGCAATGTCCGCGGGATCGGCGAGCCGGTCGGCCTCAACGGCAAGACCAGCGGCATCATCCCCTTCGTCCGCGTGATGGACTCGTTGACCCTCGCGATCTCGCAGGGCTCGCTCCGCCGTGGCTCGGCCGCCTGCTATCTCGACATCTCGCACCCCGAGATCGAGGAGTTCCTCGAGATCCGGAAGCCGAGCGGCGACTTCAACCGCAAGGCGCTCAACCTCCACCACGGCGTGCTCGTCACCGACGAGTTCATGGAATGCGTCCGTGAAGGCGGCGAGTTCACGCTCCGCAGCCCGAAGGACCAGTCCGAGCGCGGCAAGGTCGACGCCCGCTCCTTGTTCCAGAAGCTGGTCGAGACCCGCCTCGCGACCGGCGAGCCCTACATCATCTTCATCGACCAGGTGAACCGGTCGATGCCCAAGCATCACCGCGACCTCGGGCTCAAGGTCTCGACCTCGAACCTCTGCTCGGAAATCACCCTTCCGACCGGCAAGGACCATCTGGGCGCCGACCGCACCGCGGTCTGCTGCCTGTCGTCCCTGAACCTCGAGACCTGGGACGAGTGGAACGGCGACAAGCAGTTCATCGAGGACGTCATGCGCTTCCTCGACAACGTGCTGACCGACTATATCGACCGCGCCCCCGACGAGATGGCGCGCGCCAAGTACAGCGCCGAGCGCGAGCGCTCGGTCGGCCTCGGCGTGATGGGCTTCCACTCCTTCCTCCAGGCCCGCAACCTCCCCTTCGAGGGCGCCATGGCCAAGAGCTGGAACCTGCGCATCTTCAAGCACATCAAGGCGCAGGTCGACGAGGCTTCGCTCCAGCTCGCGGTCGAGCGGGGGCCGTGCCCCGACGCCGCCGACATGGGCGTGATGGAGCGCTTTTCCTGCAAGATGGCGATCGCGCCGACCGCGTCGATCTCGATCATCTGCGGCGGCACCTCGGCCTGCATCGAGCCGATCCCGGCCAACGTCTACACCCACAAGACGCTGTCGGGCTCCTTCTCGATCCGCAATCCGTATCTGGAGAAGCTACTGATCGAGAAGAGCAAGAATTCCGAGCAGGTCTGGAATTCGATCCTCGAGCAGGGCGGCAGCGTCCAGCACCTCGACTTCCTCAGCCAGGAGGAAAAGGACACCTACAAGACCAGCTTCGAGATCGACCAGCGCTGGCTGATCGAGCTTGCCGCCGACCGCACGCCTTACATCGACCAGGCCACCTCGCTGAACCTGTTCATCCCGGCCGACGTCGACAAGTGGGACCTGATGATGCTCCACTTCCGCGCCTGGGAGCTGGGCATCAAGTCGCTCTACTACCTGCGTTCCAAGTCGGTGCAGCGCGCCGGCTTCGCGGGCGGGGTCGAGGCCGACAACACCGCCGAAGCGCCCAAATACGAACTTGCCGCCTCGACCGACTACGACGAGTGCCTCGCCTGCCAGTGATCCTTCATTCCCTCTTCCGCTCGCGGGAGAGGGAGGGAGCCCGCCTTGGCGGGCGGAAGGGTGAGGGCCTGTCCTCAAGGATCAGCGGAACCACGCCATGCTCGCCAACCCCGTCCTTTTCTTCCTTCTCGCCGTGGGCGTCATCGCCTTCGGCGCGTGGGTGGGACGCAAGCAGCGCGGGGGGCGTTGAGCGGCCATGAACATGCTCTTCGTCATCGTCGGCGGCCTCGCCGCCCTGATCGGCCTGCTCCTCCTCGTCACCGCGCTGCGCGGCCGCGTCGGGGAATCGCGCAAGTCCACAGCCCAGCTCATCGGCGGCATGATGATCCTCGCCTTCGGCCTGGTCCTCGCCGGCTTCGCCATCGCCTACGCCACCACCAAGCCCTATCCAGAGTTCCGCAACGAGGCGGCGTCATGAGCTATCGCCAGTCGAGCTTCGATCCCCTCGCGCCGTCGGCGCCCGTCGGCCCCCGGCGCCCGTTCAACTGGGTGCAGTGGCTCGGCGTCGCCTGCGAGGCGGGGGCGATCGCGATCCTCCTATGGCATTTTTCGGGCGTGCTTGGCTGGACCGGGGCGAAGCCGGTCTCGCCGATCTACAGTACGGCCACCGCAATCATCGGCATGACGCTCATCAACTCGCGCACCCAGCCACTCGCAGCCGAGGACGAGCCGCAGCGTCGCCGCAACGCGCGGTGGCTGGCGTGGACGCTGGGCGTGGTCGCCACGCTCGCGCTCCTCGCGATCATCATCGATATTTACAAATGACCCGCCGCCACTCCGCTCTTGCGAACCGCTCGCAACAACGCCACGCGTTGCGAATGATTCGCAACAAAGGAACTTCGCATGCGTAAGTGGCACCGCTGGCTCTCGGTCTTCTTCGGGATCCTCATCCTGTTCGTCGCCACCACCGGCATCCTCAGCCAGATCGGCAGCCTGGTGAACGACAGCCGCGCCGCCGCCGCGCCGCCGCCGGTCGTCCCCGCGGGCTTCGTCTGCCCCGAGACCATGAATTGCCGGCCCAAGCCCCAGCCGGGCGGCTGGAACCTCGGCCTGCTCCATCACCTCCACTCGGGCGAGGAGTTCGGACCGGTCGGCGTCGCGCTCTCGATTCTCAGTGGTTTCGCGCTGCTTTTCTTCGCTTTTTCAGGGCTTTGGATGTAT
The DNA here is from genome assembly GCF_039538065.1 of Sphingomonas rosea. Lineage (NCBI taxonomy): Bacteria > Pseudomonadati > Pseudomonadota > Alphaproteobacteria > Sphingomonadales > Sphingomonadaceae > Sphingomonas > Sphingomonas rosea. Next base: position 1,081,122 of record NZ_BAABBR010000001.1, read on the forward strand.
ATCCAGATGTTCCGCGCCCGCGCGTCCAAGACGTCCAACCCCAATCGGAGGCTGTTCTGGTGACCCAAGCAACGATCGTCACATTGTCGGCGCTGATCGCGCTCTTCGCGGGCCTCTACACCCTCGTCGTCTTCACCCGCCGCCGCCGCCTCGCCGCGGCCGCGTCCGACCCCATCACCCAGCCCAAGGACTGATCCCATGCCCCTCCTGCAAGCCAACAAGGCCTACAAGCCCTTCGAATATCCTTGGGCGTTCGAGTTCTGGAAGCGCCAGCAGCAGATCCACTGGATGCCCGAGGAAGTGCCCCTGGGCGAGGACTGCCGCGACTGGGCGCAGAAGCTGACGCCGCACGAGCGCAACCTCCTCACCCAGATCTTCCGCTTCTTCACCCAGGCCGACGTCGAGGTGCAGGACTGCTACCACGACAAGTACGGCTCGGTGTTCAAGCCGACCGAGATCAAGATGATGCTCACCGCCTTCTCCAACATGGAGACGGTGCACATCGCTGCGTACTCGCACCTGCTCGACACGATCGGCATGCCCGAGAGCGAATACAGCGCCTTCCTCCAGTACAAGGAGATGAAGGACAAGCACGACTATCTGAACACCTTCGGGGTCGACACCGACGCCGACATCGCCAAGACGCTCGCCATGTTCGGCGCCTTCACCGAGGGGCTGCAGCTGTTCGCCAGCTTCGCGATGCTGATGAACTTCCCGCGCTTCAACAAGATGAAGGGCATGGGGCAGATCGTCAGCTGGTCGGTCCGCGACGAATCGCTCCACTGCGAGGGCATCATCAAGCTCTTCCACGCCTTCGTGAAGGAGCGCGACTGCCTCACCGCCGACGTGCGCGATTCGATCATCGACCAGTGCCAGAAGACGGTGCGCCTGGAAGACGCCTTCATCGACCTCGCCTTCGAGCAGGGCCCGGTCGAGGGCATGACCGCCAAGTCGATCAAGAAGTATGTCCGCTACATCGCCGACTGGCGCCTCGGGCAATTGGGCTTCCAGCCGATCTACATGGTCGACGAGCACCCGCTCCCCTGGCTCGCACCGCTGCTGAACGGCGTCGAGCACGCCAACTTCTTCGAGCAGCGCGCCACCGAATATTCGAAGGCCGCGACGCGCGGAAACTGGAACGACGTCTGGGACAACTTCGACCGCCGCCAGAAAGCCAAGGTCGCCAACGACGCGCCGGAAGCCGAGGCCGAAGGCGGGCTGTTCGATGCGGCTACGGTGGCGGCGGAATGACCGCATACGGGGATCAGTACGGGGAACTCCTCGAAGATATCGAGGATGCCCTAGACTCGATGCCGGGAGACCCGAGCGCTATTGTTCCTGGCCTCACAAAAGATAGTCTCAAAGTATTCTTTCGTTCCTTCAAGTTGCTTTTGGACAGAGTTGATGCCGGTACTGGAATAGATTGGCCGCATCTGCTCTACTCCAACACTAATGTCCCCCAAACAGTGATAAATACTTCGGCAAATCTGATTGGCGCAAGGGGGAATGCGATAGATTATGCCTTACAAAACTACATGCCGACATTTGTAGATCTGCGGAATAGGTTGGAGTTAGCTACAGGAGTTGTGGCAACCGACTCTGCAAGCTCAACACCTCTGCGTCGTCGACTTGCAGCCGTCGAACGAGCCTTCGGGGAGGCTCAAAGCAAACAGGCCGCTGCGGAAGAATTGCAGCAGGCGTTAGAGGCGCAAATAAACGATCTACGCTCGAAGGCGGACGAACTCGGTACATCAATTGAAGACTTCAACCTTAAGGTAGCCGAAATAGAGGCGAGCCGGAGCAAAGCAATTTCCTTATTAAATGGGGACACTGACGAGGGGACAAGTACCGGTCTAGAAGGTCTGTCTGCTAGGGCGGCGGAAATTGTTAAACAGGCTGAAGCTTCGGCGAAGAAGGCTACGGAAGCTCAAAGTAGGGCCAGCAAGTCTGCGCAAAATGCCGAGCAGAGCAAAAACTCTGCTGAAATCGTGAGAAAGAACGCTCAAAGCGTTATCGAGGACGCTCGCAAGGCGTTGCGTGGCTCTACCCAAGCCGGATTAGCGGAATCATTCATTGCCGAGAGGGATAGCAAGCTTAAAGGGTTGGCAATCTTTGGAAGCTTAATTGTAGTGGGTGTAATTGGCGCCGTTCTTTTTGCAGTTAAGGAGGTTCTTCCAGCGGTCAGTGCGTTCTCTGAATCGGTTAAGTCGGGTCAGGGCATTGAGGCTCTCGGAATTAGCCTGCTGATTCGCACGGCCTTGCTTGCGCCCTTTGTGTTTTTGGCTTGGTTTGCTTCTGTACAATATCGAAGAATTGATCTTCTCCGGATTGACTACGCGGCGAAGGCTGCGGCCGCCAAGGCGTACATTGGTTACAAAGACGAACTCAAAGGTGATCCGAAGCTAACCAACGCACTTAAGGCTTACCTCATCCAGAGGTTCGGCGAACATCCCGTTAGACTTGTCAGCGGTGACGACAATGGGGAACCAGCAAGTTGGTGGGCCAACATGCTGAGCGGTGATCGATTAAGCCAAGGGAAGCCCGAGAGTACGTCTGCCGCTGCGGAGTGAAAAGCCGGAACGGCTAGCCACTTTTTAGCTATTACTACTGCATCTCCTTAGTCCCCACGATCCCCCTGGTTACGCGGCTTCTTCGTTGCCGCGTGCTTCCGGGCGTCCTGGCTGAGCGACCGCGACACGTCGACGCTCTCCTTGAACGTCCCGTCCTCGCGGCGGCGGACGAAGCGTTTGTCGGTGCCCGTGTCGATCAGCTCGCGCTCGTTGGTCATGACGCCTACTCCCTCTGCACCCGCCGCCAACGTCCCGCGCGCGACAGGGATTCCCGCACCTCGCCCGAATGCGACGGGCCGCCCCCGTCGGGAGTCGGGCCGCGCCGGCGCAGTCCCGACCAGTCCTTACGACTTGGCAAGATGATCCGCCTAAGCAGGCGCGATGACGCACCAGCCAGTCATCGCGCTGACCTTCGAACAGTCGCTGCACCAAGCCGTTGCCGAGGTGAATCGCTGGCGCGGCCATTGCCTCGAACTGCACGCCCGCCTCGAACGCGCCGTCAATGCGGCGCTGCGTCACTGGCAACCGGAATGTCCGCTCCCGCAGAAGTTCGCTGACCGGCTGAAGGCCCTTGCCCGCCTTGCGGCGGCCGACGGACCTCACGCGAACAAGAGCCTGGTGTCGACCATCGACCAACTTCAGGAGCTTCGCTCCGAATGGCGCGACCGCCTGGCGCATGCCACGTCGACGGTTCACCTCGATCAGGCGCGGGACTGGATCTGGCACTTCAGCATGCCCCGGTCCGGGGGGAAGATCGACGATAGTGGCGCGATCACTCGGGGCGACGGGGAGGAGCTCGAAAGCAGGCTTTCAAAGGCCGTGAATGCGCTGCGCTCGCAGCTGCGCAAGGCCGACGTCCCGCAATGCTGCTGAGAACGGCCCGCCCCGGCGATTAGCCAAACCACCCCATCCGTGCTACATCCTCCCCATCGCACGGATCGGCCTTCGTAAGCCCGTGCGGCTGAGAGATCTTACGCGCTCTTGCTTACCGGCAATGGAGCTGCACCTCATGGACATGAACTATCTCTACTGGCGCCGCGGCGTCTCGCTCGCCCGCGCCGGCGCGGCCGCCTGCGATGCCTCGCGCACCGCGCACCTCGACCTGTTCGAAGCCTATGGCCATCGCATCGTCGCCCGCCGCCGGGCCATCAATTCATGAGCCGCGTCCTGTTCCTCAGCCTGCCCGAGCAGGAAGTCATCGCCAGCTGCGACAAGGCCGAAGTCGGCATTTCCGCGCTCGAGCGCCTTCCCGACGGCGGCACCCGCCTCGTCTGCATGAGCAGCGCGGGCGCGGCGACCATGTCGGTCAAGTTCAAGCGCAGCCTGATCGCCGACACCGCGCGGCGCGAGCGCTTCCGCCCGGCCTTCTCGCGGCACTGATCGCCCGGGAAGGGGGGGGGGGCGCGGCTTGCGGTGTAGGATATCCTCCGATACCCTAACCCAAATGGCACGTTTCGAAGGTTTTGACGGGAGGGCATTTCGCCTCGGCAAGGCCCCCGCGCGCGCATCCGGCAGCCGTCGCGCCGCGAGCGACTCGCGGACCCTATGACATTGGAGACCTTGTTCAGGAAAGGACTGGGCCTCCGATCGCCGCACGACCCGCGCACGATGGCACCGTCGACCCGTTCGCGCGGCGACCAAAGCTGCTAGGAACGCGGTCATGACCCTAACCGCCATGCTCGTCCCGACCCTCGTCCACCAGCTCGGCGCGCTGCGCGCCTGGCTCGACAAGGGCGAGGCCCATGCCGCCGCCCAGGGGATGACCGAGGCCGAGCTGCTCGGTGTCCGGCTCGCGGTCGACATGTTCCCGCTTCACAGCCAGGTCCGCGTTGCCGCCTTCCTCGCGCAGGAGGCGATCCACCGGCTCCGCGGGACCGAGACCCCGGCCGAGGTCGTCGACTGGCGCACCCACGCCGCCACCCGGCAGGCCGAGCCCGGCACGCTCGCCGACCTCCGCGCGATCCTCGACCGGACGCTCGAATTCCTCGGCGCGGTCGGGGCGACCGAGCTCGATCCCGCCGCCGACCGCCCGCTCAGCCACGCGCTCCCGATGGGCATGGTGTTCGACATGACCGGCTTCACCTATGTCCGCGACTGGGCGCTGCCGCAGACCGCCTTCCACACCGACATGGCCTATGCGCTCCTGCGCAGCGCGGGCGTCGCGCTCGGCAAGCAGGACTTCGTCCCTCACATGTTCGCCTACCTCCGCCCCGGGACGATGCCGGGGGCGTAAGGGCGAGGGGCGGGCGCCTTTACCCCTCGTCAACTATCGCGGCCGATAAGGCGCGGATGCGTAACCTCGTCATTCCCGCGCTCGTGTTCCTGCCGACCCTCGCCGGCATTGCCCATGCGGCGCAGGATGCCCGGCCGTGGGACTATCCCCCGCGCGCCCAGCAGGCCCGCGCCCTCACCGCGCGCGAGAAGAGCGTCTCCTATGCGGGGTGCCGCGAGGTCCGCCGGCTGGGGCTCGCCCCGCTGCGGCGCGGGGAGCCCGGCTATCGCCCGTGGATGGACGGCGACAACGACGGCCTTGCCTGTGAGCCGGTCCGCCGCTGATCGACGTCGGGGCGCCTAGGTGTCCCGGTCCAGCGCCTCACGGCGCCGCTGCCGCGCGTCGGCATCGTCGGCACCCATGATCAGCCGCTCGCCCGTGATCCGCGCCGCGTCGGGCGTCAGCGCCACGTCGACCCCGTCGGGGCCGTCGATCAACACCCGGCCATCCTCTGCGACGACGTCGGCCGGCTTGCTGTAAGTGTTCTTGATCATCGGACGCTTCCAATTCCATGCCCACTCACCGTTTTCAGCGAGGGAAGCGCGTCGAAGGTTCCGGCCATTTTTGACCCGCGACCGAGATACACGGTCTCGCGCACAAGAAAGGCGGGAGTGCGACACGATGTCGCACCCCCGCCCGATGAGGACGTCTCGATCCGGTCGCGCTGCGATCAGCCGATCGGTTCGCCCGATTCTTCCTGCTCGAACAGGCCAGCGGCGACGTCGGCATTGGCGCTGAGGCGGACCTTGTCGCCCTCGACGCCGGCGACCAGGCCGCCCGGGATGTAATGGTGATGGTCGCCGTGGGTCGCGCCGCTGTCCTTCTTGGTCAGCTTGATCCGCTCGCCCTCGACCTTGTCGACGGTGCCGAGGTGAACGCCATCGGCGCCAATGACTTCCATATGCTCGTTGATCTGGCTGAGATCGGCCATGGCGAATGCTCCTTATGCCCTGGGGTTATTCCGGCACCTCAACGCTCCGAGGGTGGGCGCGGGTTCCCTGGGTTCAGAAGCCTTCGATCAGGATGTTGGTTTCGCTCGGAGAATGCTCGGTCCAGCGGCCGATCGAGATGAAGATCACGAGCATGGCGATGGCGAAGACGGTGATTCCCGTGCCGATGATCCAGGCCTCGCGCTCGCGCAATTCGCTGGGCGATAGCTTCTTCTCGGGCGGGGGCGGCGGATCGCGGCGGATGCGCGAGCCGACAGGACGCGGTCCGCCGACAAGGTCTACTGCTTTCTTGAGCCTGCCCATGATTGCATCTTAGGCGGCCAAGCCTTGCCGAATTCTTAGCGGGCGGAAAGTCCGATGAGGCTGATCTGGCGGCCGTAGCTCGGCTCGCTGCGGTGGGTTGAGCGACGAAATGAATAGAAGTCGGCGTCCATCGTATAGGTGTCGAGCCCGAGCGCCTCGACCCGGCGGATCCCCGCGTTCGCTAGGCGGGCGACAAGGTAGGCGGGGAGGTCGAAATGGGGCTTCCCCGCCGGTCCGTCGCGGAAGAAGCGCTCGGCCCCTTCGTCGGCTGCGAGGAAGGGATCGGGGAAGGCCGGGTCGACCTCGTAGGAGGCCTGCGCGATCGTCGGCCCGATCGCCGCCGCGATCCGGCCACGGTCCGCGCCGAGCTTCTCCATCGCGGCGATGGTCGCGTCGGTGACTCCGCCGAGCGCCCCGCGCCATCCCGCATGCGCTGCCCCCACGACCCCGGCCTGTGCGTCGGCGAAGAGAACGGGGGCGCAGTCGGCGGTGAGGATTCCGAGGAGAAGGCCCGGGCGGTCGGTGACGAGGCCATCGGCATGCGGCCGCGCATCCTCGCCCCAGTCCCCGGCCTCGAGCACCACGGCTCCGTGGACCTGGTAGGGCGAGGCGATTCGGGCCCCGGGGAGCACCGCCTCGGCCGCCCGATGCCGGTTCTCGACGATCAGGCTCACGTCGTCGCCGCTGCCCCAGCCGCAGTTGAGACTTGCCATCGCCCCCTCGCTGACCCCGCCGCGGCGACCGAGGAAGCCATGGGGCACGACAAGTGCGCCGCTGGTCCAGACGGGCGGCGTCACAGTTCGCGCATCCAGACGCGGTCCTCGTCGGGATGGTTGCCGACCATGAAGGTGACGGGCCCCTGATCCCCAAAGCCGTAGCGACGGTAAAAGGCCTGGGCGCGATGGTTCTCGGTAAAGACCGAGAGGGCGATGCGCGCCGCTCCGCGCCGGGCGGCCTCCTCCAAGACCCAGGCCATAAGCTCGCCGGCGAGCCCGGTGCCATGGGCCTCCTTGAGGAGATAGAATTGCTTGAGCTCGATCGTGCCTTCGTCTGCGACATGCGGCAGCTTGTTGGGACCGAGCTTGGCATAGCCCAGCACGGGCTCCCCGCCGCCCACCGCAAAGGCGTAGTCATCGCGGGCGAACTCGGCTTCCCAGGCCTCGCGGGTCAGGGTGCCCAGGAACGCCTCGAGATCGGCGGGATCGTAGAGATGCGCGAAGGTGTCGCAGAAGCTGGTCCGGAAGATGTGGTCGATCCGGGACAGGTCGGCGGCGGTGGCGGGGCGGACGGTCATAGCCCGGCGGGTCTTGGCCATCCGGGCGCGTGAATGGCAAGCACCTTGAACAGGCTTCCCATGGCGTCGGGCCGGCAGAGGCGCGCGCGCGCTTCCTCGATGTCGGCGGCGCGGTGCGGCGCGGCATTGGCGAGGGCCCGCGCGCGCATCTGGATGCCGAGACGCTCGAGCCACGAGCCCTGTTCGACGGGGCCGGCGACCGATGCGCCGGCGTCGGCCGCGACTTCGGCGACACGCTGAAAGTCGACGTGGCTGGTGAGGTCGTGCTCGCCCGGCCGATCAAGCACGGCGGCAAAGCGATGGCCCTTCACCGCCTGCAGCGTGTCGCCGGGGGCGGACCGCTCATGGCCATAGTCGACGAGTAGCGCGGTTCCGCCCTGGCGGACCAGGCGCTCGGCAAGTTCCTTCACGGCCTCGTCGCGGACGGGACTCGTCTCGAGGATCGGGCCGTCGCGGTCGAAGGCGAGGCCGGCGGGCGTCAGGGTGACGTGCCGCTCGGCGCCCGCGACATGCTGGCGGATCGGGAGGGCATCGAGGAATTCGTTGGCGACGAGCAGCAGGGGGCCGTCATCGGGGAGGGTCGAAAGATCATCGTAGTGCCGCGCGCCAGGCACCGCGGCTTCCTGCGCCGCGCGGAGAATGGGGCTGGTCTCGACCAGATGGACGGAAGGAGTGAGGCCCGCCGGCCGCATGACCCTCAGTGCATCGGCGGCGAGTGTCCCGCGGCCGGGGCCCAACTCGACATAATGCGCGCTTCCCGGCGCGCCTGCACGGCGCCAGGCGTCGGCCAGCGCGGCGCCGACCAGCTCGCCGAACATCTGGCTGATCTCGGGCGCGGTGGTGAAGTCGCCGGCGGTCCCGAGCGGGTCGCGGGTCGCATAATAATAAGCGTTGCAGGCCTCCATATAGGCCTCGACGCTCATCGGCCCGTCGGCCCGCAGCCGCTCGCGCAGTGCCCGCTCGAAGGGGGTCAGGCGACGCTCTCCAGTCCGGCAGTGGGCTCGATCCGCTGGCGGCGGCGGGGCGCGGTGACCATCAGGTAAAGGCCGACGAGGATCATCGGTACGCACAGCCACTGGCCCATATGAAGGCCGGTCGCCTCGGCGAAGGCGCGCAATTGTTCGTCGGGCTCGCGGATGAACTCGATGCCGAAGCGGAAGATGCCATAGAAAAAGAGGAAGGCACCCATGAGCCGGCCGGGCATGTAGCGCGCGTTGGTGCGCCAGAACATGAAGGCGAGGATCGCGAACAGGACCAGCCCTTCGAGAATGGCTTCGTAGAGCTGGCTCGGATGGCGCGGGGGGCCAAGCGTCTGGACGCCCGCGATGACTTCCGGGAAGCGGACCGCCCACGGCACATTGGTCGGCGCGCCCCACAGCTCGCCGTTGACGAAATTGGCGAGGCGACCGGTGAAGAGGCCGATCGGCACGACGCACACGACATAGTCGTGGATGCGCAGCCAGTTCAGCTTCTCCTTCCAGCTGAGATAGATGATCGCGAGGCCGGTGCCGATCGCGCCGCCGTGGAAGCTCATGCCCCCGTCCCACATCTTCACGATCTCGAGCGGATTCTCGAAGTAGAAGCCCGGCCGGTAGAAGAGGACGTAGCCGAGCCGTCCGCCGAGGATCACGCCGAGCGAGACGTAGAAGACGAGGTCGTCGGCGTGGCGCCGGGCCATGGGCGCGCCGGGCTGGGCGATCAGCTTGAGCTCATACCAGTAGCCGAGGAAGATCCCGACCAGATAGGCGAGGCTGTACCAGCGCAGCTGGAAGAAGCCGAGATCCACCGCGACCGGATCGAGACCCAAATCCGTATATGAAATCGCGGCAAGAACATTCTCGATCATTCGGCACTTCCCTCGTGGCCCGTGCGTCTCATAAGAGGGACACCGCCGATGGCCAAGGAGATCCGCGACGATGCCGAGTGAGCTCGACCAACGCTATGACGCCGTACTCGCGGCCGTCACAGGGCCGGGCGGTCGTATCATCGTCGGGACGGACGATGCGGGGTGCCGCGTCGTCACCAATTTTCCGCAGACCATGCCGGTCTTTTTCAAGATATTCTGCGCGCTGAACGGCGCGGTCGAGGCCGTGATCTCGGGCGAGGAGCGGCTGACCTTCGGCGACCTCGATCGCCAGTCGGACGCGCTCGCAAGAGCGCTGGTGGCGCGGCACGGAATCCGGAAGGGCGACCGGGTCGGGATCGCGATGCGCAATTGCCCGGCGTGGATCGTCAGCCACATGGCGATCCTCAAGGCGGGCGGAATCTCGACGTTGCTCAATGGCTGGTGGCAGACGGAAGAGGCGCGGCACGCGCTCGAACTGACCGCGCCCAAGCTCATCATCGCCGACGAGCCGCGCTTCAAGCGGCTGCAGGCCGGCTGCGGCCAGATTGCCCTCGTGTCGCTGCCGATCGAAAAGCCGATCGCCGAGGCCCTGGCGCCGCTGACCGGCGGTGAGGCGATCGAAGCCGAACTGCCCGAAATCACGCCCGAGGACGATGCGACCATCCTCTTCACCTCGGGATCGACCGGCGAGGCCAAGGGCGCGCTTTCCACCCATCGCGCGGTGACGATGGGCGTCTACAGTTATGCGACCAGCATCATGACCCTGCTCGGAGTCATGGAAAGTCAGGGCGAGGGGCCGAAGAACCCGCCCAAGACGCTGCTCAACGTACCGCTGTTCCACGTCACGGGCGAAGTGCCGGTGCTGCTGAACAGCTTCGTCATCGGTCGCGGCATGGTGCTGATGCCCAAGTGGGACGCGGGCGAGGCGCTGCGCCTCATCGAGAAGGAAAAGGTGACCTATTTCGTCGGGGTGCCGACGATGAGCCTAGAGATGATGAATCATCCCGATCGGGAGCGGTTCGATCTGTCGAGCCTCACTGACATCGCCGCCGGCGGCGCGCCGCGGCCGGTCGCGCATGTCGAGCGGTTGAAGGAGACCTTCGAAACCGCCCAGCCGGCGCTCGGCTATGGGCTGACCGAGACCAATGCGGTCGGCTGCGGCAATTACTGGGGCAATTACATCGCCAAGCCGGCCTCGACCGGGCGGGCGCTGCCGTTCGTCGATCTCGCGATCCTGGGTCCGGGCGACGCCAAGCTGCCGCAGGGCGAGCGGGGCGAGATCGGGATCAAGGCCGCTGCCAACATCAAGGGATACTGGCGCAACGACGCGGCGACGAAGGCCGCCTTCACCCAGGACGGGTTCGTCAAGACGGGCGACATCGGCTTCCTCGACCCCGACGGCTATCTGTTCATCGTCGACCGGAAGAAGGACATCATCATCCGCGGCGGCGAGAACATCAGTTCGGCCGAGGTCGAAGCGGCGGTCTATTCGTGCGAGGCGGTGGCCGAGGCCGCGGTGTTCGGGGCACCCGACGAGCGGCTCGGCGAAGTGCCTGTCGCCGTGGTCGTGCCGGCCGAGGGAAGCGACCTCACCGAACAGGAACTGCGGGCCTTCCTTGAGCCGCGGCTCGCCGCCTTCAAGGTTCCGGCGCGCTTCATCTTCGCGCAGGACAATCTGCCGCGTCTCGGCACCGGCAAGATCGACCGCGTGGCGCTCAAGGCCCAGTACGCCGCTTGAGGCTCGACCGCCGGACCCTTCTGGTGGGCACCGGCGCGGCGGGGGCGCTGGTCGTCGCTTATCTGGCTTGGCCCCGCGCGGGCCGGCCGAGCCTGCTGCCAAGCGCGGGAGAACGCCTGCTCGGGTCGGCCATTGCAATCGACAAGGCGGGCAAGGTGCGGATCGCCATTCCGCAGGTCGAGACCGGGCAGGGCATCTGGACCGGGCTTGCGCAAGTGGCGGCCGACGCGCTGGGCGCCGCCTGGGAGAGCGTCGGGATCGCACCGGTGCGCTCGGGTGCGGAATGGGTGAACGGCCTCGCCGAGGGCGAGGGCTGGCGGCCGCTCGTCGGGGGTGACGAAGGCCTCCGGATCACGGCCGGCTCGACTTCGCTGCGCGCCTTCGAACAGCCGATGCAGCAAATTGGAGCGGCCGCGCGCGCGCTGCTGGTCGCCGAGGCCGCCGAGCGGTGGAACGTGCCGGCTGCCGGCTGCGAGACGAGCCGCGGATTCGTCGTTCACCAGGACCGGCGACTTTCGTTCGGGGAACTGGCCGAGGCGGCGTCGCGCCGGTCGCTCGGCGATGCGCCGGCCGCGGTCGGACGGCCCAGCTTGATCGGGCAGCCCCTTCCGCGGCTCGATGCGATCCCCAAGGCGAACGGTCAGCTTCGCTTTGCCGGTGACGTGCGATTGCCGGACATGCTGTTCGCCTCGGTGCGGACGTCGGCCGGCAACGGGATCAGGATCGAGGGCAATCCACCGGCAGGCGTGCGCTTCGCGAGCGGCGACCAGTGGGTCGCGGCGCTGGCCGATAGCTGGTGGACGGCCGATCGCGCGCTTGGGGAAGCCCGAGTGCGAAGCTTCGGTCCGGCCGGCGGCGACGATGCGGCGGTGACCGACGCGCTCGACCGCGCGCTCGCAAGCGGCGCCAGCGAGGTCCTGCATAGCGTCGGCGACATCGACGGCGTGTTCGAGGGCGTTCGCCCACTCGCCGCGACGTACGGCGCGTCGGCGGCATTGCACCATGATCTCGAACCGCCGAGCGCCACCGCGCGGATCACCGACGGGCTGCTGGAGCTCTGGGCCGGGACGCAGGCGCCGGAACTCGCCCGGGCAGCGGCGGCAAGGGCGGGCGGGGTCGATCCGGCGAGGACGCTGCTCTACGCCATGCCGGTCGGCGGGCAGGGCGGCGCCGCGCTCGAGAACGACCTCGTGCCGATCGCAGCGAAGCTGACGCGGGACACCGGGCGACCGGTGCAGGCGATGGTCGGCCGAGCCGAGCAGGTCCGCTCGGATGCGGTGCGCTCGCCGCTCAAGGCACGGCTTTATGCGCGGACCCTTCCCGACGGCAGCGTCGCGGGTCTCCGCCTGCGGCTTGCCGGCACCGACGGATTGGCAAAGGCGCTGGGTCGCCTGTCGGGAAAGGACCGCGGCACCTTCCGGGCCTCGGCGCTCAACCCGCTGCCCTACGCGATTCCGAACGTCTCGCTCGAGGTCGCGCCGACCGTTCTACCGGTCCGGACCGGCTATCACCGCGGCGAGGTGCACGGAGCCGTGGCGTTCTTCGTCGAGAGCTTCATCGACGAGCTGGCGCGGATCGCCGGGCGCGATCCGCTAAGCCAGCGCGTGGCCCTGCTCACCGGTAACCCGAGGCTCGCGCGTTGCCTCGTCCGGGCGACCGCGCTCGGCGGGTGGGATGGCGGCGGCGCCGGAAGCCAGATGGGACTTTCCACGATAAGCGCCTATGGCAGCCGCATCGCGGTGGTTGCGAACGCTTCGGTGGGAACGGGGGGACAAGTGGCGGTAAGCCGATTGGTCGCGGTGGTGGATTGCGGCCGGGCGGTGAACCCTGCGCTGGTCCGGCAACAGGTCGAGGGCGGGATGCTTTCGGCGATCCAGCAGGCCACTGCGCCGGCGCCGAGCTTTGCCCATGGCCGCGTCACCGGGCCCATCGCGCCATCGGTTGGAGCGATGGCCGGCACGCCGGAGGTACTGGTCGAAATACTGGCTAGCGACGAGGCGCCCGGTGGGGTCAACGGCCTCGGCGCGATCGCGGCGCCCGCGGCGGTCGCCAACGCCCTTGCCGCCGCGACCGGTCGCCGCTTGCGCAGTCTTCCCTTGAACCCGATAGCCTGAACCATGCAGCCTCCTCCCGACCATCCGCCGATCCTGCCGCCCAAGATCGGCGTGCTGCTGATCAATCTCGGCACCCCCGAGGCCCCGACGGTCGCGGCCGTGCGGCGCTACCTCGCCGAATTCCTGTCCGATCCGCGCGTGATCGAGATTCCTCGGGCGATCTGGAAGCCGATCCTTCACGGGATCATCTTGCGCAGCCGCCCGGCCAAGTCCGCGCATGCCTATCAGCAGGTGTGGACCGAGGACGGCTCGCCGCTGGCCGCCATCACCCGGCGCCAGTCGGACAAACTCCAGCAGCGCCTCGGCGGCGACGTCCTCGTCGACTGGGCAATGCGTTACGGCGCGCCAGCGATTCCGAAGGGGGTCGAGCGGTTGAAGGAAGCAGGGTGCCAGCGCATCCTCGTCGCGCCGCTCTATCCGCAATATTGTGCCGCGACGACCGCGACGGCCAACGACGTGGCGTTCGCGACGCTCGCCGGCATGCGCTGGCAGCCTGCGCTCCGGACGCTGCCGCCCTATCACGACGCCGACGACTATATCGACGCGCTCCAGCGTGATCTCGAACGACAGATCGCGGCGCTCGACTTTACGCCCGAGCGCTTGCTCCTCTCCTATCACGGCATGCCAGAGCGGACGCTGCGCAAGGGTGACCCCTATCATTGTCACTGCCGCAAGACCACGCGGCTGCTCGGCGAGCGGCTCAGCATCCCGACCGACACGAGCTTCCAGTCGCGGTTCGGGCGCGACAAGTGGCTCGAGCCGGCGACCGACGAGGTGCTCAAGGCCTATCCGGCGCGCGGGGTGACCAAGATCGCCATCGCGGCGCCGGGCTTCTCGGCGGATTGCCTCGAGACGGTCGAGGAGCTCGGCATTCGCGGCAAGGAGGAATTTACCGAGGCGGGCGGTACGCATTTTGCGCGGCTCGACTGCCTCAACGATGGCGAGATCGGGATGGATATGCTCGAAACGATCATCCGCCGCGAACTTGCGGGGTGGATTGCGCCTGCCTAGGCTCGGCTCTCGGTTGGAGGAGAGCGGACAAATGGCACGGGTAGCGATCGTAACGGGCGGCACACGCGGGATCGGCGAAGCGATCAGCATCGCGCTGCGCGACGCAGGAATGACGGTCGCCGCCAATTACGCCGGTAACGATGAGCGCGCGCGAGCCTTCACCGACCGGACGGGCATCAAGGCGTTCAAGTGGGACGTCAGCGACCACGAGGCCTGCGTCGCCGGCGTCAAGGATGTCGAAGCGGCGCTCGGGCCGGTCGACGTGCTCGTCAACAATGCCGGCATCACGCGCGACACGACGATGAAGCGGATGGACCATGCCAAGTGGCAGGAGGTCATCGACACGAATCTCGGTGGCTGCTTCAACATGGCCAAGGCGGCCTGGGACGGCATGGTCAGCCGTGGCTACGGGCGCATCGTCAACATTGGCTCGATCAACGGACAGGCCGGCCAGTACGGACAGGTCAATTATGCCGCCGCCAAATCGGGCATTCATGGCTTCACCAAGGCGTTGGCACAGGAAGGCGCGCGGAGCGGGATCACGGTCAATGCGATCGCACCGGGCTATATCGACACCGACATGGTCGCCGCGGTGCCCGAGGACGTGCTCGGCAAGATCGTCGCCCGAATTCCCGTCGGTCGCCTCGGCCGTGCCGACGAGATCGCCCGCGGGGTCACTTTCCTGGTCGACGAGAATGCCGGGTTCGTGACGGGCTCGACCTTGTCCATCAACGGCGGCCAGCACATGTACTGAGGGTGGAAGTCCTCACCTATTCGCCGCCGGTCAAGCGAAGCGTCCTCATTCGCGGCCACCAAACGAGCATCAGTCTCGAACCCGTCTTCTGGCGTGCGCTCGAGGTGGCGGCACGCGATTCGGCGCTGCCGATCAACGCGCTGGTGGCCGAGGTCGATGAAGCGCGTTTGAAGGTCGCGCGGCCGCCCAATCTCACCAGCGCGCTGCGCCAGTGGCTGTTCGGGCGCGCCCTAGGCGGCTGACGCGGCGGCGAGGATCGCGGCGGCGAAGCTGCTCGTCGCCTCGGGCACGCAGTGGAGAAACAGTGCGGGCTCGATCAGTTCGAGCTCCATGAGCTGCAGTGCACCGTCGTTGCCGCGAACGAGATCGACGCGGGCATAGGTCGCCGGTGCCGGCGCGGCCGCGAGCGCGGCCTTGGCGAGGTCGAGCGCGCCGTCGGGGCAATCGGTCCGTTCGGTCGAGCCGCCATGGTCCGGCTGGACCCGGAAATCGCCGGCCTGCGGGCGCTTGACCAAGGTGTGCGAATATTCGCCGCCAAACAGGATCAGGCTGTATTCGCCCTCGTCGACGACCTGCCCGAGCCATGGCTGGATCAGCATGCGTCGGCCATGCACGTCGGCGGGGACGGGGTCGCCCTTGCCGAGCCGATAGGTGCCGAAGGCCGCGGCCGACACCGGCGGCTTGATCACCAGCTCGTCGGTGCCGAGGACGCCGTGCGCGGCGGTCAGCGCGGCCTCGTTGAGGTGATCGACTTCGAGCGTCGGAACACTGGCGATGCCCTTGCGACCAAGCTCGGCGAGATAGCATTTGTCGCTGTTCCAGCGCAGCAGCGCGGGCGGATTGATCATTGGCCACCCTTCCGCTTCGGCGCGGTCGAGGAAGGCGAGCCACTCGGCATGGCGGAGATGATAGCCCCAGGTGACCAGCGGCAGAACGAGGTCGAAGCCGTCGGCGCCGTCGAGCTCGGTCCAGGGCCCCGACACGACCTCGGCGCCGGCCTCGCGCAGGGCGGCGGCCTCGACGTCGAACGCCCAGGCCCATTCCGCCGCATAGTCGCGCGCCGGGGTCAGCAGTGCGAGGCGCATCGGTCCCGCGTCAGCGCGCGAGGAGGATACGGGCCTGGCCAGCGATCTGCGCGAGCATCGGGACCGTCACGCCGCCGCTCGCCCGGGCGCGGGCGATGAGCGAGCGGAACTGCTTGATCCGCTGCGCATGGCGCTCGTTCCAGCGCTCGACCGAGCCCGCGGGATCGTCGCCGCGCAGGCGCGAGAGCCACTCGAGGCGAAGCTGCTCGAACTCGTTCGACAGGCCCGCGACGAGCAGGCGCTCCCACTGGTCGGTCGGAGCGAGCCGGAAGGCCTGGCTCTGCGCCCAGTCGAGTCCGAGCACCTCCCCGAGACGGACATAGGCCTCGGTGAGCGCAATGACGTCCTGCTCCTTGCGCGCGGCAAGGCCGGCGAGTCCGAAGGCACCGTCGAGCTCGTAGAGCTTGACGAGGCCCCGCGTGATGTCGGGGCTCGCGCCCATCGCGGCGATCGTGTCGTGACGCGCCAGGGCCTGCGCCTTGACCTCTTCGCGAATGATCGAACGCGCCTCGGCATTCACCCGGTTGAGGCCCGGCTCGAACAAGGCGACGAGTTCGGACACGCGGGTTTCGCCACCAGCAGCGCGCACGATGTCGGAAAGATGCGCACGGATGCTATGAGCAGCCATGTCGAATAAAGCGAGACGGGCGGTCTCGGTGACCTCGGCATGGTCGATCCGGTCCCACAGACGGTCGAGCTGGAGCAGGCGCTCGGCAGTCAGGAATGCCGCGACGACCTGGCCAAGCGAGCAGCCTTCCTCCTCGACGATGTCGAGCGCGACGCTCGGACCCATCCGATTGACGAAGCGGTTGGCAATCTTGGTCGCGAGGATTTCGTTGCCGAGGCGGTGGCGAAGCAGCGCTTCACGATGCGCCTTGCGAAGCGGCGCGGGGAAGGCGGCCAGCAGTTGCTCGTGGAGCAACGGGTCTTCGGTGAGATTCAGATCCTCGGCCGCGTCC